>BAABOD010000003.1:56081-60966 GCA_040371255.1 Anaerolineaceae bacterium | reverse complement strand
GAGGAGTAATGGCTTATAAGGTTATTTCGAGATGCTGAGCTTGAGCACGTCGCCCTTGCGGTCAAACGTCACCCGGGCAAAGTGGTGGTGATTGATCTCTTTGACTTGCACGTTTTTCTTGAGGGTAACTACATACCTTTCGCCGCCTTCCAAGTAATGCTTATGCCCCTTACGTTTTTCGGCAGCAGCAGGATCTAACGAGAAGTTAGTCAGTTGCGGATTGATAGCTACTACAGCATTATCCAAGCCGGGTAGGTAGGTAGTAATTACCTTTTTAACGTTTTCCAGGATTTCATCGGGCATTTCCTCTGGAGCCATGATGGTTTCTTCTGGTGAATCGCTAACAGTCTTGATTGTGGGTTTCTTAGCGGGTCGGATGAGCGGCTTAGGGATGGATTTGAGACTACCCTTGCTCGCTAAGGGGTCGCCATAGAGCACAAAAGATAAAAGCGTTTTTTGGTCTTCGCCGTCTAAGTATCCTTGAGATTGCACCATAGCACTCGCCAGGTTGAGCTTGGCGCGCATAAGGGCGTAACCTGCAGGAATACCATTTTGAATATGCGTCCAAAATTGATGCGCGAGCAAATCTGCGGCAATCAATGGACGCTCTACGGAGCCATAAGCAATACAGGTGGAACCAACAAAACCACGGCTACCCGCTGCTAAAAACTGCATTGCTAAGCTTTGATCCGCGGTTTTCTCGATAATATTGGCGCCATAACAAGCTTCGCTGAAGACTATATCCGGAATAGAGGCATTATTGTTTAGATTTGAAGGAATCAAGGCAACCGGATATTCGACTGGGTTAGCAGATCGGGTTAGATCCGCCTGCCCGTACCATTCCGCGGATTCCTGTACGCCGTGCAGGTTGAAATACCCAAATTGCGGCTTAGGGTGTAAATTGAGTACTAATTTCGTCGAATCTACTGGCGGAGAGGTTTGAATGTGATCTCCGCGGTTAATCACACTGAACACATCAGAGCTGGGGACTTTCCATACCTCGGCGCAATACCCGAGGTTTTCATTCTTGCGAAAGGTTTGTAATGCTTGCGCGATTGATTCGCGTAAGGATGCCAACCAACTTTCAAAAACAGTCCCCGTAATGATGGTTTTGGCTTGCACTTTGAGGGCATATTCATTATTCAAGTAGCGCAGCTGTTCGATGAGGAAGACAGAATCATTGCCGGCTTCATCGGGAATGCGTCCGACGGGCCACTGCGGAACGAAATAGTTGTCATCTACCGTCGCGTAGAGGTTATCCGAGGGAACGCTTGTATCGCTATCATCAGTGGGGTTGGGCAGCTGGTGGAAGGGGATAATGTCATTACCGCCAATAATCAATAGCGCACCAATCATTTCTCCTTTACTTGCCAGCTTCTTATCCAGATCCGCTATGGCTAATTTCACCTTCCACGGGTCATTCGCCAGGCTGGGGCTAAGGCCAAGCTCGGTGGTGTTAGCAGCGTCATCCGGCACGAACACAACGCTATTCCACCCAGGAAGGGCGGTAATCTTGAGAGCCAAACTCTGCATTGAGTCAATAATCACATTGGCAGTATTCGCGCCATATTTTTGCGTCAGCGCGCTTTTGGAAGTGAGCAAGACATAATTCGGAAAGCGCGCATCCGCGGAGCTAAGTTCGGTCTTACGGATTGACTTAGCCAGTTTATCGAATTCTTGTTGGATTTCGTTGAGCGTTTCGACAGTCTCATTACGCGCTTTTTGCTGTTTTTCATTGGCAAAGTTCGGAGACTTGCTCATCAGGAAAGATTCCGGGGGAACTTCTGAGAAATCGACTTCTTCGCTCAGATCAGAGACAGAGACGTATCCCGCAGGTTTTTTGCCCACGGGGATGGCTTTGGTTTTTTCAGGCTCTTCGGAAAGTGCACTTACAGTGCTGGATGGGCTTAGCGCATTCCAACCCAACTCTACAGCTATAGAAGCAGGCACTGGCAGATCTATGTAAACTTTGAGATCTTCTGGCCAGATGGGTTTAAAAGGATGATTAGAGCCGAGCAAGCGCTCGATCACTTGTCCGCTGACGTCATGCGCCGCACTCCAATGTAGCTTCTCTACTCCGCGTGCATCTTCGCCTTGCTTCATGTCTGCCAAAGCTGAAAGTAACTTGATCTGGATGCAATCTGGCCAGCGGTTGCCATAAATATCTGCCAAGGTGGAGAGCAAAGTGAAATTGTTGTTCTTATAAACGATTTGCATGTGCAAGATGGCTGGCAAGGGCAGGTTGGGGTTCAGCGCCAACGCTTGCAAGACGGCTTTTTCGGCTGCGGCTAAACTATCTTGTTGATACGCTCGGCGCGCATTGGTAAGCGGTGCAAACCATTTGGCAATAGGGGGAACTGGAGCTGGATTTTGGCGGAGGTATTCCAAGGCTGAGTGATATTCAGCATCAATCGCTTCTCCGTGGACTAACTGGGTGAGCAAGCTCAGCGCCTCGGGGAATTCTGGATCATAGGCGCATACCTTTTGCAGCTTGCCAGCCGCCATTTCGGTATCACCAAGCTCCGAGAGGATGGAAGCATACACAAAACTAATCAGCAAATCCCCTGGGTAGCTTGCTAACCATATTAGGGTGGCTTGGCGCGCAAATTGGTACTCGTGCTTCGCCATGGCGGTTTGCAGCAGCATTAGGAACTTGCTGCGCCGAATCAAGGTTGGGTCTTCATTTTTGGTTACTTGATAAGGGATCATCTTCTTTTTGGAGCCTCCTGCAAGTTATTTACCAGGTTGAGGGCAACGATGGAAGCTAACTGCCGGCGAATTATGGGGTCGTTGGGAGAAAGTTCCGCTGCCTGGCGGAGCATATATTCTGCATTTTGGTAGTCTCTGCTCTCTTTGTAAGCTGCAGCAGCCAAAACATAAGCTCGTGGATCTTTTTCCACCATATCGATGGCGTGGCGGTAGGTTTCCAGCGCTTTTTCAACATCACGGCGGTCTTGGTAAGTTTTCCCCATCTCGAGGTAAGCTTCAATTAGGCTGGGGTTGATGGCGATGGCTTGGCTGAGATGCGCCAAGGCTTGATCGAGGTTGCCGCGTTTACGATCAATACGCCCTAACGAAAGCAAGGTGTAGGCATTGTGTGGATCGATGGCTAAGCTCCGGTAGAGAGTCTCTTCCGCTTGGTTTTGCATTCCAGCTTCTAAGTAGTAGTAAGCGAGATTGTTGAGCACATCCACATTATCTGGGTAAGCTTCAGCTAAAGCCAAGCAGGCGGCTAAACCGGATTTTTTGCTCACAGTCGATTCCAGCTCGATTTCGAGCAGGTCGAAAGGAATCGTATCTGTGACAAGTTTTCTCGCTGCTTGCAGGTTGCTTCGAGCCTGATCAAACTGGCGCTTTCCGATAAGGGCTTTTATCTTGGTGAGCAGTGCTGAAATAGAGCGAGGGTCAGCTTGCAGGGCACGCTCGGCTTGCTCCAGAGCTGCGCTGTAGTCTTTTAGGGCTAAGTAACACTCGGCGATTTGCTGAGCGTAAAACTTATTTTCAGGGTCGAGTTGCTCCGCCTGTTTTAAGCAAGCAATTGCTGCCTGATATTCTCCTAACTGTTGATTGATAACTGCCAAAGCGCTTAAAGCCTCAGCATTATCCGGGAATAGTTCGATCGCCTTGCTAAAGTAATCCCGCGCGGCGTGATAGTCTTTTTCGAGCACCTTGATATCACCTAACATTTGCCAGTAACGGGCTTGTTTAGGTTGGATGCGTATTGCCTCTTCTAAATGCTGCGCAGCCTGATCGTAACGCTCTTGCTGCTCGTAGAGCGCTGCCGCGATTGCATGCCAATCAGGTTCGTCCGGCCAGATTTCCAGTGCTTTCTCCATGGCTTCCGTGGCGATTTCGGGTTCAGCTTGGTTGGCAAGAGCTTGCAGGGCGTAGAGGCATGGGTTCTTGGGTGCTTTTGCAAGAAGTGCAGAAGCTTTCTCGGCACAAAGACCCGGATTTCTGTAGAGAATCTGTAATGCACCCTGGAATTGAACTTCAAAATCCTCAGGAAAGGCAGCACAGATTGTGTCAATTGCCTCGTCACTTAATTGCACCGAAAGCACTTGTGCAGCTTGGCGGCTGGTTTTTATATAAGCTTTCAGCTCATCTTCGTTATCCCAGCGCGAGGTGAACACAGCTTGTCCAATTTTTAAGGCTGGGAGCATTTCTGCCGCAGAGAGGTAGCGCCCGGCAATCGAAATCTGCTCTTCATGCACCTCTTGGTCGAATTTCTCTGGGGAATATGGCGCAGGTTTATGCGTCAGGATGTGCAACGTTTCAGCGTTCGCGCTGACGCGAGCTTTTTCAACGAGGTAATCAGCTAATGCTTGATTAATGACGGGGTTAGTCTTGGCTTCTGAGAGCGCATACCCGAAGCATTTATTGGCGAGCTCCCAAGCTTGGCATTCCCAAGCTGCCAGAGCAAGTGCAAAGGCTTGCCAAACCCAAGCAAAATGCATTGGAATGCTGAAAGATTGCAGCGCTGAGTTTATGGCAAGGTCATTAAGAAGCTGTTCGCCGGCGAGAAGATGTGCCTGTGCTTCTGCTTGCTGTCCTTGCTGCCAGGCCATGAACGCGCGGCAGGCAAAGTAGACCGGCGTCTGAGGTTCACGGCTAAGGAAATGCTCCATCAACAAACTAATCTTGCCTTCATCCTGCTGCCAAAGTGCGTGCGTTGCTAACAGATGCGTTATGGCTTGGCGGGCAGCGGCGTCTTCTGCTTGACCCAATGAATCTAGGATTGTTTCGAGCTTTTCAGATTTGAGCAAGCTAAAATCCAGCTCTGCTTTGAGCAAGAGGTAGCTAAGCTTCTCTGGTTGCAGGCTGGAAGCCTGTGCGGCGTGTTTGTGTGCTGCTGCCAGGTCCCCCGTGATGCGCTCCAGCTGAG
>BAABOD010000003.1:0-55981 GCA_040371255.1 Anaerolineaceae bacterium | reverse complement strand
TGTGCGGCGTGTTTGTGTGCTGCTGCCAGGTCCCCCGTGATGCGCTCCAGCTGAGCTGCGCGGTAGAAAACCCCGGCTTTACTGTATTCAATGATGTCTTGCCCTTGATCTGTACTTGTGAAAGCTTCGAAAGGTAATACTTCGCTGGCAAATTCCACTTCTCGCAGCAAGCCTTCTAATTCTTGTAAGGCAGGAATGAACCGTTTATTGGCTGCTAAAGTATCTGATTTTAGCAGTGGATAAGCAGGATGAGCACCTAATTCACCTTCGAGTTCGCTGAGGAGTTGCATTGCTGCAGCTGCATCGCCGAGCCGCAGGATAGAGATAACCAGATCCCGCGTTTCTGCAAAATCGGGCGAGGGGTTATTCGCGATAGCTTTCTTAATAATCTTAGAAGCCTCAGCTGAATCGTTCATGTGCAGGTAAATATTGGCGACATTCACGTATTCTTCGGTGGAAATCCCCTCGGTGGCAAGCATGCGGCTGAGGGTTTGTTTGGCTTCTTCTGGTTCGCCAGCAGCCAGATAAGTGCGCGCTAAAGCTAAGTACAATGCGCGTTCGTCTGGCAGCAAGTGGAGCGTATCTTTAAGCAGCTGAATGGCGTCACGTTCGTTGCGGTTGCGCGTGCAGAAGTCGCTATACCACAGCACGTTTTCTAAGTCGGTAGGGGCAAGCTGCAGCGCAGCGCGCGCAGCTGCCAGCCCTTCGCTGCGTGAACCGGCAGCAATATAAGCCTCTGCAAGGGTATGCCGTACGCGTAGATCGGTGGGATTCACCATCATAGCTTCTTGCAAGGCGGAAAGGCTCGTGTCGTAATCCCTCAAGATAAGGGCGCTGCGACCTAATTGGTGCTGCACATGATAATAGGTTTGCGGAGCTTTGGCTTCAGGTTGATTGAGCAGCTCAAGATAAGCCTGGTAAGCTGCTTCGATCTTACCTTGGGCAAAGTCTATATCGGCTGCTAAAACTTTGAAATCAAATGCGTTGCTTTCTCGAGATGCGCGCTCGCATACTGCACTCTGCAAGGCACTGAGCTCCTTCTGGACCATAGTTTTAGGTTGGGAGCTCAAATCTTGCTGGGCTAACAGTAATCTGACGTAGTCCTTGAGGGCTTCGTCCTTACGGCTGGCTTGCCAGGCAAAACGCAGCATTGGCTGCGCACTGCTTAAGTCGCCAATTTCGAACAAAATTTTGCCAAGCGTCTGGGCTAAATCTGGGTCGGAGGTGTAATCATTTTCCAGCGGGCGCAGCACGGACCAAGCTTCATTGAGGTAGCCATGCGCTAAAAAGGCTTTAGCCAGCAGTAGGCGCACCTGAGCATCATCTGGCGCAAGCTGGTAAGCCTGTTTGAGTACCCCGATTGCTTCGGTAGGCTTATCGTTTTCTAAGTAGAGTTTGCCTAATTCCGTCAATATTTCGCGATGCGGAGGTAGAGCCTCTTTGGCTTTACGCAATGATTCCATCGCCTTATCGGTCTGGCTTAGTTTCGTCCAAATGCGCGCTAAAGCTAACCAGCTATCGGGCTTTTCAGGTGCGATTGCTGAGGTTTGCTCGAGGAGTTTAATAGCAGTTTCCTCTTCGCCTATTTGAATGTAGGCATTACACAAGGTAACTAAAGCTTCCCCATCCAAAATATCACGGGCGAGAAAGTTTTCGCAGATAGGGATGGCAACCTCAGGCTTGCCGGCTTTAATCGCGACATCTGCGTAAGTTAACAAGTTGGCACGTTTTGGCTCAGGATCTGAGGATATGATTTGGTGGTAAATCTCGTAGGCTTTTTCTGGCTGTTGGGTTTGCAAGAAGAGATTCGCGAGCGCAATCTGATTGTTCCGGTCCTCAGGTTCGTAGAGAGACACAAGAACGGAAGATTGTATCGCTGCATCGATATCGGCGGTGTGTCGGTAAATTTCGCCGGCTAATCGGAGTGTATCGACATCGTTTGGATCTTCCTCTAAGGCTTTGGTAATCAGGTCTTCTGCTAAAGTGTATTGTTTATTCTCGAAGGCGAATTGCGCGGCGCGCAGATAGTCCCCTTGTTGGACGAGACGGGAGGTTTCTTTGATTGAGCTAATAGGGGCAGCGCTAATTTCCTTCAAGGAATCGCCATTCAAGTTAAGCCTTCCGCGCAAGTGCGGGTAGCGTAAGCACAACAGCGTCTTGTTGGGGGAGTCTGGCAACTGATTGAGTAAATCGAGTGCTTGTTCCTCATCTTCGTGCAAGAGTAAAAATTCTGCATACTCTTCTTTGTATGTAGGCTCGTTTGGGGCTAAGCGCAGCACTTCTTCCCAGGTTTTACGTGCTTCTTCTGGATCGGTCTTTTCCAATTCAAAGGCTAACTCGCGCATTAGTTGAGCCTGATTGGCGTTCAACGCTTCAAAGGCTTTTTGAATTGCCTCCAGCGCAGCCTCTTTTTGCCCTGCAGCTCGGTTTAGAAAGGCAATTTTCTGCAATTCTTGGACCGTATCGTACGGTGTTGAAATTGCTAATTTTGGGGTTAAAGCGGCTTTCTCTTCGATTTGCTCGTTTGCAGCTAAGAAGTTAGCGGCTAAACGCTCGATGAAGCGCTTGTTTTCGTATTTTTCCAAAATTTGCAGGCAGACGCGTTGGAAGTCTAAGCTGGCATGTTCGAATGCATCGGCTAAATGTTGAAACCGTGCATCCGCATCTGCAGGGGTGCATTCGACTGCATGCACAATAAGTTCAGCGGTCTTGGGTACCAGCGTTGGGGGTGTGGTCTGCAGGAGTTCCTGCACAAGGTCAGCAAATTGAGGGAGAAGCGCTGGTGCGCAGGCAAAGGCTGCCTGCCATAAGTTGAGGTTATTGCGTGGTGTGGCGAGGAATTCCGCAGCCTCTGCCCAGCTCTGCTTGGCAAGGTAGAATTGGCGCAAACTGAGCGCCATCAAACCGGCTTCTTCCAATGAGCTGGGTTCCAAGCCAGTCAGGCGGATAGTTTCGAGCGTTTTGCTAGCTTTGTCTTTGATAGCCTGCGGAATCTCAACCATTGAATCTCGCAAGTTTTGATGCGGCAGGTCTGAATCAACCACAAATGCAGCTAAGACACCTGGCTGCCACAAGGCTGGGTCAGACTGAGCAAATTGCAAAAACCCGCTGATGCGGTTCCCTTGCTCGATTTCTTTCCAGACCAGGCGTTCATTGCGAAATGCGCTAATAATCGCTCTGCCCTGTGCAGAGCCGAAGCGATCCATCACTTCGCGTAAAAAGCTTTCAGCGCTCATTACCGCCTCCTTTCCTTTGCATCTGGGTGTGAGCTTATTTAGGGCAAGCCAATAAAGGGCTTGAGGAAGTAATAAGCTGCTGCCAACAAGACCAAACTTAGGAAGACAAAGAAAATCCCAATCCCAGTGGTGGATCGGGAAAGCTCATTGAGTGAGTTAATCAGCAGGGAGGCGTTCCCTACCAGACCGCTGGCTCCGTCAGTTATCCCTTTTTCTGCCAATTTGGTGGTTTGCTTGGCGATGGTTTCGACATTCTTATTGATTGCTTGGCGTGCCAGGATGACGATGCTCAATAATAAGCAAATGACGCCAAAAACCGAGAGTGCATAACCCACGTATAAAATCACTTTATCTGGTAGCATAAAAGCCTCCTCATAAAAACGCTATTAGAGGCATAGATGCAAATTATGTGCCAGGCAGGCTAATCTCAACGCTTGGCGGCAGTGCTATTCACAATTTCAGGAGGAAGGTGATTAAGGTCTATCGCAGCGTCATCACATAAGAGGACAGCGCGTTCGACGACGTGACGCAGTTCGCGGATATTGCCGGGCCAATCATAAGCCATGAGGGCATTCATGGCGCGTTCGGTTACATCGGTAATATTGCTGCCCATATTGAGGTTGTATTTACGTAAAAACAGCCCGACCAACTCAGGAATATCTTCCGTCCGTTGCGCGAGCGGGGGCAAATCCAGGTCAACAACCTTAAGGCGGTAATACAGATCCTCCCGGAAGGTGTTGTTAGCCATCATTTCTTTAAGGTTGCGGTTGGACGCAGCGATAATCTGCACATCCACCTTGATAAGGTTCGTCCCACCCAGCCGCCGGAAAGAACGTTCTTCGATGGCACGGAGTAATTTAGCTTGCAGCTCCAATGGCATTGAAGCAATTTCATCCAAGAACAAGACCCCGCCATCCGCGACTTCCATCAAGCCAAGCTTGCGGTGGGTAGCGTTGGTGAAGGAGCCAGCTTCGTGCCCGAATAGCTCCGTCTCGAACATGGTAGCGGGGATAGCAGGGCAATTGACATCTATGAAGGGTTTGTTTGCGCGCGGTCCGGTTTTGTGAATGTAATTTGCCAAAACCTCTTTACCGCTGCCGGTTGGTCCGGTAATCAATACGGAAACGCAAGCATCTGAAGCGCGCCGTGCTAAACTGACCACAGATTGCATCGCCGGCGAGCTGCCAATGATGAATTCGTCGAGCCCCTCGTTAGAGGTGTGCAAATGGTTGAGCTCCCGGCGCATCGAGACGACTTCTTCAGCGCGTTTAACCGATTTTTCGAGTTCGAGCAAGTCCAACGGCTTCTCGATGAAATCTTGCGCGCCGTTTTTCATCGCTTCCACTGCCATGCTAATTTCACCATGTGCGGTGATGATGATGACCTGGGGGCGCATGGGCAGCAACGCAGTTTCGTTCAGCAAGTTAGGGCCGTATCCATCGGGTAAGCGTACATCCAAGATGATGATATCGGTGACGCCCTGAGCGATATACTTGCGCGCCTCTGCCATGGTACCCGCTTCCAAGACTTCATAGCCTCGATTTCGCAGGAAATCAGAGACGACCAAGCGGGCGGTTTCTTCATCATCGACAACTAAAACTGTTGCAGACATAATTCCTTAATCAGCTTTGGGGATGAGCACATGGAACATGGTGCCTCCTGGAAAGCTTTCTACGTAAAGATTGCCTTTGTGTGCGGTCATAATCCTTTTTGAAATTGCCAAGCCCAAGCCTGTACCTGTGCTCTTGGTGGTAACGAAAGGTTCAAAGATATGCTCACGCAGGTCATCAGGAATCCCAGGACCAGAATCCGCGACAATTACATCGTATTGCGCTGGAATGAGGTGTGGATCAGCCTCGGTTACTTTGATATTTAATGTGCCGCCGGATTTTTCCATGGCTTGAATGGCATTATTGATTAGGTTTTCAAATACTCGCTCCAAGGCGCGAAAGTCCGCTTTTACCATGGGATGGTCTGGGTGAGCGTCAAAATTATACTTGATTTTGAGGTTAGTCATCCGCGGTGCGACTTTTTCCAGAAGTTGCGGAATCATGGTGCTCAAATCCACGGGTACTAAGCGATAGTCCACCGGTTTAGAAAACACGAGGGTCGAGTCCATCAAGTGGGTGAGGCGCATGCAGTCGTTTTGCAGGCGGCTGATAAGCTCTTGGTGCGGGTCACCTGGCTTCATGGTCATGCCCATGTATTGCAAGCCGGTCATAATGCTGTTGATAGGGTTTTTAACTTCGTGGGCAAACACAGCCGAAAGCTCGCCGAGCCAAGCGCGCTGTTCCAGCTCTTGATTTTTGACGCGAATTTGTTCGCTCTGGCTACGATCGCGCAATATTAGGATGATGCTAACAACTTTTTCTTCTGAAAGCACAGGAATGCATTGGATTTCAGCCTGAAAAGACCTGCCTGTGCGCGTGCTCAGGTGGAAATCCTGCCCGATTTGGGTACTGATCCCTTGTTGAGCTGAGGCAAACATTCCGGCAAGTGATTGGTTACCAATTAAAACCATTTCGGCTTTTTGGCGGAAAGCCTCACTTGTGGCGTAACCTAACATGCTCTCTGCAGCTGGGCTCATCTCGGCAATTAGCAGCTCGGGCGTGAGCAGAATAACGCCTTCTTCTAAGCTGTCTATAAGCGCATGCTCGATTTGCAACAACTGACGCACGTTTTGTAGTGTCTGCTGGGCATTTTCCATCCAAGCCAAATGGTGAAGCGTGCTGGCAGTGAGCTTTGCTAAGAATTCAAGCTCCACTGAAGTTTCCTCGGTTAAGGCTCCGTTTCCAGAGGCGATGAGGCAACCTTGTAAAGTTTGATTATAGAGAAGCGGAAGGGTGAGCAGGTATTGGCTGCCTTGGACCAAAGCGATTTCTTGTAGGCTGGTGATAGCTGCTTGCCCAGCTTGCCAAGTAGATATACCTGCAGGGTTAGCAAGATCCTTTACGCTTAATTCCTGAGGGAAGGGGCTGCCTGATAGATCCAGGTCTAAATCCATACGCAAGAGTTGATTTTTTTTGCTCTCGAATACATACGCGGCGATTGCCTGGGGGTGAAGTTGCTCTCTTAAGACTTCAGCTGCCTGGGCGAGCCCTTTGGATCGTGAATCCTGTTGGGTGATGGAAGTCAACTGCGAAAAAAAGTCACGCAAGTAATTTTCTTGCTGAAGAGCAGCGGTTGATGGCTCCATATTGAAAATGAGCGCGACGATTTGATTGGTTTGGCTGAGAGATTTGATATTCAGGTTTACTGGCAGAGAATCCCCTGAGGCAACCTTAAGTTGCACTTTTCGGCTTTCAGTACCTGTTGGATTTGTATCTAACTTTTTGGAAAGGAGTTTCGCTATTGAAACTCCTTGTAATTCTGCCGAGCGGTAGCCTGTGAGGGCTTCAAATGGCTGGTTTGCAGCCAGGAGCAAGTCTTCGCTGCGGTTATAAAGCAGCGCAGCTGCGGGAATCAACGCAAGGATCAAAGCATAATCCAAGCTCGGTAAATGGTCAGAGAGGGGCTCAAAAGGGAGTTTGGGCGAAAATGAGCCTGCCAAGGGACTATCCTGTGACGGTTTGGTGGTTATTTTGGCGCAGATGTGCCGGCAAAATGCCTTCCATCGAGCGGTATTTTGCTACAGTGCGGCGGGCAATTTCAATGCCCTGTTTTTTTAGCTTTTCTTGAATTTCGGAATCGCTCATGGGGTGTTTTTCAGCTGCAATCATTTCTTTGATAATTGTACGCTGAGAAAGGCTGCGATCAAAGAAGATCGCCAAAGGCACTATGCGTTTATTGGGTAATTGCACGGTTTTTCCGGACACCGCCCTGGAAATAGTGGACTCATGCACGTTGAGTTCCTTGGCAATTTCAGCGCGGGTGAGGGGTTGCATTTCTTTTTCGCCAGAAACGATGTAATCTTTTTGCAACATTACCAATTTTTCAAGCATCAGGCGCAAAGCGTTGGAGCGCTGCTGGATGCATTTTACCAGCAGAGAGGCTTTTTCTAAATCTTCTTTCCACTCGGTTTGTTTTTCATCCTCTACTTGTTTTAACGAGGCTTTGAAGAGAGGATTGACTCGCAGGGTGCCACGGATGGGATGAATGATTTCCACCACCAGCGGGTTTTCTGGGTTATCGTTGAGGAAGTAGATCAGGATATCTGGTCGGTGGTATACCTCAGGGTTTCCATTGGTAGGTTTGTGAATATCTCCCCACTGAGCCCGTGCTGGGAAAGGGTTAAGGTTTTCGCTGATAAATTCTGCAATTTGCTCCACCTGGGTTGAAGCGATGCCCAAGTTGTGAGCGATCTCTGCATAATGACGCTGGCTGAGCTGAGGCAGGTAAAGGCTGACAATCTCGCGGGTATACTTCGGGACGCTGTTAGTTTCTGCAAGAACTTCTAACTGGGTGAGCATAGCCTCTCGTGGGTCCGCTGAACATACACCGATGGGATCGCAGTGCTTGAGGCGTTCGATGATCGGCGTGATTTGACTGGGGAGTTTGTGATAATAGCGGGCAATTTCCAAAGGGGTAGTGGTCAAAAAGCCGTCTTCATCCAAGTGGCTCAGGATATAAGCAGCGATCGGGCGTTCTTCAGGGCACAGCTCCGCAGAAACTTGTTTGAGCACGTAAGTTGGCAGGTCTAAGGTCATGGGGACGTAAGGCTCATCGGGTCTGTCTTCATCTTCAAGGCTGCTGCCTGTGTAAAAATCTTCTGGCGCGGAGACAAACACGATCGGTTGGTCAGATTGGTAATCTGTTGGTTGACTGCAGATTGGGCAAGGCCCGCTGGGTGGGAGCAAACGCTTGCAATTAGGGCAGCGGCGCTCTTCGACAAGCTCCAAGGCGGGGTTGGAGGAGAGCTCGGACTCGACCTTTTCCAGGAGTTCATCCGCCGTCAAGCTTAGCAGTGACATAGTGGTTGCCAGGTGAGCTGAAGGCGTAGTGATGGGTTGTTGATAATGGGTCTGAAGCACAGGAGACCTCCTCTTCTAGTATAGCTGTCAGCTCTCATAGTTGCAAGATATGTGCCATCGAATTTGGGAGCTGTTTCACCATGATTGGTGTAGATCAAATTGGAGGATATCTCACGAAAAATACTATAGAGTGATAAACTATAGGGGATGACGATTTACTGCAAAATATACAAATAAAAAAGGAGAGCAACGAACGCAGTATGAAAATTCGGCCTGCAAAAACTGTCGAACAGATTAAACCTTATTATTTTTCCACCCTAAATAAGACTATAGCCGAGCTGAAAGCACAGGGCAAAGATATTATCCGCTTGGATATGGGCTCACCCGATTTGCCTCCGGCACAATTTATCATTGACCAGCTCGTAGAATCTGCGCGTAACCCCAAAAAACATGGCTATTCCCCGTTGGGGGGTTCAGCGGAATTTCTTCACGCGGTTAGCAGCTATTACAAAAACCGCTTTGGCGTTGACATTGACCCGAAAAACGAAGCTTTAGCCTTGATCGGTTCGAAGGAAGGCATTTTCAACATTCACCACACTTTGCTTGATCCTGGTGACTTGGTCCTCATGCCCGATCCCTATTACCCCGTGTATATGGCAGGTGCCGAATTAGCCAGCGCACGCGTGCATTTTATGCCTCTACGCAAGGAGAATGCCTTCTTGCCAGATTTTGATGCTATTCCAGCGGAAGTTGCTCAGCAGGCTAAGCTGATGTGGCTTAATTACCCCAATAACCCCACCGGCGCTGTGGCAGATCTGGACTTTTTCCAAAAAGCGGTGGACTTTGCAATGCGCCATGATATTATCATCGTGCATGACGCTCCATATACCGATTTAACTTTTGATGGTTACGTAGCGCACTCAATCTTGGAAGTGCCAGGCGCGAAAGAAGTAGCCGTAGAATTCAACTCACTCTCCAAGACCTATAATATGGCTGGTTGGCGGATTGGCATGGCGGTGGGGAATACCGATGTCGTCAGGTACTTAGCAACCTATAAAAGCCAAATGGATTCTTCCATCTTTGCTCCCATTATGGACGCTGGCACCGCAGCACTGACAGGCGATCAGTCCTGGCTAGTGGAGCGCAACCAGATTTATCAGGAACGCCGGGATGTGGTTTTTGCTGGACTCATTGAAGCGGGCTTTGAAGTGGAAAAGCCAAAAGGTGCGCTTTATTTATGGGTGCGTTTGCCCGTAAAATATCATGACACAGCCCAGTTTTGTTCTGATGTTCTGCATGAAGCTGGTGTCAGCCTTACCCCTGGCGAAATCTACGGTCCCCAAGGGGAGGATTACTTTAGAATTTCGATTATTACCCCCACTGAGCAGATAAAAGAGGCGATGCGCCGGCTTGTCGCTTGGGTTGAAAGCCATTAAGAGAGGTTTGATATTTGAAGGAAAGCTATTCAAACGTTTTAGAAAAAGAAACCGGGATCTTAGTTGGTGCTCAGGTCGGTCCACTAAATGGGCAATCTTTAAGCTTAGAAGATTCCTTAGCAGAGTTAGAACTCTTGGCAGAAACCGCTGGCGTGGAGGTAGTCGGCACGCTCACTCAGCAAATAGAGACGATAAACCCGCGTACTTTTATTGGCAGCGGGAAGGTAGAAGAGCTCAAGCTGCTGGCGAACGAGTTGGGCGTGAATATGGTAATTTTTGATGATGAGCTCTCTCCCCGCCACCAAAGGGAGTTGGAGGGGATTATCGGCGAATCTATCAAGATAATTGACCGTACCGCGCTGATCTTAGATATTTTTGCCCAACATGCCCGCACTTATGAGGGGATGCTGCAAGTGGAGCTCGCTCAATTAGAATACCGACTGCCGCGCTTAACTCATGCCTGGATCCACTTGGAGCGGCAGGCTGGTGGTGGTGGCGGAAGAGCTGGCGGGGTTGGAGGTGTTGGCTTACGGGGTCCAGGTGAAAAGCAGTTAGAGTTGGATCGGCGGGAAATTAAAAAACGCATTTCGCGCATCAAAGACGAGCTAAAAAAAGTGCAAGAACAGCGCTCTCAACATCGGGCGCATCGGCGCAAGACAAATATTCCAGTTGTGGCGCTGGTTGGATATACCAATGCCGGTAAATCCACCCTGATGAACAGCCTAACACATGCTGGGATCTACGTGGCGGATCAGCTTTTTGCTACGTTAGATCCCACAACTCGGCAGCTTGAATTACCCAGCGGGCAAGCTGTTCTACTAACAGACACTGTTGGGTTTATTCAGAAACTGCCCACCCAATTAATTGCTGCTTTTCGGGCAACACTGGAAGAAATTACCGAAGCCGATCTGCTTGTGCACATCGTTGATGCTGCGCACGATAATGCCATAGAACAGCAACGTACTGTTTTGGGAACGCTAGATGAAATTGGCGCAGGGGATATTCCGATCTTAACAGTGTTCAATAAAATTGATCTCTTAAATGAACCTGCAAGGGAGGAAATGCGCCAAATTGCCGATCCTCAAGCAATTTTCATCAGTGCCAAAACCGGTGAGGGATTTGAAGCGCTTCTAGCAGCCATCGAGCGGGAGTTGATTAGTCAATATACCCAGATCACGGTCATGCTGCCCTTCGAACAAGGGCAATTGCGCTCGCTTTTCCACGAGAGGGGAAAAGTACAACGCATTGAGTCTACGGCTGATGGCATCCGCATGAGCGGTTATATACCTAAAGAACTGGTGAGCCTTTTTGCGCCTTATCAACTCAAATGAGAAAAATAAAAAAATCCATGCAAACTGCATGGATTTTTTCTACATGATAAAAGGATGGTAGTTACTCTTTGGAGATAATCAAAACTTCTCTACCTTGGTAGTAACCACAGTTGGGGCAAACGTGATGCGGTAAGCGTGGTTCGCCACAATTTGGGCAGTTTACGCTATTGCGAGCTTTAAGGGCATCATGTGCACGCCGGCGGTCACGCCGTCCGGAAGTGGACTTTCTCTTTGGTAATGGGGTCATCTTGCGCTCCTATCTAAATCTTTAACTTTTCAAGTTTACCTAAAGTTTCGTTAATTCGCAAGGGCGATTAAAGAATTGTTGGCTAGATAAGTTCTAATTCCTTGCCGACTTGTGCAAACACGTCAAGCACATGTTCCAACTGGTCTTGGGTGTGGGTTGCCATGTAGCTGGTGCGCAACAGCTGCCGACCTGGCGAGGTAGCCGGACTGATGACTGGGTTGACGAAGACGCCTTCCTCAAATAACCTACGCCAGCTTTCAAACGTGCGCGCATCGTCGCCGATGATAATCGGTACCACGGGTGTGCAGGAGGCACCGGTATCAAAACCTAATTTCTTGAAACCCTGGCGCATAAACGCGCCGTTTTGATTGACCCGTTCAATCCGTTCTGGCTCCTCTTTCATCACCTGCAGGGCAGCTAACACAGTGGCAGTGTTGGCGGGTGGAATACTTGCGCTAAAAATGAGGCTGCGGGCATGATGCTTGATATAGTCCACAACAGCAAAGTCACCAGCGATGAAGCCGCCAATCGAAGCCATCGATTTGCTGAAGGTAGACATAATCAAATCCACTTTATCGGTAAGGCCGAAATGCGCTGCTGTGCCACGCCCTCCACCTAAAACGCCAAAAGCGTGAGCATCGTCTACCATCAAGCGCACATTGTATGCTTCGCACAGTTCTACCATTCTTGGCAGCGGGGCGATGTCGCCTTCCATGCTGAAGAGACCATCGACCACGAGGAGTTTACCTTTTTCATCTGGCAGGCTTTTGAGCACACGCTCCAAATGGTCCATATCGTTATGGCGGAAGCGCTCAATCTTGCCGCCGCTGAGGAAAGCACCATCAACAATGCTGGCATGGTCTTCCTTATCCATGATGATAATGTCATCTTTGCCTACCAGCGCGCTGATGGTACCCAGATTCGTCTGCATGCCTGTAGAGAAGACTAAGGCTGCTTCTTTACCAACCCAGGCGGCCAATTCTTTTTCCAGATCTTCGATGATGGTCATATTGCCGTTCAGGAAACGTGAACCCGTACAGCTGGTGCCATACTCGGTTATCGCATTGATCGCCGCTTGGCGCACTTTGGGATGTGTGGTTAAACCTAAGTAATTATTAGAACCACACATAATGATGCGGCGGCCTTCGTAAATGACCTCGGTGCCTTCGTTCTTATCCAAGGGGATGAAGTAGGGGTAGGCGCCTTGTTCACGCAAGGCAACTGCATCGGTAAAATCGTGACATTTTTGAAAAAGGTCCATTGCATACTCTTTTCGTTTGATGAATTCTACTTATATTAACACCCGCGATTATACACGATGCGCAATAATTTCGACTTAATAATTGGGTCATTCCTGAACGAGGGAAGGAATAAAATTTGCTTAAACACCGATGCCATTTGTGGTTTTTGGCGTAAAGGTTGAAGCCTATAACAAAGTAAATTTTGGTATAGTTAGGACACGCTAAGCTTCGTTAAAATAAAATCGACGCTAAAGGATTAATATCCCCGATGAACAAAACTCTTAAAATCCTCCTGATTGTGCTCTCTCTTTGTGTGGTTGTTGCCTGCGGCCTAACCTTTGCAGGTTTGATCCATTTAAGTACTTTGCTTGAAACGCAGCCAGAGGTTTTTTCCGTTACCCCAACCCTACCTACCTGGCAAACTGATACGCCGACTGCTTTGCCCACTCAGTCTATTGGACCAGAGGAGATCGATAATATTCAAGCCAATTTGGGAGCGCTTTTAGCCGAAGTGGTGCCGATTAACGATCCAATTGATCTGGCGGAACGCTTAGGGGGCAAAGAGAATGTGCCTGCGACCTTGCCAGATACCGATGCACCTTATCAGGTTGGGGAGGAGAAGACTTTTTGGGTAACCAACACAGATAACAATGAGAATTTTCAGGTCCAAGCTACATTACGTTATGTGGGCGAGAACATTTATTTTTGGATTGAGAATGGCGTCCGCTACAAAGAATCGGACCTTCAGCAACTTGCTGAAGATTTCGATCAGGATATCGTGCCCACCAACCGTGAATTTTTTGGAATGGAATGGAACCCAGGTGTGGATGACGACCCACGCTTCTATGTGCTTTACGCCAGAGGTCTAGGCGCTTCGTTGGCTGGTTACTTTTCCTCTGCTGATGAGCTGCACCCAGCTGCGCACCCCTATTCTAATGCCCACGAGATGTTCTTACTCAATGCGGATACAGTTTGGCTCTCTGAAGATTATATTTATGGCACTATGGCGCATGAATTCCAGCATATGATTCACTGGTATCAGGATCGAAACGAAGAGACTTGGGTTAATGAGGGTTTCAGTATGTTGGCGGAACATGTAAATGACCTAAATTCCGGCGGCTTTGATTTCGATTATGTGATTAACCCAGATTTACAACTTACTGATTGGGGAGCAGAAACTGGTGAGAATGGACCTCATTATGGGGCTTCATACCTGTTCATGGTGTATTTCCTGGATCGTTTTGGAGAAGAGGCTACCAAAGCTTTGGTTGCCAGCCCGGAGAATGGTTTTATTGGCTTGGAAGACGTCATGCAAGCCTTGGGCATCCTCAATCCGACCACTGGTCAGGTTTATACTGCCAATGAAGTCTTTACGGATTGGGTCGTTACCAATTACTTGCAGGACCCTACGGTTGAACAGGGCCGCTATACTTACCGCTCCTACTCGCCCTATGATGTCTCTGTCAGCGATTCTATCTCTGCCTGCCCGGACCAAATTACCAGCGATGTAAGTCAATTTGGGGTTGATTACATTGAGATTGATTGCCCCGGAGCCCACACGCTCAGCTTTAAAGGTGGGGCTGTCGCGAATATTTTACCTTTCGAAGCGCCACCCTCAGGAGATTATTTCTTCTGGTCTAATCTAGGGGATGAGTCCAATATGTTCCTTACGCAAACATTTGACCTCACAAAAGTGGATGGTGATGCAGTACTTAGTTTCAAGACTTGGTATGACTTAGAAGAGGATTATGATTACGTGTATATATCTGCCAGCACAGATGGTAAGCACTGGCAAATTCTCGAATCGCTTACCTGCACGACAGAGAACCCCTCGGGAAATAGTTATGGTTGTGGATGGAACGGCTCTTCCGGTGACTGGATCGAAGAGCGCGTGGATCTCTCTGCATTTGCCGGCACCGAGGTAACTTTGCGCTTCGATTATGTTACGGATGCAGCCGTCAATGGAATAGGTATGGCTATGGATGATTTCCGCTTAGATGCCATCGGCTACGCTTCTGATTTGGAGCAAGACGTGGGCGGGTGGGAAGGCACAGGTTTTGTCCGTTTGATGAATGCCCTTCCGCAGACTTATTCTCTCACGATGATCTCGGTTGGAAAGCAAACTCGTGTGCAAAACATTTCACTCGAGGCAGATAACAGCACGACGTTTGAAGTTACCATCGATGAGGATGTGGAGAAAATCGTTTTGGTTGTCTCCGGAACAACGCCATTCACGCGAGAAAAAGCGGTGTATCAGGTGGAAGTCCGCTGAAAAGGAGAGGCTTTGCATCGAGAGTCAACCGATTTTTAGGCGGAAAATTTTGCTGAGTGTAGAGTTAAAGAAAGCTAATACCCTATAAAAAAGCTGCGCTCTGATTGCCCGTTGGTAAAAAATTGTATAATAAGTTCCCTATGCTTTACTATATATGGACTGAAGGATGTCAGATGAATGCGGCGGATGCCCGCCGGCTCGCACGTTCGTTGGAAGCACTGGGTTACACGCCCAGTAAAACAGCGGAAGCAGCGGATGTGATCGTACTAAACACCTGTGTGGTGCGTCAAAGCGCAGAGGATAAAGCTCTCGGCAGGCTTAGCTCGCTTAAAAAACTGAAGCAGGAAAACCCCGAGGTCGTCATCAACCTCATGGGCTGCTTGGTAGGCGTTTATGGCAACCCCGCTTTGCAAAAACGCTTCCCTTGGGTGGATGTGTTCTCTGGGCCTTCTGACCCTGAGCCACTCTTACGCTACCTGACGGACCGTCAGGAGAGTACTCAGGTTCAGAGTTGGCGCCAGAAAATCGACGCCGTACTGGATGCAGAGTTTGGCGTGCTTGTCCCAGGGGAGGACCGCTCTGTTTCGGAGAATCTCCCCGTGGTCTTAGGCTGTTCACATGCCTGCACATACTGCGTTATTCCACTCAAGCGTGGTAAAGAACGCAGCCGCGATCCCGAAAAGATTATCAATGAAGCTAAAACGATGGTCGCTCAGGGTGTGCGCGAAGTGGTTCTGCTAGGTCAAATCATCGACCGTTATGGGTTAGATCTGCCAACCGGAAGCCCGCGCCTCCCAGATTTGCTCGAGCAGCTTTCTGCCCTTCCGGATCTTGTGCGCATCCGCTTTCTCACTTCACATCCCAATTGGATGAATGACCGGCTAATTGATGCAGTTGCCCAGCTGCCCAAGGTGATGCCGCATATTGAGGTGCCCATTCAGGCAGGGGATGATGCTGTACTGGCAGCCATGCGCCGAGGTTATACAAACCAACAATACCGCGAGCTTGTCGCTAAACTGCGCGAGCGCATCCCCGGCGTTTCCATCGCTACAGACGTCATTGTTGGCTTTCCAGGCGAGAGCGAAGCTGCTTTCCAGAAAACTTACGATTTGCTGGCAGATTTGCGCCTCGATGTAGCTCACTTAGCACGTTACTCTCCCCGTCCGGGCACTTATTCCGCGCGCTACTTGGAGGATGACGTGCCAGCAGAAGAAAAGATGCGCCGCTTTCGGTTATTAGAAGACTTGCAACAAGGGATCGTAGCTGAGCTTAATCAAGCATCGTTAGGGCAGTCAGTACCAGTGCTGTTCGAATACAAAGTAAAGCAGCGCTGGTATGGGCGCACGCCTACGAACCGAGTAGTGTTTGTCGAATCTGATGAGAACTTGTACGGGCAGGAACGCCCTGTCACGATCACTTGGACCGGTCCGTGGTCTCTGATTGGGGAGCTCAGCCCCACTGCATAGGCTTCATTCCAGATTTTTATGGGGGTATTGACACAAATCTACGACTGGGCAACGGAAACACTCGGGCTTGCGGGCATGACAGAATTCTCGCCCCAAGCGGATCAAGTTGAGGTGCAGTGCTGCGTAGTCTTGCGGGTCAGCGGCTGCCTCGAGGTAATCATGCACCTTCTCGATGGATAATCCTGCTGGGCGCAAGCCAATTCTGCCGGAAACGCGAAAAATATGTGTGTCGACCGGGAAAGCCGGCTTTCCTAATGAAAATAGCAGCACAATCGCAGCAGTTTTGCGCCCCACACCCTTGAGGCTAAGCAGCCATTGCCTGGCTTCTTCAAGGGGCAGCTCCTTAAGCCAATCTAAGCTGATTTGCCCAGTTTTCTCGCTGATTTTTCGGAGAGCTTGCTGGATATTAGGACCTTTTTGGTTCGCCAATCCGGCAATACGGATGACCTGCATGAATTCCTGCGGATCGGCATCGCGCACTTCTTCCCAGCTAGCATAATGAGTTTTGATCGCCTGAAAAGCTTTATCGCGATTAATGTCATTCGTATTTTGGGAAAGAAATGTGCATACCAGCTCGTCTACAGCTGGCAGCGGCTGGCGCCATTCGGGATAACCGAACACTGCCAACAAGCGCTCATGTACTTGCTTAATCCGCTCGCGGTGCTCGGGTGCAATCTCCGGCAGGTTCGAGGTGTTGTTTTTCAGCTGCTTATCACTTTCAGGTTTTTCAATGCTTGTTGGGCTGCAGCGCTCAAGCGTTGTTCTCCAACGACCAGACCACGCCAATTGCGCAGAGTGGGGTCGGTAACCTCGCGCAGCGTCTCGGCTGATAATTCTTGCTGGAAACCCAAAGCAGCTAAGATGGCTGTTATGAGCGTATTGGTTGCCCGCCGGCTGGGGTCCCCATCCGAAAATTTGATTGCGATGCCAATGCCTGGTGAACTGGGTTGGAGCGCCCCAGGCAGCAGCCCAATCATTTGGTAGCCCTCTGCGCCGCCTTTGGCAACCGCTTTGCCTACCATGGCATGCATCAAGATGGTATCTAACCTGCCCGGACCTGCTACCATCTCTGGGAAGCTTATCATCGCATGAGTGATTTTCCGACAGGCTGCTTGCCGGCTTGGAGCTAATCCTGCCGGGTCGCATAAACGTGCGACCGCCAGAGCGAATGCACGCACAGGCAGGGCAAATACAGGTGCACTGCAGCCATCTATACCTATGGTCAGATCTTCTGGGCTTAAGTCACTCATCTCTGCCATGGTTTGGCGGATAACTTGCTGGATGGGGTGTTCTGGATCGAGATAAGTCTCTAAAGGCAAGCCGCGCAGTTTAGCTTGAGCAAGCATGCCCGAATGCTTCCCGGAGCAATTGTGGCGGTAAGGTGTCGGCTGCTCGCCGCGCAAGCGCATTTCCTGTGCTGTAGCTTTATCTGAAGGCCAATGCACGCCGCATTGTAGGTCACTTTCTTGAAGCCCGACTTTTTGGTGGATTTGCTTGAGCACTGCCACGTGTTTATCTGTGCCAGTGTGTGAAGCACAAATGATGGCGAGTTCTTCGTCAGTGAGATTATAATGCTCCGGACCGCCAGATTCTACGAAGGGAATCGCCTGGAAAGGTTTCATTGAGCTGCGGGGAAAAGTCCGTAGCTCCGGGTCACCAGCGGAAGCTAGGAGGTTCCCATGCGCATCCACAATTGCAAAAGTGCCAAAATGGACACATTCCACCATTCCACCGCGTGTTAATTCAACCAAAGGACTATATCCTGCAAGAGTTTCCACGATGTGCTCCTCCATTAACGATGATTTTCGTAAAACGTTGTTAGCCCCCAACGCAGACGGTTATAGTACAAATCGTTCAACAGGGGCGGGACCTTGTAATAATCGATTATCTGGGGAATCATCTTGAGCATTTCATCTAAACTGGCTTTATTTTCAAGGAGCGGGTTAAGCGTATCACGAATATACGTCAGCCTTTGGCGCATGATATCGATCTGCTCTTGGGTAACAATTCCACAACGCGAAGAGATGATTTGATAACCACGAAAGCGCTCTGAAGCAAGCAGTTCCAAATCGGTTAGCCAAGTATCGGCATCAAAGTAAGCTAAGAAAGGAGGTTCATCCCCCATAACCGTATCGCCAACAAAAAGCAGCTTTTGTTGGGGTAATTCTACCCAAACGCCGGCATTATTTACCCCCGCATGGTGCTCAAGCCGTATCTCCATAGTCCCTAAGAAGATACGCATGTCTGTTTGGAAAACGATTTCGGGCGAAAATTGGCGCATCGAGCCATTGGGTGAGTCGGGGGTATCTCCAAGCGAAGTTTGATCCTCGGAGGTTTTAGCTGCTCCTGATTTTGGTTTTGTGGGCGTAATGCTATTGACATGCGCAATGATGATGAAATCCATCCCTTTGGCAGAAAGCAGACGGTCATAATTGGTATCTAAAATGATTAAGAAGCGGGGTGAAGGCTTAGCATTACCCGTTAACTTGGCACCAATTGAGTCTAGTTCATCTAAGCGGGTAGGAGAATCAATTAATACTAATCCTTCTTCGGGGTGAATAATTCCGGTGATTAGACCGAGGGAGTTTGTTGTGATGAAAACGTTAGGTGCAATTTCCTGCATGATGTCCTTACTCCAAGATAATTACTTTAGGGTTGATACCTAAAAAGTCGTCTAGCCTCGATGTATTATAGCCAATCTTGTGCTCATCTCCAAACTCATGCTTATCAGAGTGGTCATTTTAATACTGTATCTATTCTGCGTTAGTAAAATTCTAACAATAGGGGATTATATTAGTGTTGTATATCAAATGAGATTCAAAGGAGATGAAACTATGACATTTTACTTTCACCCACGAAGTCGAAGATTTAGTTTACAAGCCTATGCAGATGCTATGCGCGAATTAGGCCAGGATTTAGACCTCGATGTATTTTTACCTGTAGATTTACGATCCACTGCGGATGCATACGAACTCAAAGCGTTCTTACCCGCTGTCAGTGCGGAGGATATTGAGATTCAGGTAGTCAATGGTGTCCTTACACTCAGTGGCGAGCTCAAAGTAGAACGTGATGCTAAAAGTGAGTATATCCTCAGTGAATTACCCTCGGGCAAATTCCAACGGGTAGTTTCGCTGCCCACACCGGTGGATACCGAAAATGTTGTCGCTACGCTCGAAAATGGCGTGTTAACCGTTGTGATTCCTAAAGCCGAAGAAGCGCGCAGTAAGACGATCAAGATTCAAACCAAGTAAAACTCTGAAAGTGCTTCAATTCCGACGATGCCAACCTATAATTTAGGTTGGCATCGTTGTTTTACACCTATTTTCATGTGAAAAAGGCGCTTAAATTTTGATATAGCATGAAAAAAGTATATAATACTCAAAGAAATATGCGCTGGAAAAATGGAACTTTTTCCGAGTTTTAACGTCAATAAATTACATAGATCATTGTAAACGAAGCTGTACAAACAGGAAAAGTCACAAAGGAGAATATATGAAAAAGCAGAAAATCGTCGGTTTAATTGTGATTGTCGCTCTATTTGGTTCCATCTTTGCTGGGGTCAGCCAGGTCCAAGCCTCTACTTACCCCACGTTTTCCATCTCGGAAGTGAAGACGGATGAAAGTGTCACTATTCTCACCAATAATATGCCGGCAAACAAAAACTTCAACGTTTTGATGGGCGAAATTGGCACAAAAGGCATCGACGGAATAGTAGTTGCGACGCTTAATTCGGATAAGGGCGGTTCATTCCTCGCCACCTTCCCAATCCCAGAGCAGTTGAAAGGGCGTGCGCAAATTGCAATCCGTCTTGAAGGTACTGATAATCCCTATTACGCATATAACTGGTTTTGGAATGATGCAAAAAATGGTACCTGGCCAGAGGATTATCCCCCTGCCCAGCCTCCCACTTGCGCTTGCAACATTCCCACTTTTTCGATTAAATCTGTCGTAAAAGGTGAGGACGTTACCATCACCACTTACAACTTCCCCAAGAATGTGGAGTTTACCGTCCTTATGGGAAAGATGTGGACACGCGGCATCAACGGAATTGAAGTTGCGACGCTCAATTCTGGGGAAGGCGGCAGCTTTGAGGCGACTTTTGATATCCCTGAAGAATTAGCCAATGAGGAACGTATCGCCATCCGCTTGGAAGGAACTGGCGGTTATTACGCTTATAATTGGTTTTGGAATAACACTGCCAGTACACCGCCGGCAGAACCAGCGGACGGCTATAGCGGATACCCGTATTTCTTTATCACCGCAGTTGAAAAAGACACCACTGTCTCCATCAAGGCGTACAACTTACCTGAAGACACCGATTTCACAGTTCTGATGGGAAAGATGTGGACAATGGGGATTAATGGTATCGAGGTAACCACGCTTAATTCAGGTGAAGGTGGAACGCTAGAAGCCACGTTTGATATCCCTGCAGAATTGGCTGGAGAGCAGCGTATTGCGATTCGATTGCAAGGCGAAGTGTATTACGCCTATAACTGGTTCTGGAATAATACAACGAATTAAAACTGCACTTCTAATCTCAGGGCTGGCTAAAAATCAGTCAGCCCTGAGCGTGTTTGGCGTTTTGTAAGTTTCCTTAATTTTGTCTAAGCTCTAGACGAATCTTGCGTCGTCTATTTTTTGATTTTATGGTATTATTCGCGCCGGTGAGAAAATGAATAATAAGATTACAGTCATTGAAGGTCCAACGCCTACATTTGAGCCTATCGAAGATGCGCAAGTGCGCGGCAGCACCACCACTTGGACTGCAGGCATCCTTGAGGGTCCTTATCTCTATACGATGGCGATGACCACTTTGCGCACTTTTGATAGCGAGTCATTAATCGATCGGTGCACAAGAGCATGGCAGCAAAATTTGACCATGTTTTTAGAGTATCGCGATGAAATTGGATTGACCAGACAAGCTCCTATTATGGCTGCGCGAGCAATCAACTTTGAAGAGGGTGATGCTATCCAGCTATGGGTGCGGCAGGAATTGCAAAGCGACCCAGATGATTTCTTCGATGACGAGGACGAAACAAACGCACAAGACCAAGAGGAAGATTTTTAGTTCTTCTTACCAGGCAGTTAGTTTATTCAAAAAGCGCGCAAGCTTGCGCGCTTTTGTAATTTTTATGCCCCAGGAGGGAATCGAACCCCCAACCTAGGCGTTAGGAGTGCCTTGCTCTATCCAATTGAGCTACTGGAGCTTCACCTAATTATACCCGGACACTCAATTAGATATTCTGGCTTATCCACCATAGGCGTTGTAATTAATATCAAGGGAGCAAGCTCAGTGGGTTGATAAAACCACCCATGTAGCGGATTTCGAAGTGCAAGTGCGGTCCGGTGGAGTTGCCAGTGCTGCCAGCTGCTCCAAGCACGGAGCCCTGGAAAATATTTTGCCCACAGCTGACGTTAATCGCACTTAGGTGAGCATATACCGTGACATAACCGTTATTGTGATCAATGATGACCACATTACCATAACCATTTTCCATCCAACCAGCCCAAACCACAACGCCGCTATCAGCAGCATAAATTGGAGAGCCTGTTCCTGCACCGATATCAATCGCTAAGTGACCCGACCAATAATTATTACCGGAAATGGTATGCACGCTTGTTGGCCAAGTGAAGTAGCCCGTCCCAGGGAAGTAATTCGCACTGGTATCGCATTGGAAATAAGGGCTGGTAGAAACACCCGCAGCACCTCGAGGAATATCTGGAATGAGCCATTGTTGATATTCGCGTTCACCGCCAGGAACCATGACATAAGTCCCGGGTTCAATGACCGGATTGCTGAGATCAAGGTCATTCCCAACATAGAGCAAGATATCCTCAGGTGTCACCGAGAACTTGGCTGCAACCGTGTCGAGTGTATCCCGAGAAGTCCATTTGTACCAGATTCCATCGGTTGGCGGGATTTTGAGTACTTGCCCAATCGCCAGTCGATGCGGGTTATCGCTCAGAACGTCATAGTTGGACCACAGAACCGTCTCGGGTGCGATATTAAACTTTTGCGCAATGCCAAACACCGAATCGCCTTCCTGTACGGTATATTCGAGTGCTGTGGTACGTAAGCTTGTGTCGATATCCGTATGCGGGTTGGGTTGACGGATGAGCGCTGCCTGTGTTGAGCTCGTCTGAAATGATGGAACGTTTTGGAGCGTGGTCTCTAAAGGGGAAGTGCTACCGTCAATTGCCGAGGACGGAAGAGCTTGAGCCTGATTATTCATAGAACGGGCAATCTCAGGCTGCCAAAACAGTACAGAAATCAAAGCAGTACAAATGATTACTGTGAGCACCCACGCAACAGTGCTTTGGCGCTTTGAATTTTCTTTGCCTGTGGATTTTTCCAAGTTTTCGTCTGTCATTTTTGGGATTATAGCCTATTTTAGGCGTTGTCTGTCAGAGTTTCCAAGAATTCTGCATTGGTTTTGGTTTTTTCCATACGCTGTAAAATTGCTTCGGTCGCTACAGCAGTATCCATACCTGCGCCTTGAGGCGGATTAGAAACCATTTGCAGATACATGCGGCGCATTAACCAGATTTTCTGGAGGGTGTCTCTATCCAGCAGCAACTCCTCACGGCGCGTGGAAGAGCGTTCGATATCTATCGCTGGGAAGATGCGCCGTTCCTGAAGCTTACGAGAGAGGACCAATTCCATATTACCGGTGCCCTTGAATTCTTCATAGACGACATCATCTAAGCGGGAACCGGTATCTACCAGCGCCGTCGCGATGATGGTCAGGCTACCGCCGTTTTCCATGTTACGCGCCGCCCCGAAGAAATGTTTGGGCGGGTAGAGCGCTGAAGGATCCATACCACCGGAAAGCGTGCGACCGGAGGGGTTGACCACCATGTTATAGGCACGTGCCAAGCGGGTTAATGAGTCCATGAGGATCACCACATCCAAACCGTTTTCAACCAGCCGCTTGGCGCGGTCTAAAGCAATCTCTGCCATGCGGACATGGGCATTCACCGGCTCATCAAAAGTGCTAGCAACCACCTCAGCATCTACCGAGCGGTCCATATCGGTAACCTCTTCAGGGCGCTCGCCAATCAAAGACATGATCTGACGAACTTCTGGATGGTTGACCGCAATAGCATTGGCAATATCTTTAAGAATAGTTGTTTTACCAGCCTTAGGCGGAGAAACGATCATGGCACGTTGGCCGTTGCCGATGGGAGCGATCATGTTGATCAAGCGGGTTGATAAGTTTTTAGAATCATGCTCTAAATTTAATTGTCTATCGGGAAAAATCGGGGTTAGGGATTCGAATTTAGGGCGGTCGCGGGCTTCGTCTGGGGTGAGCCCATTGATGGATTCTACTTTGAGTAGCCCGTAGTGTCTTTCGGACTCTCGAGGAGGGCGCACATGCCCAATGACGAGATCGCCAGAGCGCAGGTCATAGCGGCGTAATTGTGCCTGAGAGACATAGATATCATCAGGCCCAATGCGGTAATAAGGCCGCAGGAAGCCAATGCCTTCGTTCATGATCTCTAGCACGCCGCCGCGTATTTCCAAGCCTTCCTGTTCGCCAAGGGCTTGGGCGATTTTAACAATCAACCCTTCCCTTTTAAGCCGAATAGGCTTGGTGAAATTCAAATCCTCGGCTATTTTACGAAGCTCGCTAATTGTTTTACTTTCTAATTCTAAAATATCCATATCATCCTTTTTGGCAGGCGCTTTTCATCTCATCAGAGACCGGTTCTCTCGAGTGACATATTATCAAGCATAAACATGGTATTTATGAATTCACGCCTATTCTTATTATTAATTGGGAAGTTACTCAAAAATCTACGAATAGATTTATCGCTGTTGTAATTTAAAAATCCGTTTTCCTAAGAAATTGATGCAATTATTATAACAGTTCTTAGGATAGATGCAAGTTAAATGTCAAATTTGTGCTAAGGCTAATTAGAAATGTCCTATTTGGTTGATAAAGTTGTCAATATTGGTTTTCTATTTAACTACATTGTTCTCGCCGGTCTCCGAGTGCGTAGCCTGCCCCTAGGGTACCGAGCGAGGAAATTGACCGTAGGTCTCCGCATTCTAGGTGTTTTGTTTATCAATTTTCATCATAGGATCGTTAACTTCTCTGAAACCTCAAGTTACGTTCTTCGCATGGTCGGGAGAGTGCGCAGCCTACCCGTAGGGTACCATGCTAGAACACGGGATCTTAAATTTAATTAGGACATTTCTATTTTGCCACTTTAGGACATTATCACTTTGCTCGTACATCCACCTTGCTGCGCTTTGGCTTTTTTACAATCGTGCTATACTAAACCTAATCTCTAAAGATGGCGGTTGAAAACGCCTGAGAAAAGGATTTGGAATGAAAAAATATCTATGCTTGCTCATTCTCGTGTTGATGCTGGGTGCTTGCAACATGCCGATTAATCCTACCCCCACTGCCGATTTGGTTTCAACCGCAGTTTCTGGAACCTTAACCAGTGCCCCGACCAACACAATTGCTGTTCCGACCGAGACACAACCACCTGTTCCCACGCAAGCTATAACTTCCACCCCGACGGAAACCCCTACGCCTACACCAACCTTCACAAATACTCCGAATGCTGAAGACCCAGCCATCCGCTTAGGTGAGCCTACCAAAGTAGAAGAGTTCGACACACCCTCAGGCACATGGACCTACGAGGATGATTGGTTCTACCTCAATGTAAATGATGGCCGCCTCAACATTTATTCCAAAGGAACCCCGTACTGGAATAGTTGGTACACCATTGGCCCGGCAATCCAAAACTTTTATCTCGAAGCTACTCTGACGATGCCTAATTGTAACGGCAAGGATCGCGCAGGCTTAGCATTCCGCCTTACGAACCAGAACCAGTTTTATTTCATGGGGCTCACTTGCGATGGTACCTGGGGATTTAACCGCTACACTTCATCCAACGGAACCGAAACTATTTTGGAGTATACAGAATCGGATGTTATCAACCCAACAGACCAACCCAACCGCATTGGCGTCTTAGCCAATGGATCCCATTTTGAGTTCTATATCAATGGCGTCAAAGTTGGTGAAGCTGACGACTCAACTTATCTGGATGCAGGTACCTATGGCTTTGTGACGATGTCCGCTGGCACGGTTAATTTTAAAACCAGCGTGGATTCGCTGAAGTATTGGGTTTTACCATAATGCATAAAAAAAGTAAGTTTAACTAAACGCATCACAGCCGCAAGATTACCTCTTTGCGGCTGTTTTTTTTCTAACATTTCGGTGAGGCAACAATGAACAATCCGCCACTATTGATGAAAAACGCCCACTTAGATGGCGATGCTTTCTTGATTGAAGGCAACGATATCGGAGTGGTGTTGTTGCATGGTTTTACGGCAACCACTGCTGAAGTGCGCCTCTTGGTTGATTACTTGAGGGGTTTTGGGTATACCCTTGTGGCACCTCTTTTACCGGGTCACGGCACCCAGCCGGCGGAGCTTAACAAAACAAGCTGGTTAGATTGGTATGAAGCCGCGGAGGGAGCTTACTTGGAGCTGAGGAGAAAATGCACAAAAGTGTTTGTGTGTGGAGAATCTATGGGTGCGCTTCTTGCTCTGCTAATTGCAAGCCGTTACGCTCAAGTGGATGGCGTTATCGCTGTTTCGCCAGCTTTACACATCCGCGGCATAGGTCTTTCCCGTATAATGCAATATTTCGTTAAATTCCGCCCAAAAAACCAAGCTGAAGACAACTTACCTTGGAAAGGCTATACGGTTTATCCAGTCAGAGGGCTGGCACAATTGGCAAAATTACAAAATGTCGTCAAAAAAGAACTGCATAACATCACCCAACCGCTATTGGTTTTTATGGGTGGGAAAGACGCGAGTATCCATCCAGAGAGCGGCAAAATCATTATCGATGCAGTGAGATCCTCAGAAAAAGAGCTCATTTATATGCCCGATTCCCCTCATGTGATGTTGTTAGCCGAAGATAAAGAAGCTATTTTCCAGAAGATTCATGAATTTATCGAGGCGCACTGCTAATATTGCAGGGAAAGTAAGTCGCTTCCCGCGTTTAGGCTGCTAAATTCACGTTATAATCGAGCCTATACAGATAATTCCTGGAGGATGTACGATGGATGCGCAGTATTATGTCGGTTGTGATCTCGGCGGTACAAATATTAAAGCGGGGTTGGTGGATCTACTCTCCGGGCAAGTGATTGCCTCCAAAAATACGAAAACGCTTTCGTACGAGGGGCACGAAGCAGTTATCAGACGCATGGCGGATTTGATCAAGTCACTGGTGGCTGAAGCGGGCTTTGAATGGGATCAGATTGGCGGCGTTGGTGTAAGTGCGCCTGGTCGCTTGGACCTAGAAAAGGGCGAGACGATTTTTATCACCAACTTCCCTGGGCATTGGATCAACATTCCACTCAAAGCAACTTTAGAAGAGTACTTACATGTACCTGTCTATATCCTCAATGATGTCCGTGCGATTACCTATGGAGAGTGGGCTTTTGGAGCCGGCAAAGGCGTGGACTGCATGCTGTGCTTTGCGATTGGCACTGGCATTGGTGGGGGTGTGGTAATGAACAACCAACTGGTCCTTACGCAAGGTGGTACGGCTGGGGAGTTAGGCCACATTACTATCGATATCCACGGACCAATTTGCGGCTGCGGAAACTATGGCTGTGTGGAAACCTTAGCTTCTGGTCCAGCGATCGCTTCCATGGGTCTCAAGGCAGTGGTGCAAGGGCAAAAAACCATCATCGGTGAGATGGTCAACTATGACTTGAACAAAATCACGGCGCATGTGATTGCCAAAGCTGCCGAGGCTGGTGATGAGGTCGCCCTTTCAATATGGAATGAAGTGGGTTCGTATATTGGTGTGGCGGTAATCAATGCAGCGCTGGTGGTAGGACCCAAGCGCGTCGTGATTACTGGCGGCGTTGCGGCTGCGGGAGAATTATTGTTGCATCCCATTCGGGAAACGCTGCGTAAGCGTATGATCGTCATGCCTGCAGATAAAATCGAGATTGTACAGGGGTCCCTGGGAGATAATGCCGGCATTATTGGGTTAGCTGTTTGGGCTGCACACGGCGGCGGTTTGAACTAAACTGGCACTGCAGCTCCTAATTTCTAAAAACTACCTGGGTTAAGGGTAGTTTTTATGTTAACAACTTTTTACTAGCCTTTAATTTTCGAATTGCCGGGTGATTACCGTGATATATTTTTTTATGATAAGGGCAGACAACAAAATTACAAGTGCCCTCTGAGATAAAAGTTAGTGAGATTATCCTGGGAAATTCTTTATTGAGGAAGTCGTTCATGGAGAAAAAAGCATATTTAGCGGGGGGCTGTTTTTGGGGATTAGAAGCAAAGATGCAAAGTCTGCCTGGTGTTATCGAAACCGAGGTGGGCTATGCAGGTGGCAACACAAAAAAGCCGACCTATCTAGACGTTTGCCGAGATACCACAGGGCACGTTGAAACCGTACTCGTGGTTTATGAAACGGGGCAGCTCAGCTACCAGCAATTGCTCGAAGCTTTCTTTAGTTTCCATGATCCGACCACTTGTTGTGCACAAGGGATTACTTTTGGCACACAATATCGCTCTTGCATCTTTTACCTTACCGAAGAGGAGAAGCAAATTGCCGAGCAGGTAATTGCTTTTTTGGAAGTCTCAGGTATTTACGATAAGCCTATCGTAACGCGCGTCGTACCACTTGAAGAGTTTTACCCAGCCGAAGAGTACCACCAAGATTATTACCGCCGGCATGGGTTAATCTAAAGTGCTTTCAAAATAGAATTATTTTGATTTTGCCCTCACCTTGCCCATTCCCAGCTTCGAGTCACGCCATTTTGTTATTGCGAGCCTCTTAGGCGAGCCCCGTAGGGGTAAACAATCTTCTGCCACGGTTGAAAAGATTGCTTCGTCTGGCAAAGAGCGCCCTCCTCGCAATGGCTGTGATCGGTCAGTGGCTGAAATACTCGTCATATCAAACTTTTCAATCTATGTTATCTCCGGTCTCTGTGTGCGTAGCCTACCTGTAGGGTACCATGCCTGAACAGCAACTGGGAGACTAAGCAAGACCAGGGGGATCTTGATTTTAACTATGACGTTTCTATTCATCAGCTACGGTAGAACATCATCACTTTGCTCGTAGAGCGGCTTATTCTAACTTCCCGGTTTAATATTAGCGAGTATAATTTAAGCATGACATCTGAAAATAATCATAATGGAAACACTGAAAAACGTGTTGCAATTTTAATTGACGGCGATAACGCCCAATCCACACTCATCGAGCAAATTGTGGTGGAAGCGGGGCGCTTTGGCAACGCTACCATCCGCCGCATCTATGGTGACTGGACTACCTCGAACATGAAATCCTGGAAAGACATTCTCAACTCCTATGCCTTTCAACCTATCCAGCAATTCCGCTACACTGTGGGCAAGAATGCGACCGACTCAGCTATGATCATCGACGCTATGGACATCCTGCACAACGGTCAGGTGGATGCGTTTTGTCTGGTCTCCAGCGATAGCGACTATACCCGCCTTGCCACCCGCATCCGCGAGAGCGGCAAGCTGGTTATCGGGATTGGGAAACAGTCCACACCACGCGCGTTTGTCTCGGCTTGTGATGTGTTTATTTACACCGAAAACTTGGAAGAACGCGAAATGCAACGGCGCAAAGCAGCTCAGAAGCAGCAGACTTTGGAGAAGCTAACCCCTGCAGAGTTAGAGTTGATCAATAACATCAATCAAGCCATCGATATGGTTGGTACCGATGATGAGGGCTGGGCAAGCCTTTCGGAAGTGGGTACCGCGTTAAGGCGCATCGACCCAGGCTTTGATCCGCGCAGCTATGGCGCTAAGCAGTTAGCTCAGCTCGTGCGCACCAAAAAACCGTTCTTTGAGTTAAAGAAGCCAAGCGGCAAGTCAGTTATTCTCATTCGCTCGAAAGAAGAAGTATAACCAGGGCTCTGCTTTAATTCTTTTGCTCTATCGTAAATGACTAAATCACGCCTCCAGCCGAATGCTTGCTTTTAGGCGGATATCTCGTGACGAGCTCCCCACGTGGATTTCAAAATACCCAGGTTCAGCAATCCATTGGTGCTGGTCCTGGTCATAAAAGCTAAAAGCACGCTCATCCAACTTCACCGTTAAGCGGACTTCTGCTCCCGGATCCAGAAAGACGCGCTTGAATCCTTTCAATTCACGCGGCGGACGTGGCACACGCGATTGCACATCGTGCAGATAGACTTGGGCTACTTCGCTTCCGCTGCGATTACCGTCGTTTCGGATAGTAAAACTGATTTCCACAGGTTCGCCTTGGCGGATGCTGGGCGGGCAATCGAGCTCGCTATAGGTAAACTGCGTATAGGAAAGCCCATGCCCAAAAGGAAATAGCGGCTCAATCTTGCGGGCGTCGTAGTAGCGATAGCCAATAAAGATGTCCTCACCATAGAGGATTGAACGGTCTCCAGGGTAGTTTATAAAGGTGGGGTTGTCTTCTATTTGTGCCGGCAGGGTGAGAGGTAGCTTACCAGAAGGGTTTACCACCCCAGTAAGGATATCAGCTAAGGCATTGCCGCCCTCCTGCCCAGGGAAGTATGCCCATAGAATTGCAGGCACTTGGTTCACCCAGGGCATTTCAACCGGCGTGCCTGCATTGACAACCACGACTGTGTTGGGGTTTGCCTGCGCCACTTCAGCTACAAGCTCATCTTGATTGCCGGTCAGGCGCATGGAAGGGCGATCTAGTCCTTCGGTTTCATAAGCATCCGGACTGCCCACAATAACGATGGCTAAATCCGAGTTTGCAGCAGCAGCAACGGCACGTGCGTGCCCATCTTCTGGAACGTAGGGTGGTTTATGCCAAAGCTGTAGGAATGCAAAACCATCTTCCGTCTGATAGGAATATTCGAGTCTGAGGCGGTAAGTATTTCCGCTTTCAAGGTTAATTGCTCCCCCGACCATTACTGAGCCATAGTTGCCATAGTCTGGAACGACGTCGCCATTATTGTTTTCTACGACTAAGCTCTCATCAATGTACAATCTGGAATGCCCGTTACCGACCAACATGAATGGGGTCAGCCCACTAACAGCTGCGGTATACTGCCCTTCCCAAACCGCACTAAAAGCATGCGCGTCGATTTCTCCAGGGGCAGGGCTGGCGCCGCCCCACCATTCATCCAAAGCCGGGACGTGAATAATCAGCGGTTCCCCTTGGAAATCCGGGTTGGGGTAAAGCTTTGCTTGCAGCCCTTGGCTGCCATCAGGCTGAGAAAAGTAGCTTGCTTCGACTGGCTGTCCAGTCATGCGGTTATCATCTCCAGGCTCATAAATAATCTCAACTTGATCGAAGAGTGCCTCTTGCAGACCTTTCAGCGGCGTGATCCATTCCGAGCCCAAAACGCGCGAGCTGCCCCCGCCAGTGACGGTGAGCATCGCGTTTAGCCCGATAACAGCGATCCTTCGCACTGAATCTTGAATTGGTAGTACATTGCCTTCATTTTTGAGCAGCGTGATCGATTCCGAAGCAATCTCGCGGGCAAGCTGCCGGTGGGCTACTGGGCTGGCTAAAAAGGGATTTGCAGGTACTTTTCCGGGCATGCAGCGGACGATCAAGCGTAAAACGCGCCGACAAGCATCATCTAAAGCTTCTTCTGGAACTTGCCAATATTGTACAGCTTCCTTCAGCAATCCACCGCGATATTTTGCCGGTCCCGGCATCTCTAAATCACAGCCAGCATTGAGGGAAGGGGCTGTAGAGCGCATACCAACCCAATCTGAGATGGCTGCGCCTTCGAACCCCCACTCTTGTTTAAGCAATTCCCGCAATAAATAAGGATTCTCCGTGGCAAAAACTCCGTTAACCCGAGGGTAAGCAGCCATCACCGTCCAAGGTTGGGCATGCCGCACGATCTTTTCGAAAGGAGCAAGGTAGATTTCCCGCAAGGCACGCTCACTCACCTTGATGTTAATACGCATGCGCTCATACTCCTGGTCATTGCCGGCGTAATGCTTGAGTGAAGCCCCCACCCCTTTGCCTTGCAAGCCAAGCACCCAGTTGACCCCGATTTCACCTGCCAAAAAAGGATCTTCCGAGTAAGTCTCGAAGTTACGCCCACCTAATGGAGCACGTAAAATATTGACGCAAGGTCCCAGAAGGACATCACATCCTAAAGCGCGAGATTCTTCTGCGAGCGCTGCACCCATTTCATGCACCAACTCGCGATCCCACGTAGCAGCAATGCCTATGCCGGTCGGAAAAGCAGTGGAATCGCCATACGGCCGCTTGGCGCTGGCACGGTCTGCTCGTACTCCGTGAGGGCCATCGGTCATGATCACATCTGGAATGCCTAAACGCGGAATAGCTTGCGTAGACCAAGTATCCGCGCCGGAAAGCAGCTTTATTTTTTCATCTAAGGTAAGCTGGCTCAGCCAGGTTTCGATTTGGGCTTCTTGTTCTGCAGTGAGGTAGTGAATCATGCGCACGCTCCAATATACGGATATTTAGCATGATTATAACCGGTGGAGGGCTAAATGATAGCCTGATTTGGATTTGCAAGCTCAGAACTTGAGTAGCTGGCTGGCAAGCCAAAGATATCGGCGGTCAGCTTAACAGCAGGGTTACTCACAGCGCAGTAACGGGAGTGACCGACCTAATGACAGCTGCCCTCACTAGTAATGCGAAGCCGTTAAAGCATCAGGGTGGGGCGCTGGCGCCAATATAATTTAGCCCGCGCCCCATATCCTGAACATTTGCATCAGATAGATTATGACCCTGCGTGTGCCGCTTGGCACTAGCCTTACTCTTAGCGCAGGATAGCTGGCAGGTAAAGATTATGTAGATTTACTACCTGCTCAATATCAAACACGCCGCCGCCATATGTCCCGGCATAGAGCGTGCTCGGCGTCGCTGGGTCTATCGCCAGGGCGGAAACCCAGGTATTGGTCAGGCCGTTGTTGAACGCGCTCCAGCTCCCGCCACCGTTCGTGCTTTTGAACACGCCCCTATTACCTGTCCCGGCATAAAGCGTGGCGGGCGTCGCCGGGTCTATTGCCAAGGCTAGAATATCGGTAGAGGTCAAGCCGGTGTTAACCGCGCTCCAGCTCCCGCCGCCGTTCGTACTTTTGAACACACCGCCATATATCCCGGCGTAGAGCGTGCTCGGCGTCACTGGGTTTATCGCCAGGGCTCTAATATAGGCATTGGTCAAGCCGATGTCGACCGCGCTCCAGCTCCCGCCGCCGTTCGTGCTTTTGAACACGCCGCCGCCATATGTCCCGGCATAGAGCGTTTCCGGCGTCGTCGGGTTTATCGCCAGGGTACTAACTTCGTTATTGGTCAATCCGGTGTTGACTGCACTCCAGTTACCGCCGCCGTTTGTGCTTTTGAACAAACCGCCCCCAATTGTCCCGGCATAAAGCGTAGCCGGCGTTATTGGGTCTATTGCCAGGGAGAAAACCCAGGTGTTGGTCAGGCCGGAGTTGACCGCGCTCCAGTTCGCGCCTCCGTTCGTGCTTTTGAACACGCCGCCCCATGTCCCAGCGTAGAGCGTGGTCGGCGTCACTGGGTCTATCGCCAGGGCGTAAACATTGGTATTGGTCAGGCCGGTGTTGACCGCGCTCCAGCTCCCGCCGCCGTTCGTGCTTTTGAACACGCCCTCACCCCATGTCCCGGCATAGAGCGTTTCCGGCGTTGCTGGGTTTATTGCTAGGGCGTTAATGATTCCGCCTTCGGGCCCATGGCTGGTCCAGACATTGATCCCAGCGGAAACTGTATGCGGCTGGCTCAGGCTCATCAAGAGAGCTAGCAAACAGATAAGCAGAACTTTTCCAATTGTGGTAATGTGTCGCATGATAATCTCCTTTTTTATTGGTCATTGATTGACTGCCTGATTACAATGAGAGTGCAAAAAATAAATTATGTGGATTCATAATAAATGATATTATACCTTCTTTTAGACAATCAGAGGGTTTATACTACTGCAGGCAGAAGAGGACTCTGATTTGGATTTGCAAGCTCAGAACTTGGGCGGGTAGCCGGTGATATCCCGAATTTCTTCGTAGAGCGGCTTGAGCTGGCTGTACATTTTCAGATAGACCCGCTGGTAAAGTTCGTTATAAATTTGGTGATTCGCAGGGTTGGGTTCAAAACTCTCGCCGGTGCGGGTCATGGCAGCAATGGCGGTTTCAAAGTCTGGGTGCAGGTTGAGCCCGACGGCAGCATCGATAGCAGCACCTAACCCGCTTGTCTCGGTAACATGTGGCCGTGTGGCTGGCAAGCCGAAGATATCGGCAGTGAGCTGCACAGCGGGGTCGCTCACCGCGCCGCCGCCTGTCACACGGATCTGATCAATAGGTATATGTGAGCGCTTGCTAATACGATCCGCCCCCTCGCGTAAGCCATAAGAGAGCCCCTCGATCAATGCACGATATAAATGAGCGCGAGTATGCACATCTCCAAAGCCAATTACAGCGCCTTTTGCTTCAGGGCCAGGAATTTTGAGCCCAGGCGCCCAATAGGGCAGCAGCATCAGCCCTTGTGAGCCGGCTGGTACAGAGTCAATCATTTCATCTAAAAGTTCTTCAGCTTTTTTACCCAATTGCGCGGCTTCGCGGGCTTCATCCATGCCAAACTCTTGCTTAAACCAGCTTACCATCCAGTAGCCGCGGAAAATTTGCACCTCGAGCGAATAGCGCCCGGGAATAGCAGAGGGATAAGGTGGGATGAGCGGAATAACTTCGATGTATTTCTTGTGGGTCGTGTTTATCGTAGCGGTCGTGCCAAAAGATAGGCAGGCAACGTTAGGTTCTAAACAGCCTGAGCCGATTACTTCGCAAGCTTTATCACCAGCAGCGGCGATGAGCGGCAAGCCGGCAGGAATGCCGGTTGCAGCAGCCGCCTCAGGGGTAATTTCGCCTAAAATCCCAGCTGGAGGAACGAGCTCGGGCAGCATCTCGGGCTGCACAGGCAAAGCCTGCCACTTCCAATCGGAAGGGGAAGACCAGCGTAAATGCTTGTAATCAAAAGGCATGTAGCCCACCTGGCAGCCTACGGAATCGACGAAGCGACCCGTCAATTGATAGGTGAGATAGCCAGAAAGAAATAAAAATTTGTGCGTAGCTTTCCAGAGTTCATTTTGGTAAGTGTTGAGCCAGTTAGCTTCGGCTTCTGCTTGCAGATAGGCAGCGGTTTCTTTCATGCCAGCCAGCCCAAATAGTAACCCCCATAACCCGCCGACAGGTTTGAGCCCAGGAGTACGCCGTTGGTCCAGCCAAAGGATTGCTGGGCGCAAGGGCTGCCCGCTCTTATCCACATTGATGACTGTGCCGCGTTGGGTGGTTAAAGCGACTCCAGCGAGCTTTTCTTTCTCCACCCCTGGCATTTCCCAGAGCTTCTGGCAAGCAAGACAAACTGAATCCCAAAACACCAATGGGTCCAGCTCAGCCCAACCAGGCTGAGGGGTTTGATAAGGCGGGTCGATCATCACTTGGCTTTTGGCGATCATGTTGCCTTGCAGGTCAAAAACCATTGCGCGTACCGATTGTGTACCGTTATCAATTGCTAGTAGGTGTTCTTTTGTCATGCTGCCCTCCTATTCAGTAGGTCTTTCTCGAGCTTTAAATTTGAAGAAGATAGTTTGGGTTAATCATTGCTGATATTAAGGTTATTTGTCAAGGCTATTGTTTATTCACTCTTTGTTTTTACGCGGGGTTTAAAGTTATCTCTGTCTGAAGCATATCACTGATTAAAACACGAAAGCACCATTTGCGGTGCTTTCGCTAATAAAGAGCGGGGAGGGAGGGATTCGAACCCTCGGTTGGATTTTACTCCAACAACCACTTAGCAGGCGGCCCCATTCGTCCACTCTGGCACCTCCCCAGATGTCGGTTTGTTCCGAACGGAAGGAGTGGGATTCGAACCCACGATGGGTTTCCCCATACCTGTTTTCAAGACAGGCGCCTTAGTCCGCTCGGCCATCCCTCCATTTCGCCGTATTTTAACATATATCTGGGATGAGGACAAGCATGCTTTGAAGCCGTTTGTTCTATGCAAATAGTTAGCACTCAATATGTAAAATGTTATAGACTGCTACCTAACATATTTGGCTTTAATGGTTGCTTTTTACGAAGAAAGGGAATCGGGACTCGCAGTGTCTTTTTCCACAGGTTCCACATTTTCTTCACTGCTCCCCCTTAAATCGCTAGCGACTCCAGATCCACTGCCAAAGCGGAAAGTGAGTGAACCGATGTGTATGATGTCACCTTGCTGCAAAATCAGACCGCTTTGACCAACGGGAGCATAATTAACCCAAGTTCCGGCTTTACTATGAAAATCGGTGAGGCGGAATTTTCCCTCTGGCAGCATCCGCAGCTGACAATGCATCGGCTCGAGGGCTGGATCCGCGAAGGAAAGTTGGCATAATTCAGGATCTCTACCAATAATTGTCAATTCTTGGGAAATAGGGATTGGTTTTTCCGGTAGCGGGGTGTTATCTGAATCCAAGCGCGTAAGCGTCGCGAGAATCTTTTGGGCGGGGGGCAGGGGCAGATCTCCTGCTTCCGGCAACGGAACTTTTTTTGCCAAGCGCCGACGCTTTCTGCGTGCAGGCAGAACGATGAAAGTCAATAGACCAACTAACAAAGCACCCAGCAGCCCCAAGAACCACGGATTGCGCCAAAATGCGCTGGAAGGTGAGGATGGAGCCGGCAATACTTCCAAATCAAGCGGTGTCAGTGCGGATTGTCCCGTCAGCCCGAGCTCATCGCTAATTTTCGCTTGCAAACCCAAACGCTGGGACTCAGGAAAATCAGTAAGGTTAACGCGGAAGCTAAAGTAGGGAGCCGAGGTGTTTTCCTGATAAAGGCTTCCATTTACCCACAAGCTAGCTTTGGTAACGCTGCGTGGGTGGCTATCAGGGAAATTGACAGTGATCTCCACTGGCAACTCTGCTGGCGATTGTGAGCCATCTGCTGTGGTTTGGACGCTGATTGTTTGGGGCAGGTTAATGAACTCCACTTTTGCCGGCAGCACCTCTACAGAAAAGGTAATGTTCGGAGAGGTTACCACGCCTTCACTGGTCTGCAGGCTGAGCCCTAATTGGTGCTCACCGCTTGTGCGTACCTGAGAAAGATACGATATCTGGTACCGTTTACCTAATCCGAGGACGTAACTCGTCGGGTCAGGGATAGGCTCGGAGCCGGAAAAGAGGAACAAGCTGCCGCCGCTGCCTTCGGCTAAATTGCCCAGGTGGGAGACTTGTGGGTAAGTGCTGACTTCCGGATTCTCTGTGAGCCAAATATTGATGGTAATGTGATGGTCAAGCGCGGTCTGGAGCATCTCGTCCAGCTGTGCATCCTCGCCAAGGAGCGGTAAAACTGTGATGTATAGCAGCGTCTTATCCTGACCGCTCTCATCTAAGCTGAGAGCCTCTAGTGCATGCTGCAGGCTGATAATGCTTGATTGCATCTGGCGCATGTTTCCGGGGTAATCTGCTAAGGCAATCAGGAGAGAATCTAAATCATTAAAGCCCGTCTGCTCATAATCCGGGTTGATATATAAGCTGAAGCGGTCGCCCGAGCCGGGGACGAGGTTCTGATTGAGTTGGGTGAAAGCCCGAATGAGTTTATCGTAACGCGAGATGCCGTTTACATCCCGCCAAGCCAAAGCAATGCCAGGGTTAATGGCTAAGGCAAGATGGAAACCCTCATAATTTTCCACCACACTGCGGACGGGCAGGATATTTTCGTCTTCCAGAATTTGCAATGTGGTTGCGTCGAGCTGGTCAAGAGCGGGGTCTGGCAAGTGCCTCGGTTTTGCTTCTGCACGGATGAGGGGGAACTCGCGCGTGTCGATGTTCCTGACTTCCAAGCTGGGCTGAGGCTGTGGTAGAACTGCTGACAAAACTGCCAATGTCTGAATCGATAAGAATACCAGGAGAAGCGCGCAGATAAATAGCTTAGAGATCCAGCCAACCTCATGGCGCGTGGCTCTATTTTTAAAGAGTGGGGTGGGTTTAAATAATTTGAAGGGCATAGTCTCAATCTTGGTTATGCCAATTTTACCCGAGAGTGTCCTTGAGGGCATTTCTAAGGTTTACACTAAATTGATCTCTTATTCCCACTCAATCGTGGCGGGAGGCTTGCTGGTGATATCGTAAACCACGCGGTTGACGCGCGGGATTTCGTTGACGATGCGGCTCGAGACCTTTGCCAGCAGCTCCTGCGGCAGGCGAGCCCAATCTGCGGTCATAAAGTCGGTGGTGGTGACAGCACGCAGCGCCACCACTTCTTGGTAGCTGCGCTGGTCGCCCATCACGCCTACGGTTTTGATGGGCAGAAGCACGGCAAAGGCTTGTGAAGTTCCTTGCACTGTGCCGGTAAAGTCTTCCTGCACTTGCAGCAAGCCAACCCGCTCCAGCTCCTCAGTGAAGATGGCATCCGCTTCCCGCAGGGTTTCCAGGCGTTCGCGGGCGATCTCGCCAAGACAGCGCACGGCTAAGCCAGGCCCGGGAAAGGGCTGGCGCCAGACCAAACTGCGTGGCAGCCCGAGTGCCTCACCCACCGCGCGCACTTCATCCTTGAAAAGCAGACGCAAGGGCTCAACCAGCTTGAAATGCAGGTCCGCCGGCAAGCCGCCCACGTTATGGTGGCTCTTGATGCGTTGAGCCTGAGAAGCGCCCAGCCCCTGGGATTCGACTACATCGGGGTAGATCGTACCCTGCACGAGGTATTCGACGGATCCGATTTGTTGGGCAGCAGCTTCGAACTCGTGGATGAAGGTCTCGCCAATGATCTTGCGCTTGACCTCCGGGTCAGTAACGCCTTGCAGTGCACTCAAGAAACGCTCGGAGGCATCTACGACAGTCAAGCGCTCTCCTAACATCGGGCGGAATGCGGTTTCCACTTGCTGCCGTTCGCCTTTACGCAATAAACCTGTATCGATAAAAACGCTATAGACCTGCTCCCCTAAGGCGCGCTGGGCTAAAGCCGTCGCCACGCTGGAATCCACGCCGCCGCTCACTGCGGAGAGTACCAAACCTTGCGCCACTTGCGCGCGAATACTTGCGACACTCTGTTCAATAATGGAAGCTGGAGTCCAATCGCCCTTGCAGCCGCATATATCGATGACGAAACGGCGCAGGATTTGCGCCCCTTGGGGAGTATGACGCACTTCGGGGTGAAATTGCAGACCAAAGCGGCGCTGCTCTAAGTTTCCAATGGCAGCGATGGGGCTATTGGCAGAGCGCGCCAACACCTGCCAGCCTGGCGGCTGTCGTTTTATCCGGTCGCCATGGGACATCCACACGGTCATTTCACCTTCTGGAAGCAGAGGGTTTGGCACCAATACCTGGATAGTTGCCAATCCGTATTCGTGCTCCTGCGCTGGGGTAACCTCGCCGCCTAATTGGACGGTGAGCGCTTGCATGCCGTAGCAAATACCCAAAATAGGCAGGTTACTCTGCAAGATGGTGGCAGGAATTTTCGGTGCGTTTGCTGCATAGACTGAAAGTGGACCGCCAGAAAGGATGACCCCCCGGGTGTTGGGGTCAAGGAAGTCTGCTTCGGCAGCGTTCCAAGGTTTGATTTCACAATAGACTTGCGCTTCGCGTACCCGCCGGGCAATAAGCTGGGTGTATTGGGAACCAAAATCGAGGATGAGAATTTTATCGGTCATGAAAAGCGGAGTTATCTAATCAGCGAAGACGATTTTACCGTCCTCCATAGATGTGATTACAGCTAATGTATGAATAGGAATATGAAGGGAAGAAAGCAGCTCACGACCACCTTCGAAAGTCTTCTCGATGAGTGCGCCGATACCGACGACTTCTGAACCTGCTACCTGGGCTAAGCGCACTAAGCCGGCAATTGTTTGACCGGAGGCTAAAAAGTCATCGATAATCAGAATGCGTTCACCTTTTTCCAAGTATTCCGGTGAAACGATCAACTCCACTTTTACCCCTTTGGTATGTGAGGGAGCAACTGTCAAATAGACTTGATTAGGCATGGTTACAGGCTTGGATTTGCGGGCGTAAACCACGGGCACCTGCAGGTATTTGGCGGTCATGAGCGCTGGTGCGATGCCAGAAATCTCAGCGGTGAGAACTTTTTCGGCTCGGACAGGGGCAAAAAGGCGTGCCAGTTCTGCTCCACAAGCATCCATCAGCATCGGGTCGACTTGATGATTGATAAACCGATCCACTTTGAGGATACCATTGCCTAAATTGCTTCCGTCTTTCAAAATGCGTTGTTTGAGTAATTCCATCCTTTAACTCCATCCACTCAATTCAGTTCAGTCCATATAAAACTTACGGAATGTTTTCGGCTTATCTTCCTTTTTATGCTTTCTGATGCAGCAGCTCGCCTTGTGCGACGGTTACGGCTTTGCCACCGATATAAACGCGATCTTCGCCTAAGCGCGCCCAGACTTCGCCGCCGCGGGGCGAAGCTTGATAGGCGTGGAATTTGCTCTTCCCCAAACGTTCAGCATAGTAAGGGGCGAGCACACAGTGCGCCATACCCGTGACGGGATCTTCATAAATACCTGTTGTCGGTGAGAAAAAGCGCGAGATGAAGTCGTATTTATCCGTGCAGGGAGCCGTAATGAGGAGGTCAACTTGCTGAAGGGTGGCAATTTTCTTCCAATCGGGTTCAAAACTGCGTACCGCTTCCGGGCTTTCTAATTCCACCAGTAATACCTGATCGGTATAAACAGCAGCTGCGCGTGGTTCCTGCCCCAGAACATCGACGATCTCAGGTGTGATCGGTTGAGGAGTCGGGTTACGGCGGGGCATATCGAGTTCTATGGTCCCATTGGAGAAACTCGAAGTAATTTTGCCACTTAGGGTGTAAAAAGCGATGGTTTCATCGGGCTCGAAAAACCCGAATTCATACAAAATGTGCGCACTAGCAAGCGTGGCATGTCCGCACAAGTCCACTTCGGTTTTGGGCGTGAACCAGCGTAAATTGTAGCCCTCTCCTTTGGGTAGGAGGAAAGCGGTCTCCGAAAGTGCCATCTCAGCGGCTACTTGCTGCATCCACGTATCGCTGCGCGGAGATTGCAGCATGCAAACCGCTGCGGGATTGCCCTTAAAGGGTTCTACAGCAAAAGCATCAACGTGATAAATCGGAATTTTCATCTTTAACTCCTGATTTTTGCAGTTGCTTCATTTTAGCAGATTGTCTGGAAAATTGAGATAGAAAAGTGGAGAGTTTCTGATGAAAGTGAACAAGTGTGAGAGTTTTTCATATTAGGAAAAATTATATTTTGGCGGTTAAACGAAGATCTTTGTTTGAATGAATTATTCCTGCAAATTGAATGGGTGTATCACGACGAGGTATTTAACACCTAGTTGATGGGTATAATAACCTCGTGAACCGAAAATCTGTTTACCTAATAATTGGGCTTTGCTTAATCCTGCTGTTGGGCGGCGTCTTCTCGGTCGAACGCGCCAGCGCCTCTAGCGGGACGGACACGCCTTATTACAACCTCCCCTTATGCTTGCCGGGGTTTTATGCCCACACACCAACGAACTGCCTGCCATTAGGCGCATCTGAGTCAGTGAGCCAAATCCGCGCAATGGGCATTCCCTACCCGCAAAAAGAGCTTCCGGCAGCTTCGCCAAACATCGAGCTTACGGCATTACCCGTGCGTGTGGCGCGAGTGGAACTCAACAGTGCCGAGCCTTTACCGGTTTATGCAAGCTTGGATGATGCGCGCGCCGAGGGTACGCCTTCCCGCACCATTCCAGCCGGAGAGTCGCGCTATGTGGCAATCATTGACCAAGTTGAAGTTGATGGTAAATCATTTGTCCGCCTGGAAAGTGGGGGATGGGTTCAAGCTAAGCCGATATACACTTGGATTCGCTTCCAAGGTTTGGTTTTTTCGGATACACCGGAAAATGATTTTGGCTGGGCGGTGGATGAAGCAGAAATCTATTCGGCACCGGGTTACAATTCCCCGAAAACAGGCAAGTCTGTTCCCAAATATGAACTTATTCAGATTTATCAGGTCGCTCAGGCAGACGGCTACGAATGGTACCTCATTGGACCGAATGCATGGGTTTCTTCGCATAAAACCCGACGGGTGATTGTGGACACAACTAAACCAGAAGGCGTGACAGGCGACCGTTGGATCAAAATTGACTTAGCCAATTTTACGCTTTCTGCTTATGAGGATGACGAGCTAGTTTTTGCCACTCTTGTTTCCACTGGGTTGCCGCCGATGTATACACGGCCAGGTTTGTTCCAAATTTATGAACGCTACGAAGCCAGCCCCATGTTCGGAGCAACAAGGGCTGACCGCTCCGATTATTATTACTTAGAAGCCGTTCCTTGGACGATGTATTATGACGACACCAGGGCGATCCATGGCGTCTATTGGCCGATTATGTTAGGTTATAACCAATCGCACGGCTGCGTGAACTTAGCACCCGGCGATGCTAATTGGCTGTATGCCTGGGCTGAGCTTGGAGATTGGGTGTATGTAGTAGACCCTTCTGGCAAGACCCCGACCGATCCAGCTTACTATTTGGGAGTAACCGCTGGTCCATAGTAACTTACTGGATAAAAAACACGGCTGCTACTCGCAGCCGTGTTTTTTAACGAAGAGTTTTCAAGAGAAGAGCTACAGCTGGTAAATTTGGCTGTACTTTTGCTCCAAATATCGCATATATGGCTCGGGGTTAATGCGTGAACCCGTAATCTTTTGAACCAAATCTTGCGGGTCATAGCGGGAAGCGTAGCGGTGCACATTTTCCCGCATCCAAGCCAATACCGGTGCGAAGTTGCCGGCTGTGATTTCATTAGGTATGTCGGGATGATCAGCTACCATCTTTTCCCACCATTGGGCGGAGATCAAATTGCCCAGTGCGTAGGTAGGGAAGTAACCAATCATGCCACCGGACCAGTGAACGTCCTGCAGTACACCGCTGCTATCATCCGGCGGGGTAACACCCAGATATGCTTGCATGCGGCTGTTCCAGATCTCTGGCAGATCCTTGGCTTGCAGCTTGCCTTCCATGAGGCTAGTCTCGATTTCAAAACGTAGCATAATGTGCAGGTTATAGGTGGCTTCATCAGCTTCGATGCGGATGAGTGAAGGTTCCACGCGGTTGATGCCACGGTAGAACTGTTCGAGGCTAAGGTTGGCTAAGTGTTCTGGGAAGAGCATTTGCACGATGGGGAAGGCGAACTGCCAGAAAGCCTGCGACCTGCCAATCAGGTTCTCCCAGAAACGCGATTGAGATTCATGCACGGCTAAGGAAGTGGGACGTCCTAAGCTGGTGTTACGGTACTTGGGATCTAAACCCTGATCGTAAAGCGCATGACCAGCTTCATGCATAGTGCTGAAGAGGGAAGACATGCCGTCTGTCTCCAGGTAGCGTGTGGTGATGCGCACATCGCCATAGCCAAAGCTGGTGGTAAACGGGTGAGGAGCCAGATCCATGCGTCCGCGGTTCCAGTCATATCCCATGCGCGTAGCTATAAAGCGGCCAAATTTCTCTTGAGAATCAAAGTCATATTTCTGCCTGATAAAGCTGTTATCGACCTGCTCGGCTTGTGCGATCCGCTGGAGGAGTTCCACCTGCTTGGGGCGCAAAGCGTCAAAGATGGCTTTTACCTCGGCAGTTTTCATGCCAGGCTCATATTCATCTAAGAGAGGGTCATAAGGATGGTCATAAGGTTTGAAAAGCTCAGCTTGTTCCCGGCGCATTTCGATGATGCGGGTCAGGTGCGGAGCAAAGCTCGCAAAGTCATTATTCTGGCGAGCTTGCACCCAAACTTCGTGGGCTTGCGATGTGACCATAACAAACTCGATCAATTTCTCGCGGGGGATGCGAGAAATATGCTCAAAATCGCGTTTGGCTACCTTGATTTCACGCGCAAGGTCATCATCTGCATTGATGTCTGGAATCTCACTGGCGAGATCTTCGATTAGTGTGCCTAATTGGGGGGAAGTCGCGCGATCATACATTATGCCGGCAACGAGAGCAGCTTGCGCGCTGCGATCTTCCATTCCACCGCGGGGCATATTGACCTGTTGGTCCCAATCGAGCAGAGCTTGGATACCACCGAGATTAGCTAATTCCGCTGTTAGTTGGCGAAGTTGATTGAGTTTTTCTTCTGTGCTCATTATTTTTCCATTTACTCGTTAGCAAATTCTCCAACGAAGAGGTTTACCATTGAGTGCATTCAATACCTCAGTTGAAATATCGACTGCAGCACGGCATTGAGCTTCTTTGGTCTGAGCGCCAATATGAGGCGTAGCAATAACCTTAGGATGCTTTACTAAGTCCCAATTAATTGGGGGCTCTTTCTCGTACACATCCAGAGCTGCGCCGCGGACTTTGCCGCTTTCCAGTGCGCGCAGCAAAGCTTCTTCGTCCACAATTCCGCCACGGGCATCATCTACCAGAAAGACGCCATCTTTCATTTTGGCGAATGCTTCATCATTAATTAAGTGGTGGTTTTGTTCTTTGTAAGGTGCATGGATGCTGATCATGTCCGAGCGGCTCAAGAGTTCGTCGAAGCTTACACATTCGGCACCTTGGGCAATAATATTGGCTTGATCTCGAAAGGGGTCGAATGCTAAGACGTTCATCCCCAGAGCTTGGGCGTATTTTCCAACGGTTGAGCCGATATTGCCAAAGCCGATGATCCCGAGAGTTTTACCAAAAAGTTCTGCGCCGTTAAATTCCTTCTTGAGCCACTGACCAGCCTTCATACTCGCATCCGCGCGGGGGATCTCCCTCACGAGCGCAAACATAAAGCCTAATGTTAATTCGGCGACAGCTTGGGTAGTGGCGACAGCAGCATTAACCACAGAAATCTGGTGAGCTTGGGCTGCCCTGAGGTCGATGTTATCCACACCAACGCCCATTCGCCCGATAACTTTCAGGTTTTTCGCGGCAGCAATGACCTCGGCGGTCATTTTGGTGCGCCCGCGGATGATGACTGCGTCATATTCTGGGATGATCTGCAGCAGCTCAGCTGCTTCGATACCTTTCTTGTCGTCTACGATGCATTCTTGAGTGAGGATTTCTTTGCCGGCGCTTTCTATGCCATCGGTGATCAATATTTTCCAAGTCATGTTTCTCTCCTATTTTTGAAATTTTTATGCGCTTATTTTATCCGATTTAGAACTCTTGCATCGCCTTTTCGTTTGGTGACGCCTTTTTCATCCAGATATTCCAAAACCGCTACGGCATATTTTCGGCTGGTCTGAAAGTGATCGCGAAATTCCGAGAGCGTCAATGTACCATATTCCTGCAGGTAATTTTTTACCCAGGAAGTCATTTCCTCAACTACAGCAGGCGTGAATAAAATCTGGTCCGAGACCTGGACGAGATCTTGATGAGCAATCATCCCTTGGAGTAATTCCTCGCCAACAATTGCCTTGGCTTCTGTAACATCCGGAGGGGTGTATGGCGCAGTTTTGAATTTTTCGAGTAGTATGTCTGCCTGTGCTTGCTGTGAAGGCGTAAAGCTGATGGTATCGCCAGCCTTGGCTATCAGTGCCCCGTGTTCCTCGATCAGGTTTGTGTTTATTAATCGGCTTAAAACTGCATCAAAAGCAGCCTGGGTGAGTTCGAGTTGGCTGCGTAAGGCTTCTCGCGCCATCCCAAGGTGGAGCGGATGAGCTTGGTGATAAGCCTGCAAAGTTTGCAGTATTGTTTGTTCCAACTTTTCCCAATTGGAGGTCGTGATGATCAGGCTTTTTTGCGGATTAGTGTCTGGCTTTAGCACAATAATTTGGCTGTTCTGCTCAATTTCTTTCAAAAGGGCGAGTGTCTGATTTTCTTCAAAACCGATTTTTTGCTGGAGGGCAGCCACCGTGCTAACTCCCATGCCATTGAGAGCTTGGATCAAAACCTCGGAAGGTTTCCCTTTGCGTAAACTTTGAAGTTGTTGGAGCACTGCAGTATCGAAGCGGCGGTGTAACTTCCCCGGATGTGTGTCCAATACAATTCCGCCGCCTAACGTTTCTGATGGTGAAGGCAAGCGCAAGATGTAACGATCTCCGCGCACTGCCACAATAGGAGACGCTAATCTCAATTGTAAAAAGCCTTCCTCGCCTGGCTCAAGGCGGTTGGCACCCAGCAAACGGGCTTTTGCTACTGTTTCGGAGGCACCGATGAAGAGCTTCACCTCGGTGTTGTGCTCAAAACTAGCGGATAAGCTAGGGAGATAGCGAAAGTAAACATCGAGCAGCTGGGTTGGCTTATAGCTTCCCGGTAGAGCGATAACGTCCCCGCGGGTAATTTGGCTTTTATCAATACCGCTAAGGTTTAACGCTGTGCGTGTACCGGGATGAGATTGCATTTGCTTTTGATTGTGATTTTGGATGCCGCGGATTCGAGCATGCAAACCTGTTGGCAGGCAAACAACTTCCTCTCCTACAGAGAAAGTGCCATCCAGTAGAGTGCCTGTGACTATGGTACCAAAGCCAGTCAGGCTGAACACGCGGTCAACAGGTAGGCGTGGCCGTCCGTAATCTGATTTGACCGGCGTCTCCGCCAAAACCCGCTCCATTGTTTGGATGAGTTCCTGCAAGCCAGTGCCGGTCTTAGCCGAAACTTTAACCAAGGGGGCGTTGCTCAAGCTTGTATCATGCACCAGCTCATGTGCTTCCAGTTCCACCAACTCCAGCCATTCTGGATCATGGATGAGGTCGGTTTTGGTGATAACGATAATGCCTTTTTGGATTTGGAGTAGATCGAGAATGGCTAAATGCTCTCGCGTCTGGGCGGAAACGCCCTCGTCGGCAGCGATCACCAGCAGCACAGCATCAATCCCGCCAATACCAGCCAGCATATTGCCAATGAAATCGCGGTGACCAGGTGTATCCACAATGCCGATTTGTTCTCCGTTTGGTAGCTGAAGAGCCGCAAAACCGAGTTCAATTGTCATTTCCCGTTCGATTTCCTCTTTGAGGCGATCGGGATGTACCCCGGTGAGGGCTGCAATCAGTGTGGATTTGCCGTGATCAACGTGGCCGGCAGTCCCAACGATGTGCACGGTTTTACTGAGCTTTCTTCTCCGCTAAAGGGGCTAAGGACTGAATGGATTCCTGATAAGCCGTTAGAACCAATTGCACATGCTGGAAGGTCTCATTAGCGAGCCGGCTCAGATCTTCCTGGAGATTAGCTGTGTTATCGGTAAGCGCTTCAATTTGCTCTTGCGCCTGAGTTATGTGCTGATTGAAACTGCGGGTTTGCTCTTCTTGTGCCAAGAGGTAGTTACTCCAGCGCTTGACGTCATCGGATTTAAAAGTGTTCCATTCTTGACGGAAGCGTTCATCACTCAGGCGTTGCATTTCGCTGATTTCATTGATGCGTCGTTCGAAGCGTTGGGTAACTTCATCAACGTTGGCAACAGCTTTTTCCACAGCAGCCTTGGCTTTCTCCAAATCTTCTAGCTGGCTGGAAATATTAATGTTAATCCTATCGATTTCTTCAAAACGTTTTTCCCAGGTTTTGAAGATTTTTTCTTTTTCAAGCAAGGAATTATTGACCTTATCCATGAAGACAGCCTGGGCTTCCTTGCGGTCTCTTTCGTAGGTCATCAGCTCTGTGATGCGTGTATCAAATGTTTTGAAACTATCGCTGAAGCTATCAAAGCGACCGCGCGTCTCTTCTAAGCGTTTGCGTAATGAAACCACTTCGCCTTGAAGGTCGGTGATCACTTTGCCCTGCTGGCGGAAATTTTCTTCCAAGAGATGAAGCGAGCGGCGGTAATCATCATCAAAGCGGGTGGCTTCTGCTATCTTCCCTTTTAATTCTTCAATCTGGCGGGCAAGACGGGCATCTTCCACTTTGTAAGTCTTCAGTTCATTACGAATCGGTTCAAATTGCTCAGTGAATGGATAAAGTTCACTCACTGAGCGGCGGATAGCTTCAATTTCCAATTTCAGCCGCTTGGTTGACTCATTAAGATTTAAATCAGCCCGTTCGTTTACGTCGCGAATTTGCTTGGTCAAGTCGTTATTTAGACGTTCAATGCGGTTTTCGTATTTATCAAAGCTGGCAATTTGTGATGTAAGCTTGACGATTTCTGTCTCCATCTCTTTGAGCTGTTTCCGCAAGGCAATATTTTCACCTTCTAAAACAGTCAGACGATTTTGCAGGGAGGCTAAGTTATTTTTATCGTTGCGCCGTTCGTTATCCAGCCATTCGATGCGCTTCTCGAGTTGTTCTAATACGCTAATTTCATCCATTTTTCACCTAACTATCACCATCTGGGTGGTTCAATATAACGATTATACCTATAAATTATTCTGAGTATTTCCACTTCGCTTTACGGCATGGATAAATGCGTGAATGGCGCAAGAATCTCCATTATGCTCGGCAAGATCACTTGAGGGGCAATAGCTATGGTTAACATCAAAATAAGCACTAAAATTATGGGTACCACAAGTTTTGCAGGTTCTTTCTGGACGGTTGGGGATATATTATTTCCCGTGTTGCGGATAAACAAGCTAAACAAGTGCAAAATGGCAACCAGCATTCCCAACCCGCCTATTATGATGAAAGGTATGGTCTCAGGAGCGTTTCGGGATGCAAGCAGCCAAAGCATCTGCTTCTGTGGGAATAGTGGCAGCAAGGGAAAGCCCAGCAGGCTAAGCATGCTGATCAGGATGCTCGCGGAGAGTAGTGGGTAAGCGTGGAAAAGCCCAGATAGCAAGCTCTGTTCAAAACTAGCTTCCGGCTGTAGTTGCCTTATTCCGGAAAGTGCCCAACCCCAAAGGAAATAACTGAGTACTCTCGGTAAAAGGAGCATAGCTAAGTATGGAAGCCCTCCTTGAGGGGTAAGGCTGATCGCGAGTAACGAGTAACCCGTCTCCATAATGATGAGATATCCAAAATGGCGAGCAAGGTTCTGTTGTAAGGTAGCAGCCAAGCCGCTGAAGGTAATCATGATCACGCCTAACCAACGTAAACTGGTATAAACCTGTGGTAAATTTCGCAGCCAAGCATATTGATCTAAAAAAGTGAGTAAAAATACAGAAAGTGCCGTCTGCATGATCGCGAGAAGGAAGCTCACTGCCCACGGAGCACTGCTCTGGCTGATCATTGGTATCCAAGAGTGAAAGGGAAAAGCTCCGATCCAAAGGGCAAAGCCAAACAAGAGCATGATGCTAGCACGCACAAGCAAAGGGCTGGCAGCTGGCACTGCGCTTATACCAGAAAGCATCCAGCCGGTCAGTAAAATGAGCGCTAAAGCCAAGGTTTCGAAAACGATATACCGCAGCAAGCCTAAGTCAGTCTTTTTTCCGCGAGGAGAAAGCAGCGGCACGCTGAGCAGCGCAATCAGCTCGATTAGCAAAGCAGCATAAAGAAAAGGGATTACTGAAAGCACAGTTACCCATAAAGCCGTTATCACCAATGAAAGCGCGTTGAACCATGTGCTCACCTTGAAAACGCTATTTCCCAAGTTCCAGAGAAGCGTAATTGCATATAACAGAGCTATCATCGTTAAGCTTTCACCAGTAATCTGCACGGTGCGGTTAAGGATCACCAAACTACTTGGGATTTCAATGCGCTGGTCGGGGAGCACAAACGCTAAATCTTTAGGAAATACGAGTGCCAGAACCACTAAACCAAGCGTAAAAACACAAGTGAGGATGCTTGAGAGCTTGGGTTTATTATGCAAAAGTGCCAAGACGCCTGCAAAGCCAATGGGAATGACAATCCAAATTAAGGGTGTGCTCATGGCTGCTCGATCTCCGCATCTTTAACCAAGAAATAAGCTCCAACTAACGCTAATCCGAGGTTGATGCCGGCGAAAAGGGCTTCCAACAGTAGAGAAAGCTCCAAGGCAGCGTAAAGCAGTTCAAAACCGGAAAGGAAAGTGAGCAAACCCAGAATTATATAGAATGGCTCCGAGATCATGCTCACTTGCAGCAAACCTAAGAGCATCGTGCCCACTGCAGCAAGCAGCAAGGGTTGATTGCCCTCCATCAAAAACAAGCTTTGAATTTGCGGCAGGAAGACGATAGTGAAGACAATCATGAAAAGACCGGCTAACAAGCGGAAAATCTGTCCGCTGCTGAGGCGTTGCGGAGCTTTCAGGGTATAGAATTCTCCTACCGAGGCTAAGGTGATATATAGCACCAATGTATCCATCCAACCAACGATAAGCTTAATCGCGGCAAGTGTTGGCGGTCGCACTAAGGTGAGCAACAGGAACATACCCAAGTATTGCGCCGCTAAAGCAATCAAATTCACCAGCCATTGCCGCCGGGTAAGGTTAACCTCAGCTGCGAAAAGCATCAGACCAGCTGGAATAAAGAGCCAGGATAAGTTCATGGCGTTGGCACCCCTGCAAGGAAGAGCGTAATCAGAATGACAAGGAAGACCAGCGACCAAAGTATCCCACCTTCACCTTCGATAATTCGGCTAACCGTGAGACCTACCGTTGCTGCTTGCCTGAAAAACCAGCCAAGCGATTGATAGAGCCATTGTAAACTCAGGATGTTTTGAAACCCTTGGATGAGTACGCTCCCTAAGCGGTAAAAACGGAAGTTTTGCTTTTGAATGAGGGCTGAAATCTGGGCGCCTTGCCAAAAATAGAAGCTGGCAATTAAACCCGCCATTAACAGGCTGGCAAGACTTGCCACCCATAAGCCTAAAGTGAGGCTGCCAGGCCAACCGCCGAGCGTGAGGATCACAATCGTCTGCACTATCAAAATCAAGCCTAGGGGGTATGTGATACGGGAATGCCGTTCGAGCCCTGTAACAGTGCCGGTGATCTCAAAGGTATAGCGCAAATACCCTAATACCAACATCGTGTGGGCGAGGAGCATGAGTGCGGAGCCAAAAGTGAAGCGGGTGCCTAATAACCCTTCCCAACCCGAAGCCGCTAAGGTATAAGGTAAGCCGATGAAGCCCAAGATACCCAATATAGGCAAAAAGCGGATGCGGCGGATTGGTGGATCGAAGAGGAAAAGCGTACTGCCGCTCAGTAAGAGGGCAGTTCCCCAAGCGCGGCTGGCTGGTGCTGCGCCATTGAGCGCACACATGATACTAAAAGATGCTAAGGCGATAATCCAAAAAGGTCGCGCTTTGTGTTGATTTTTTCCGGTGAGCCACATCCCCGCTGCGTAAAGCGCTGCAACGGTGGTGAGCACTTTGAATAGCGCTAACCAAACAGGCTGATTGGCAAGTAGGTTAGCTGGCAATCGGGTGATGACTGCTAAGCTGGAAGCAACCGGAGAAAGCCTGAGCAGCAGCGCGGGTCCATTTTTCTCCTCAGGGGATTGCAAGAAGGGCAGATTTAACGGAAGCACACCCAACCTGAGACCGGCAGCTAACAAGAAGAAAATGCCCGCCTGAGACGGAATCGCGGACAGCGCAAACCCAGGTTGGACCAGCCAGCCAGAAACTGTGCCGGCTGCAAGTGTCAATGTGCTTAACATGCGCACACCGAACACGGTTGGCAAGCGGGCAGCAGAATGATCTGATTGCCTGCTAGGCAAGGTAGAAATAAACTCAAGAGCATCTACCAGCACCCAAGCAAAAATAAGCATATTTGGGTCACCAGCGAAAAGTGCCAAGAGATTAACCGCCGTGAGCGCTAAAGAATTAGCCCAAGCCTTAGGGGAGGAAGGCAAAAAGCTGCGGGTAGAATCGGTGAAAATCACCGCCATACATAGAGTTACAAGTGAAAGGGCATACGGCCAATTATCATAGTTAATTTCTAAAAATAGCCGCGTATGAAAGAGAGATTCTGGCTGCCAGGCGAATAGGCTGAGATCCGTCGGGAGGTAAAGCCGTAATAAGAGCACGCCTAACCAGGAAATAGCTGCTCCTACCAGAGCAATCATCCAGGAACGGGAAACTTTAGGCTTGAGCGCATCCGAAATGGCAATAGCAGCTGAGCTTACCAATAAGAGCGCAAGGATAACTAAGATAGGCATGGCGCCGATCCTCTCAACTCAAAGAATCACCCCTGGGTGAGCCATCAAGTAACGCCCACTGCCAGCTTTACCGAACCACTGCTGATCCGCTATAATTCTCTTTCCACGTAGGAATACCTGACGAGGAAAGCCCTTTAGCTGCCAACCTTCATAAAGGTTGTAATCTGTCCGATGCTGGGCAACATGCATACCATAGGTTAGCTCATAGTTGGGATCCCAAAGTGCCAAGTCAGCATCGGAGCCTGCAGCTAAGCAGCCTTTTTGTGGGTAAAGACCGAAAATTCGGGCAGTGTTCGTTGAGGTAAGTGCGACAAACTGATTTGGTGTGATTCTGCCAGCACCGACTGCATGCGTCCAAAAGACTGGCAGGCGGTCACCGATGCCAGGTAAGCCATTGGGAATTCGGGTGAAGTTATCTTTGCCCAGCTCCTTGCCCGGGATGGCGACGGGCTCGCCCTCGTAGAGGATTGGTTTGGTGCCATCGTAAAAGAAGGGGCAATGATCAGTGGCTAAAACCTGAATAGTGCCGGTTTCGATCCCGCGCCAAAGTCCTTCCTGATCGGCAGGGCTGCGCAACGGCGGAGAGCAAACCCACTTAGCGCCATCTTGGCGTTCCAAGTCTTTCTCGCTGAAAAATAGATATTGTGGGCAGGTTTCGCCCATTGCCCGGACGCCATGATTACGCCCATAAGCCAACTGGTCAACCTCGCCAGCTACGTTCATGTGCACCAAGTACACAGGTGCTTCAGCCTGGGCAGCCAAGGCAACGGCGCGCAGGCTGGCTTCCACTTCGCCCCAAGCTGGGCGGGTGCGCGCATGCCAAACTGGGCTCGTATGCCCTTGGGCTAAGGCTTCTGCCGTCAGGACGTCAATGACGTCACCATTTTCGGCATGGACCATAGTGAGTAAGCCCTGCCGACCGGCAATGCGCATTACCTTAAAAATATCGCCATCGCCCAGTCGCAGGCGGTTGTTATAGGCAGTAAAAACTTTGATGGAGTGAATACCTAAAGAGGGCAGGTCAGGCAGCTCTTCCGCCACGCTTTCATCGAAGCGCGTGATGTTCATGTGCAAGCTGTAATCGATAGCAGCTTTGCCCTCGGCTTCGGCACGTTTACGGGCAATATTTTCGGCTAAGCTGCCGGCATCTTGAGAGACAAAGTCGATGATTGTGGTAGTACCGCCAAATGCAGCTGCTTTGCTGCCGGTGTAATAGTCATCGGAAGAAACCGTCTCGCCCATGGGCAAGTTTATATGCACGTGCGCATCGATTCCGCCTGGTAAGACAAGCTGCCCAGAAGCGTCCACAACCTCGGCATCAGCAGCTTCGATGGACGGGGCAATTTGAATAATATGCTCCCCCTCAATGAGGAGATCGGCTTGAAAACTGCTTTCGGCTGTAACTAAAGTTCCGTTTTTGATTAATGTTTTCATTTTGCCGCCTTTCATAAGTTGAATAGGCACTGGATTGTTTGGTGTGGGTCAGCCCAGTAAGCTGCTACCCCCACTTCCCACTTAATAGCGCCAATATGGATGGATCGAGAGGTAGCGTTGGCAGTTCATTCGCTTGATACTCGTTAGCTTTGAGTGCGCGTTCTCGCAAGGACTGCCACAAAACACTGCGTTCCTCATCGTGAACAGGCAAATCGGCTAAGCTTTCTGCTTGCCAAATTCTGCCCATGGTCGTGTAAAAGAAAGTAACGCGCTTCCAGCTGCCAGCCGGGATAGGCTGAGCTATTTCTTCCAGGGGACCCAGTTGCAGCTTGAAGTATTCTTCCTCAGCGCGTGGGTGATTAGGCTGATCATGCAACAGTTCTGCGCGTGTGGTGAGCTCATGCCCCAAGATCGGTGCCACCCAGCGGATCTGCCAGCGTTCTTCCGGCGAGAATGCCCCGGTCTGATAAAAGGCTAAGTAATCCACGGAGATCACTTTGGGGGCGCTTTTGAGCGGAATGCGATACCAACCCAAGACGCGCGCAATCTCCAGGTCGCGCTGGTTAGGCATCACCGCTACCAGCACGAGATCAGAAGCATGGCTTACAGCTTGGGTTGCCATCCGCTGCCTCGCCTTAGGCTACCGCAGCTTTGCGGTTGAATTCCTCAATGAGCGCATCAATCTGCGGTACCTGCGCTTGCAATTCGGTCCAGTAATCCGGGTCATACCATTGCGCCTGGATTTCTGCGTAGGTTTTGCCCTGCTGCTCCACCCAGGTGTAATACTTGAGGTTATGAATGCGCTTGCGGTCGTAGTAGCTTAGCTCTTGCATAAAGTCGATAGGCTGACCTTTGAGGTAGCGGGCATCATCGGCTGCAGCCTGTGTCCAGGAATAAGAGCCATTTTCAGCGCGCATTTCTGCCAACCGGCTTTGGTACAGCTCCATGGAATCAGTCAATACAGTCACGACCACATCGTTGGTGGTGAGCTCGTTATATTTGGCAAATTTGATTGCAGAGAGCAAATTGGAGATGCCCGAGAATCCCAGTAAATCTAATTGCGTGACTAAGTTTTCTTCCACGCCAGAATTAATCAGGTATTCTCTACCAGTCGGTTCGTTAAAGAGGCGCGCCAAGTTCACTACAGCCTGATCATCGATGGCAACCACAAAATCGGTGTTGCGCACGTTATGAATCCAAGGCACGTGCTTATCGCCAATGCCCTCGATGCGATGTGAGCCGAAGCCGTTAATGAGCAAGGTTGGGCATTGCTGTGCTTCGCTCGCGACCACTTTGCTGGCTGGGAACTGCTGCTTGAGGTAATCGCCGGCAGCAATCGTGCCGGCTGAGCCGGTGGCGGAGACGAACCCGCGATACGTATCTTTGGGTCCAAGCTTTTGCTGCAGTACTTCGGTAATAGCGCTGCCAGTGATGGTATAGTGCCACAGGTAATTGCCAAATTCATCAAACTGATTGAAGATCATCAAATCCTGACCGCTGCGGCGTAGTTCCCAGCACTTATCGAAAATCTCTTTGACGTTGGATTCACTACCTGGCGTTGGGATCACATCGCTCGCGATTTTGCTGAGCCATTCAAAACGTTCACGGCTCATCCCCTCGGGCAGGATGGCGATGGACTCGCAGCCCAGGAGAGCCGAATCATAGGCGCCGCCGCGGCAATAATTGCCGGTGGAGGGCCAAACGGCTTTCTGCTGGGTGGGATCAAACTGACCGGTAACCAAGCGGGGCACCAAACAGCCAAAAGCAGCCCCAACCTTATGTGCACCGGTGGGGAACCACTTGCCTACCAAGGCAATGATACGCGCATTCACGCCCGTGAGACTGGAGGGGAATTCTAAGGCATTTACGCCGTCAAACAACCCGCCACTAGGTTTAGGCTCGTTTTTCCAGGTAATACGGAAAAGATTGAGCGGATGCAAATCCCACAAGCCGATATCTTTCAGCTGGGCTTTGATTTCCTCCGGGATGAGGTTAGGGTCACGTTGTTGGGCGAAAGTGGGGATGATAATGTGCTTTTCGCGCACCCTCTGCAAGGTTCTTTCCAAGCGGTCGGGCATGATGGATAAATCAATTTTGGTCATAGATTCCTCTCTGAGAGTGATTAAGATTACGCCTTATTGTCTGGCGGAAGGTCTAAACGGATGGGATTGAAGGGTTCTTCGGGTCCTTCGGCTACGATGTAGAGCGGCCTGCCCTTGGCTTCATCATAAATGCGGCCAATATATTCACCCAGAACCCCCATAAAGGTGAGGATTAGTCCAGCTAGGAACACCATAATGATTCCTAATGTAGCAAGCCCGTGAAAGTCCACATGGGCAGCGGTACTCAGGATGATGACCACGATCAGGCTGATGAAGTCCAGCGCAATCAAGCCGATGCCGACGCGGGTGGCAAGCTCCAATGGCCACATGGAAAAGCCAGTAACAGCATTCATAGCTAACTTAAGCATCTTTTTGAGTGGGTATTTGCTCTCACCAGCATGACGTGCCTCACGTTTGTACTCCACCCCAATTTGCTTAAAGCCGGTCCAAGCGCTCATGCCACGCAAAAAGCGGTTGCGTTCCCGCATGGTCTTCATAATATCGACCACTTTGCGGTCCATCAAGCGGAAGTCGCCGGTATCCAGCGGTATACGAATGTCGGTAATGCGATCAATGATGCGGTAAAAGGCGGAGGCAGTGGCGGTCTTGAAGCGGGTTTCGCCTTCGCGTTCGGTGCGTACGGCATAAACCACCTGGTAACCCTCGCGCCATTTTTCAATCAACTTACCAATGACTTCAGGCGGATCCTGTAGGTCTGCATCGATGATGATGACGGCATCTCCGCGGCTGTAATCCAAGCCGGCGGTCACAGCGATTTGATGCCCGAAGTTGCGCGCAAAAATCACCGGCCGGACGCGGGAGTCGGAAGCAGCTAACTTGCGAATCACCTCCGTGGAGCCATCTTGGCTGCCATCATCAACCAGAATCAATTCCCAAGCTTCGCCAGTCTTTTCCATCTCATCCCGCACGCGTGCATACAACAATGGTAGGTTTTCCAGCTCGTTGTAGATGGGAGCAATAATCGAAAAAACAGGTTTATCCATAAATCACCTTCTTTAATGCTTGAATTGTTGGTTCGATGACTGGTGCCGCTGGCACTGAGCGTATCGCGGCGTTGATATCCTTGAGCCCGCTGCCAGTGCACAGCACCAAAACTGGGGCGCCAGGGTCTTGCTGGCAGGTCTCCAAGGCTTTGACCAATCCGGCAAAAGCAGCTGCTGCGGCTGGCTCCACAAAGATGCCAACCTTGCCCAGAATAGGGATAGCCTGCAGGATCTCTTCATCGGAAACTTTGATGTAGGTGCCATGGGTCTCACGCACCGCACGCAGCGCACGAAACCCGTCGCGTGGCAGGTCCACATTGATGCTGTCTGCGATGGTCACAGCATGGACAGGCTCAATAGTATCTTTGCCAGCTAAAAAAGCATTGGCAATCGCCGCAGAGCCTTCGGCTTGT
>BAABOD010000002.1:114183-127271 GCA_040371255.1 Anaerolineaceae bacterium | reverse complement strand
CCACAAACTTGGCTGCGGGTGTGCCAGGCATCGGTGAAAACTTAAAGACATGCCCTCCAGAAAAAGGCATTTCCGCGATAAATTGGAACGTTTCCTCAAAAAGAGCATCCGTTTCACCTGGAAAACCTACAATAATATCCGTTGTGATTGCCAGTTCTGGCAGGCGTTTACTAATACTTTCGATGAGCTTGCGATACCGCGCGATCGTAATTGGACGCGCCATACGTTTCAGGATAGTATCGCTGCCGCTTTGCAATGGAAGATGCAGATGCGGGCAAAGGCGCGTATCTTCAAAAGAAGCCAATAGATGTTCATCTACGTCCCAAGGCTCAATCGAAGAAATCCGAATCCTTGGTACATTGGTGTGAAGCAGTATCGCTTCAATTAAATCGGAAATCCTCACATTACCTTCCAAATCTTTCCCCCAGGCACCAATTTGCACACCGGTAAGCACCACTTCTTGCACGCCTAAGTCTTCAGACTGAGCGATTTGCCGCACAACCTCCTCGGCAGGGATACTTCTGGATTTTCCGCGGGCGATGCGCGTGAGGCAGTAACTGCAGGCATTGTTGCAGCCTTCCTGAACTTTGATGAAGCTGCGTGTTCGTGAACGGCTGCCTAAATCCGGCTTTACAAATTCCTCACGAATAACAGCACTTCCATTTTCCCCATTGTTGAACCGCTGTAGAACCAATTCTCTATTTTCGGGTGTAAATATAGCGTCGCTGCCGACTAATTCTGCTGAAACCTGAGGAAAAGCACTCACCCAACAACCCATTGCCAGCAACTTAGCCCCAGTTGAGCGCTGGTAATGGCGCACCATCTTGCGCGAATCGGCTGCAGCTTTCGCTGTCACGCAGCAGGTGTTGATCAGCACATAATCAGCCTCAGTGGGGTTCGCGACGATTTCCTGTCCACGAGCAGCCAAGTCTAATGCCATTCGCTCAATCTCTGCCTGATTGAGCCGGCAGCCAACCATATCCAAAAAAACTTTCATCTTAGCGTTTAATCACGGAAAAATCTGAGAAAACGATGGCAGCATCTCCCTCCGCACGCGTTTCCACTATCATCCCCACCTTGCCAGTTGGAAAACTGGTGTCCTTAACAGTTTGCAGCATTTGACCGTTGACGCTTAAGGAGAGCTCATTCCCGCTACAGATAGCTTCAATTTGGTTTAGAGCACTTCCAAGGTTGATTTGCTCACTGTAAGTAAATTGGTCGCTGCCCAATAGCGTTTCATCTCCATTTTCCACTTTCATGATGGCATAATAGCCGTCGCTGCTAATGAGAAAGCTATAAAAGTTATCTTCATTTCTAAAGCGGCAGATAAGACCGAAATTCGTATCTTCCGATCCGCTAATTTTTTCGGTTTTAACCCTAATTTCTGTATCGCTGAGCGGCAAATCGACAACCGACCATGCACGCGAATTTTGGGTTTTTACTGAAATCAAATAACCACCCGCCGAATAACCCTTGAGCTCATAAGGCGAATTAACCTTCTCCCAGCCAGTCGATTGATCAGTAAAATCATCCTGGAAAATTACCTCTCCAGGCTCCAGCCACGGCAGCTTATCGAAGCTCAAGCTGGAGGGAGCACAACCACTTAGCATCAGCGCTGCCAAAAGGAGAAGGAGACTCAATCTTTTCGATTTCATCTCCTTCATCATACCAAATTTTTTGGCTGGAGACAATTTAAATTAAACTAGATCATAGGGTTTCCAGATAGCGGCTCACTTCCCAATCCGAAACATGAATCCGGTAAGCCTCCCATTCAGCCAGGCGTGAATCGATAAACTTTTCTGTGAGGGGTTTTCCAAAAGCTGCTTGCAAGATTTCATCCTTTTGAAACTCATCTAAAGCTTCTTTGAGTGAGCCAGGCAGCATCTCAATGCCTAACTCTTCACGTTCTGCTGCGTTCAACTCATACACGTTGATATTGTTGAGCGGTTTCGGACAGGATAACCCTTGATCAATACCATCCAAACCAGCAGCTAACATCGCATTGAAGGCTAAGTATGGATTTGCTGAAGGATCAGGGCAGCGCAATTCTATGCGCACACCATTGTTATTCCCATGGTTTACTCGAGGAATGCGAATAAGCGCTGAGCGGTTGACCTCTGCCCAGCCAATATATACTGGTGCCTCGTAACCCGGGACTAGGCGCTTATACGAATTGACGCTCGGTGCCACTACTGCGCTAAAGGCTTTCGCGTGGCGGATTTGACCTGCGATGAAGTTGTAAGCTAACGCGGATAAATGTGCAGGGTCGCTTCCATCATAAAACAGGTTCTTCCCATCCGCACTTACTGATTGATGGCAATGCATACCTGATCCGTTTATGCCGAAAACTGGCTTTGGCATAAACGAAGCGATCAAGCCATGTCTCATCGCAATCGCTTTGACCGTTGACTTGAAAGTCTGCACATTATCTGCGGTTTTAAGGGCTTCATCAAAGCGGAAATCAATTTCATGCTGTCCTAAAGCCACCTCATGATGGCCTACTTCGATATCCAAACCCATAGTCTTCAAAGCTGACATAATCTCAGTTCGCACAATTAGCGCTTGATCATTGGGGGAAAAATCAAAATAGCTGCCCACATCATAGGGCACAGGGTGAATATGCTCCGGACCGTTGCGTAAGAACAAAAAGAATTCTGGCTCAGGGCCTATATTAAAGGTCCATCCGCGTTCCTCTTTGAGTTTTTTCAGGTTTGCTTTCAGCCTGCCGCGCGGATCACCTTCGAATGGTTCGCCATTAGGTTTATGCACATCGCATAGCACCCTGGCGCGTTTGTTTTCTTCTGGTGACCAAGGCAGCACAGCGTAAGTATCCGCATCCACCGACAAGTGCATATCGCTTTCCTGAATGCGCGTAAAGCCCTCGATTGAAGAACCATCAAACCAAATGCCATTATCCAAACATTCAGCTAAACGATCCGCTGGTCCATCTAATGATTTGACCGCCCCATTGATATCTGTAAACTGGTAGGAAATAAACTTGATGTGGTCTTCTTTGACCCGTTTTAATAAATCTTTGGCATCCATAAAATCTCCTGTTATAGTGTTAATACACTTCAGGCAAAAAGCCGTGAAGCTTGATAAGGTCACTACACTGGATTTTGTGCCGAAAGTCACCTTCCGGTTTTGGAACCGCTTAGGAGAGAAAGATAGAAACCCGTGATAGATTTCGGAGGCATCCGCTGATCACTCGATTTTTCCCGGAGACCGGGTTAACACTCTTTTCGCAAAGAGGAACCTCCACCTCGTTATCTCATTTAGATGAGACTCAGCCGCTATATCTTCTTTTATTCACTTGTCAACTAAGCCCCCTATATAAAAACCTCCCCGCCATGCCGTGTGCGGAAAGGTTTTGAACCTGTGAGACACAGGATGGCCCTTCCTGCGGGATCAGTCTTGACCGAAGTCTACCACCTCACCTCACACGAGATCAGGCCCTTTTTTAAAGTGTTGGTACAAAACTTCAGAGGCCGCATCACGAACACAGCAGGGTATTTATCTTATACCATGTTTCTGCTGTGTTGTGAAGTCCTATCCAGCTTTTGTCAAACTTCTATTCAGCTAAAATTCAAGGGTGTTGAAAATGTCCAGAACATTGCAAAAAGAATAACTTTATATTCAAGGATGTCACAATATGTTCATAAGCTGCAATCCCCACCCCTTTGATTCCCCTCCCCAGCGGCTGGTTTTAGATTTAACCTGACTGACCGACGCTGGTGAGGGGAAAGATGTTTGCAGGTGGGGGCGGTCGGCCGCCCCCACCTGCAAAAGAACCTCCCTCTCCCAGCAGATTGATGCCGAAACAGGGTTGACTCGGAGCTGGGAGAGGGCAGGGTGAGGGCAGATTGAACCTCTTAACTTTGAAAATTTTGGATGTAACCGATTAACCAATGTTTTTCAACACCCTCAAAATTCATTATTTCGTATCAGAGCGTGATATAAATAGGCTGTGAAAAATGTCCGTCTCTTCATTGCAATGGATTTTTCCAGCCAGATTATCCTAGAGGTCACTATTTTTCAAAATAAACTCCGCAGTGATCTGAGCAATATACCGATTCGTTGGGTTGCTCCAGAGACGATGCATCTAACCTTGCAATTTTTAGGCGATGTACCGCAAAGTCAAATCCCTGCGATCCAGGAGGCAATTTCAACAAGCGCTGCTGGCTTTTCAGTCATTCCATTACACATTGGCAGCATCGGAAGTTTTCCCTCCTATAAAAATCCCCAGGTGTTGTGGTTAGGAATATCTGCTAATCAAACACTGAAAAAAATTGCTACCCAACTTCAAGCTGCTCTTCAACCCTTAGGATTCAAACCGGAAAAGGATTTTTTGCCTCACTTCACCTTGGGTCGGTTGAACAGAATGGCTACCCGAGAACAGCAGAATTTGGTAAGTGCCGTCTTAGCCCGCTGGCAAAGCGTGGATATCGGGGAGGACCGGATGCGGGAGGTCATTTTGTATCAAAGTGACCTCACCCAAAGAGGTCCGATCTATACAGCTCTCTTTCGCTTTCCTTTGAAAAATGTGTTAAACTAACGCTGAGGTGCTATCTGGAAGCAATAGACTTATCCCATAAAATTGTCGATTATCTCGAAGATAAATTAGCAGAAGATATATTATTACTTGACTTACGGGGCGTATCAGATTTTACGGATTTCTTTGTTTTAGCCTCTGGCACTAGCGACCGTATGCTTGGCAGCCTAGTTGATGCAGTTACCGAAAAGACACGCGAACAAGGCGTATTGAAACCATATATCGAAGGGAATCCAGATTGTGGCTGGATGGTCTTGGACTATGGTTCAGTCGTCGTTCATTTACTTTCCCCACAAATGCGAGATTATTACCAGCTCGAAGAGCTCTGGCGCAGAGGCAAAGTTGTCCTCCACTTGCAGTAAAACAGCTCCCTTCCGGGAGCTGTTTTTACACAATGGTCGCTCTTATCCTACTAAGTCAAGCTCTTTTAGAATTTCTTCTGCGTGCTGATCAGGTTTGACCTTTTCATAGACCTTGAGGATTTTGCCATCCTCATCGATTACAAAGGTTGTACGCGCAATACCGTAATATTCTTTTCCCATCATCTTTTTTAGTTGCCAAACTCCATACATTTCGCTCACCTGGTGTTCTGTATCAGCCAAGAGCAAAAATGGCAGTGAGTACTTTTCCTGGAATTTGGCATGGGAGTCGGAATCATCAGCGCTGACGCCTAAAATCTCAAAGCCGTGTTCTCGGAAGATTTGGTAATTATCTCTAAAATTACAAGCTTCAGTGGTGCAACCGGGGGTGTTATCCTTGGGATAAAAATACAAGATTATCTTTTTCCCACGAAAATCGCTCAGCTTGTGGGTTTCGTCGAATTGGTCCTTCAATTCAAAATCAGGGGCAACATCGCCAACTTTTAGTTTCATTAATACTCCTTTCGAATGCTTGTTTAATATCAATAGTTTCAAACTAATGCGCTAAAAATGCAAATAAAAGAATATACAAGATGCCTAAATATTGGGTAATGGCGGTTGCTTTGAGTAAACCCCAGTTTGGGCGCATCCCACCAGCGATTCTTTGAAGCTGCCAAATCTCAAACAGACTTACGCTCATCATTAATAATACCGGCCAAGCTATTACCCACGCACCGCTTATGTACAGATAGAACCCTAAACCTAAATATCCTAAGGCAACCAAAATGTGGTGTAAGGTCATTCCATGCTCCCAACCTATGCTAACAAGCAGGGCTTGCTGACCTTTTTTGAGATCTTCTCCGTAAGTCTCAAATTGCAAACTGGTTTGTGAAGCCAAATAGAAAAATAACAAGGGTAAGCTGAGAAAAAACAAGATAGGGGTTGAATCCAATTTCGCCAGGGATGCCCCCCAAAAAAGCAATACAGGAGAGATAATGATGCCATCTGTCATCCAGCGGTAGGGCATACTCCATTGGTTTAAGTTCTTGGAGATATTCATTAATATTCCTACAGCGAGCAATAAGAACCAGACCCAATTGGGAGATCGTAAACCTCCGGAAAGTGAAATGAAATACACACAGAGCAGCAACGCAGCAAACAAGAAAAACAGGAAAAATACAAGTTCCGGTGAACGCAATCGTCTGGAGCGTTGAAGCGTAGAAAAAACATTTATCTTAGAGCGAGAAAGGTAAGCATAGGTTCTCTCCAATAGATAGAAACCAAAAAAGATTAACAAGCCTAAAAAATAGGTTGTCGTATTCCAAGCTTGACCCGCTTGAACGGCTAATACAGTTCCTAACGTGTATGTGAAAACCCCAGATGCCAGAAAAAAGCCATTTATCTCTTTGAAAATTGCTCGAATCTCTTTCATAGCGAGATTTTAGCATAAGGCTGCCCATTTTTTCTGCGAGGGTTATCCTGATGTTATAATCTACGCATCTGGTAAAGCCATGAAAGCACACCGAATTTTTCTTCCCCTACTAGTCTGTTTATTGTTTATCACAGGAACTAGCGCTGTTCTTTCCAAAGATACCAAGTCCATTTCTTTAGATTTAATTTCACCCGTAGGCTGCCCGCTAACCGGCTGCGCTGCTGGTCAACGGCTCAACTATCGACTCACATTTCCGGTAAATCCGATTTTCACAACTGGAGATAATGTGATGGTGTGCGTTACCTCTTCTGGCGGAAGCACTTCCCCCGGTGTGACCCTGATTGACTTCAGTACTGGATATATTTCAGCGCAAGGTTTAGTCAGCGGTGCGGCTTATAATCCTATCCTCAACTGCGATGGAAACGTTTTTAGCGGTGAGGATCTTGTGGTGAGCGTTGCAGCCCAACTGAGCAGCAGCTTATCAGACCAGCTCAACTTAGCCGTGCGCCTCCACAGGTTGGCAGACAGTAATGGCAGCATTCGCTACCATCTTTTCGAAAAGAACTCCACTGGAAACTGGATTGAAAAAGAAATGACCTCTGCGTCAATCACAGTGGCAGCTTCTCAGGTAAATACTGCCTATGTGGCTGAAACCAGTGATGATTGCAATTTGGAAGCACCATGTTTCATCAACAGTGGCGACGATCTTCCAAGCGGATTAGGTACCGGTCTTAAGGATGCTATTGACGCTCTACCAGTAGGCACATCTGCAAACCCAATCAGCATCACAATACTCGGTGATTATCCCGTCAAAACGCGAGAAGTATTGCTAGACCGTCCGAATATAATCATCCAAGGGCGCGCTGGCAGTAAACTAACCGCTGCAGGTTCTACCTGCACAGAACCGCTCTTAGGTATTACGAGTGGGGTGACTATCCAAAACCTCGCGATTGACGATGGCGAGTGTACCAGCGTTTCGCGCAACCTCATCCGCATCAATAGCAGTTTACCTGTAACAATTCAACGCAGCACATTACAAAATGGTGCTCATGCCATTCTCTATGAGGATAATAGCGGTAACTTGCTTGTGCAGTTTAACCATTTCACCAATAACGTGGGGAATGCAATCCGCCGCGTTGGAACGAATAACGCCGGTAAGCTGACAGCCGTGGCGAATAACATCATAGGCAACACTTGGGCACCCGTTGTGGAATGCGGCAGCCCTGCTAAAGGGACCGTTGACCATAATTTTTGGGGGGCTGGGATCACACCTGCAGCAGCTTCTAATAATTGCACTTTTACTGCAGGAGCACAATTAGGTGCAGCTGTCTTAACCCAAACCACAGGCGTCTTAGGCGAGCTGGTCCAAGTCCGGACAACGAGCACGAGCCTTTTTGGTGGGGATCTCACCGTGCGCCGCTCGACTGGCAGTGATTACACGCTTTATGTAGTCAATCACGGGCAGGGCTCCGAGATTAATATTCCTTTCCTCAATCATGGCACCGATCCTATTACCGCTTGCGGTAATTTCTACGACATCTTCTTAGCCTCCGCTTTACCCCAAGGGTCGGATCTCATTGCTTCGTTCAAATACAATCTTAATAGCTCCTGCCAAGCAGTGATTGAAACGCAGAATTATTGTGGTCAGGAAGCTGATCCATCCCTATACCCGCTCTGGTGGTTTGATCCTAAAACAGACCTCACAGAAAGTTGGGGACGTGTTGGCCAAAGTCAATCCGGACAACCGGGGCAATCGGTTGTTTGCAATACTACTCAAAAAACAATTACGATGACGATTGATGATACTGGGCGTCCGAACCTTACTCAGGACATGAACCAAACTCCTTTTATTGTCGGCTTGCCACTCCCTCAGGGTGTGGAGCTATCCGAAGAGGGGTTTTCAGGCAGCTATCATTACAATCAAGCAGATCTAACTTGGACAACTCTCAGTGAAAACGCGATTGGTGGCTTTCACATTTTGCGTAGTGAAAATATCAATGGTCCGTACTTACGTATCTCCGGTCTTATCGAAGGAATCGGCAATCCTTTTTTGGGTGGGATCTATACCTATACAGATGCTCCTCTCCAAACCGGTAAAACTTACTACTACAAACTTGAGGTCGTTGATAGTGAAGATTTAACCCTCCAGCTTTTTGGTCCGATCACCATCACGACAGCCACACCAACGCCAACCTTCACCCACACATTTACAATCACACCTACCCCTACCAACACACTTACCCTAACAGCAACCCTTACTAATACGATTACCCTTACCTCAACAAGAACCCCTACACAAACTTCTACCGGGACAATTACGCCAACCCTAACAATAGCACCGACTAGAACGCCTACGCCTACACAAACTCCTACATTTACTTCTACAGGGACAATTACACCAACCCCGACAAAAACACCGACTAGAACGCCTACACCTACACGAACTCCGACATCAACTTCTACCAATACGATCACCCTAACCCCCACAAGAACCCCAACCAGAACACCTACGCCTACCCGAACTTCTTATGTTTACCGGTCGCCTACGAGCCGCTACAGAACTTCCACGCCCACAACTGTGCGCACAGCCACATCCCGTTACCAAACTGCCACAATAACAAGAACTAGTACTCTCCTAGAACCGACGCGACCCACCCAAGAATGGACTAGTACCTCCTCTTCATATCCCCTTCCTGGAGAGGAACAACCAACCCTCGGTACTCCTACGCCTACGCACGAACAAGTGCCTAGTGGAACAATAACCTTAGCGTCTCCCAGCGCCACAATAGTCATCACAGGCAATTATTTAGAAAAAACAAATCGGTATCAATCGTTTGCTTGGTGGGGTATCATTCTCGGGGTAGTTTTGGTCCTTGGGGTAGGAGGTTATTTTGTTTGGTTTAAGCAAAAGCAAAAATAATCCGATTTTTTGACTTTTAATTTTAGTTATGCTATTCTATCCGGTAGAAAATCACAGGGATTAGGAATACGATTTATGCAGCATGAACGCGTCTCAGAAAACGTTTATTGGTTTCAGAGTGATATTTATGCTCAGGTAACAGCCAGCGTTATCCTTGGACCACAATGGGCTGTACTGATTGACACGCTTATTCCTCAAGAAACAGAGGAGTTGCGGGATTACATCGTGAACGAATTGATGGTTCCGGTAAAATATATCGTCAATACTCACCATCACGCTGATCACAGCTGGGGAAATTGTTTTTTTCCTAGCGCAATCGTAATTGGCCATACCCTCTGCCATGAATTAATGATTACGCGGAGTAGTTCAGCTTTAGCCGAGGCAGGCCAGACCAGCCAGTTTTATCGTGAACTTGACATTATTCCCCCCCATATTACCTTTTCCGAAGGAAGTTTAAGCTTACGCGTAGGGAAGAAACAACTCCAGATTTTCCCCACACCCGGTCATACTCCTGATAGTATTTCCGTTTTACTCGAAGATGAGCGCATCCTTTTTGCAGGGGATGCCTTTATGCCCCTCCCTTATGTAGTCGGCGGAGATGCTGAAATCTTAGCCGAAACGATCCGAAAAATTGGCAGCCTCGGGCTTGAGAATATCGTTCAAGGTCATGGCGATATCATCCTACGCGGTGAGATTGAAGAGTCGGTCAAATCCAATTTGGATTATTTGCACGTGATTCAGAGAGTCGCAAAAACGGCTGCCCGACGTAAAAACCAGGTTAGATACCTCGAACAACACGATATTGAGGCTTGCGGAAAAAGCCGTGTAGCATTGGCTGGAACTGCGCAAGAACTCCATCGTAAGAACTTAATCTGGCTCACACAACTTTATCAATCCCAATTAAATCAAGAAAGTGAGCCAACTTAAGCGAATATCAATATGATGAGCAGGGTTAAACCAAGCATCAAGGCTGGCTCAAGGATAAGGTCAGACTTATTCAAGCGTTGTATAAACCCACATGCCAAGCTAATCAACACGTAGAGCGCCCCCGTGAGCAGCAAACCATACTGCACTGGGTTGAGAAAAAAGTAGTGCAGACCAATAGCCGTCTGCGCACTCATGAGTGCGACTGCCAGAGCATATTCAAACCTCCATCCCCCTCTCAACCGAAGATAGATTGTGCGCAATGCCGTAAAGCCGCTCGCTAAAAAAACGAGTGGAAAAATTACATATATCCGTAAAGGTATTGTCTTCGCGACCACAGCTAAGATTAAAAATAAGGCGTGTGAAAGCCCAATCAAGCCAATTGTGGTCAGCGGATGTTGTACGGTGCTGATCTCTTGGGCATAGAACTCTGCGGCGAGAATAATGCCAAAAAGCACAGATCCCATAGCGTATACTACCCACCAGACATTATTCCGTTCCATCCCTCTGAGCGCGAACGAAAAAACAAAAACACTCATTACCGGTAAAATGCACTGCGGCAGGAGCTGCCAAATGACTTGTTTTTCGCCTTGAGTTGTGGGGTATGCTTGCAGCACCCAGATAGTCCCAGCCAAAGAAAGAAGCGTGAGAAATCCAATCAGTAAGGTATAAACATCAATCTGAAGGTTGAGCATAAACCCAAAGAAGTTACCCGTAGGCACATTCCCAGCAACAGGGATGAGGTAGATAAACCCCATGCTAAGTGTGATGAAAGCGAGCACAATGCTAAGCCGATCATAAGGGAGAGAAATCTGCTTATCTTCCACAAATAGATTCTATCATGGTGAGTTATGCCCAGATTTACTTAGAGCCTTTGGTCTTAGGCTCTACCGCGGATTATGGAAATGCTCATAAGTGGTAAAATTAAACAGTTATGAATTATTCAGTTATTATCAGAAAACAGCCAAAAGTATTTGCATCCCTTGGAGAGGGATTTAAAGCTTTAGCCGGTCATCTCTATTTGTTACTCTTTCCGATAGGCTTAGACCTTTATTTCCTTTTTGCACCCAGGTTCACGGTTAGTGAATTAGCCAACCAAACCTTAGATCAAGCCCTAACCTTGGTGCAATTAACAAATCAATCTCAAGATGCAATCAACCAAGCGATTGCTTCGGTTAAAACCTATTTTGAGTATTTTAGTCTCTCTTCTGCTCTCAGAACCTACCCAGTCGGCGTTCCGAGTTTATTAGCCGGGCGCCCAATCGCCGAAAATATTTTTGGTTCATTACCTATCTACGACTTATCACATGGTGGGCAATTCGTTCTCGCCATCCTTGTCTTCAGCCTTATCGGCTTGATCTTAGGGACGCTTTACTTCTTTTGGTCGAGCAAGGCTGCGCAGCCTACTGCCGAAAAGAAACCTTTCAAAACTATGATTACTGCCTTTTTGAATTTGTTTGTCCTGTCGCTTGTCATGATCTTCGCAATGTTCCTGATCAGCTTGCCTTTTGCGCTCATTTTTACTTTATTTAACTCGCTCAGCCCGGTTCTTGGGCTCATTGCCTACTTTATTACAGCAATGCTTTTGCTATCAGTTATCATTCCGCTATATTTTGCGTCACACGCTGTTGTTGTCTTAGGTCAGAATGCTTTTCAGGCAATTTCATCCAGCTTAAAAATGATCCGACCTTTTTATTCCAGCGCCTCGATTTTCCTGACCTTCGAAGTGATTATTGCCTTCCTAACCAATATGCTTTGGCAAACCCCAGCCGATAATTCACCGTTGCTTTTTGTCGGTATTTTTGGGCACGCTTTGGTAACTACAGCTTTGCTGATTGCGAGTTTTCATTATTTCTCGGACGTCATCAAGATCTACGAGGAATTATTCGTGACTCAAAAAGCAACCTAAATCTCGTTTGTATGTATGGAGAACAAATTGAACCAACTTAATCATTACAACGCTAATGATATCCAAATCTTGGAAGGACTCGAAGCCGTACGCCGCCGCCCAGGTATGTACGTTGGCGGTACGGACGTCAAAGCCTTACATCATCTAATCTATGAAGTTGTTGATAATTCTATCGATGAAGCTTTAGCAGGTGTATGTAACCGTATCTCGGTAACCATCCATGAAGATGACAGCGTCACCGTAGAAGATAATGGCCGCGGAATTCCGGTAGATATTCACCCAGAGCGAGGCATCTCTGCCTTGCAAGTTGTGATGACTGTATTGCATGCCGGAGGAAAATTTGGCGGAGGAAGTTATAAAGTCTCAGGTGGTTTGCATGGTGTAGGCGTTTCAGCCGTCAACGCACTCTCGGAATGGTGCGAAGTTACTGTTCGCCGAGAAGGTAAAATCTACTTTCAGCGTTACGAACGCGGCATACCGCAAGCACCTGTCAAACAAATCGGCACATACAAAGGTGATGATACCGGTACCTCTACCACTTTCAAGTTTGACCGAGAAATCTTCAAGGGTGATGTCAATTACCGCTTCGATACTTTAGTCACGCGCTTTCGCGAGATGGCTTTCGTCGCCCGCGGTGTCACCATTATGCTCAAGGATGAGCGCGAAGACCGTGAAATGACTTTTCACTTCGAGGGTGGCATTGCTTCTTTTGTGCGCTACCTGAATAAAAATAAAGAAGTCTTGCACGAACCAATTTATGGCGAGAAAGAAATCGATAATATTGACATCGAATTCGTAGTGCAATATACGGATTCGTATGCTGAATCCGTTTACACCTTCGCCAATACGATCAATACCATCGATGGCGGCACCCATTTGACCGGTTTACGGACAGCAGTCACCCGTAGTATTAACGATTATGCTCGTAAGGTTGGGTTGCTCAAAGATTCTGACCCCAACTTTAGCGGTGATGACACCCGCGAGGGGATGAC
>BAABOD010000002.1:0-114083 GCA_040371255.1 Anaerolineaceae bacterium | reverse complement strand
TGCTCAAAGATTCTGACCCCAACTTTAGCGGTGATGACACCCGCGAGGGGATGACCGCTATCGTTAGCATCAAACATCCCGATCCGCAATTCGAAAGCCAGACTAAAGTCAAGCTTATGAACCCGGAGGTGCAAACCTATGTGCAGCAAGTTGTTGGAGATACCTTCTCAACTTTTCTGGAAGAGAACCCAGCAGCTGGCAAAGCAATCATTCAAAAATGTCTGACTTCCGCACGCGCACGCGACGCTGCCAAGAAAGCGCGCGATCTTGTAATCCGCAAATCCGCACTCGAATCAATGACCTTACCCGGCAAGTTAGCCGATTGCTCTGAACGTAATCCCTCTAAAACTGAGCTCTACATCGTCGAGGGTGATTCGGCAGGCGGTTCCGCTAAGCAGGGCCGTGACCGGCATTTCCAAGCCATTTTGCCGCTGCGTGGGAAAATCCTCAATACCGAGCGCGCTCGTCTCGATAAAATCCTCGATAATCGTGAGGTGAAATCTTTAATCTCTGCACTCGGTACAAGCGTTGGCGATACGTTTGATATCTCCGGGCTGCGATACAACCGCATCATCATCATGACTGATGCAGACGTGGATGGGGCTCATATCCGGACGTTGCTGCTTACCTTTTTCTTCCGCTATATGCAGCCACTCATTGAAGAAGGCCACCTTTTTATTGCCCAACCGCCACTTTATCGGATCTCTTCACGAAATCAAATTTATTATGCCTATTCAGATGCAGAGAAAGACGAGTTGGTGGCTAAACTGGGAGGCATGAATAAAGTCAGCATTTCACGCTACAAAGGTTTAGGTGAAATGAACCCAGAGCAGCTTTGGGAAACGACTATGAACCCAGAAAATCGCACGCTCCTACAAGTGACCATCGAGGACGCAGCTGAAGCTGACCGAACCTTCGATATGCTTATGGGCAGCCAGGTGCCCCCGCGCCGGCGTTTTATTCAGACGCACGCTAAAGAAGTCCGCAACCTGGATATTTAAAATACCTCGGCTAAGCGGCAGCGTGCCATTTTGTGAGTTACATGGAACGCAAGATTCTGCACCTCGATTTGGATGCATTTTTCTGCTCGGTTGAAGAGTTGCTAGACCCAAGCCTGAAAGGCAAGCCATTTGCAGTTGGGGGCAATCCACAAGGACGTGGCGTGGTTTCTTCCTGCTCTTATGCCGCGCGCAAATTTGGCGTGCATTCTGCTATGCCTATGGCGCGAGCGCTTTCCCTCTGCCCTGAGCTAATCGTCATCCATCATCGGCATGGGCTCTATGGTGAGTACTCCAACAAAGTCATGGATATTTTGCGCTCGTATACGCCCCTCTTTCAGCAAGTTTCCATTGATGAAGCCTTTTTAGATGTGAGCGACTTGCCAAAGCCGGCTGGGGTGATTGCCCAAGAGATTCAGGAGCGTGTGGATCACGAGTTGCATCTTCCCTGCTCGCTTGGCGTGGCAACCAATAAACTCGTCGCAAAGGTTGCCAATGATTTTGGCAAAAGCCAGGTGAAAAGCGGTCAAGCCCCGCGTCAAATAACTATCGTTCCACCGGGAGAAGAAGCTGCTTTTTTAGCACCACTGGATATCCAATCGCTTTGGGGAATTGGGCCTAAAACCAGCCAAAAGCTGCACGGGCAAGGCATCCATACCATAGGGCAGTTGGCAGCGCTGTCGGTTGCAGAATTGGAAGCTTATTTTGGCAACAATGCTCTGGAAATGCATGCCCGCGCTTTAGGCATAGACCCTTCGCCAGTGCATTCCGAGCGTGAGGTCAAGTCCGTTAGCAACGAAGTTACATTCACAAAAGATACAACTGATAGCGAAGTGCTAAGACAAACATTACGTGCATTAGCAGATAAGGTCGGGTATCGGCTGCGCCAAGCTGGCTTTGCAGGCAGCGTTGTTCAAATCAAGCTGCGCTATAGTAACTTCGAAACTATAACGCGCCAAACTGCTTTACCTCAACCAACAAACCTTGATGACGAAATCTATGCAGCCGCCGAAAAATTATTTGAGGCAAATATTATCCCCACTCGCGCAGTACGTTTGATTGGCATTGGCGTCAGCCGGTTAAACCCGCCTTACCGTCAGCTTAGCCTGTGGGATAACAATCAAGATGAAAAGGAAAAACTCGCTAGCGCCATCGATCAGCTCAAAGAGAAGTATGGGCAAGATGTCATCAAGCGGGCAAGCATGATGAAAAATCCTAAGAAATCCGATCCAAGCCCGAATAAACCTTGACCGCATTGCTTGTACATCGTTCCCGCCGGTGTCCTGAGTGCAGAGCCTCCTGTAAGGACCAGCGAGCGGTTTTGACCATAGGTCTCCTGGTTTTCCTGCCTTGATAAACGATTGTGATAATTGGATTATCAGTTTTTTTGAGACCTAAAGGTCTTGGGTTGACCTCTCACAAAAGGAGAAGCTAAACGATGCGCTCGATCAACTCAAAAATAAATATGACGAAAACTTTATCAAAAGAGCAAGAATGATGAATGTTTTAGGTAAACAGATAACAATGAAATACGATTGTCTTTTTAATCATTTTCAATTTAAATCATTATTTTAAGGATGACCATATTATAATTACACTGATTGCTTTATTACAACAATAGGGAGAAATGTATGAGTGAATTATTTATAAAAACCTTAATGGATAACCTTATAGAAGCCACCATGATTCCCAAAGTTCAAGTTGAGAGAGTGGTAGAGCCGATTTTAAGTGTCTTTTTAGAAGATGTATTAACTGAAACACTAAAATCGGATACAGATTTATCTGGTTTAATAAAAATGATATGTCAAGAATTTCCTTTGAAAAAAGCAGAAAATAATCAATCAACCAATATCGATTGGCTTATGTATAATACGCAGCGTAAGCAACTCCTATTTGTTGAATTAAAGACATCTGATACTTCAATTAATTCAAGCCAAAACGAAATTTACCAATCCGTGACAAATGATATCCAAAACAAAAGCGGTGCTTTCCTGATCAGTGATTTAGAAAAATTGAGAGTTGCATCAAGAGAATCTGGAAAGTATCAATTCATTCTTGAGAAAAAAGTATCACGCTTCAAACAAGAAATTTCTATATGCCGCAGTGCAAAAATTATATACATCGTACCAAAATGTATTGAAGACAAAACAAAAAAACATGCAGACAAAGTGCTATCATTTGGCGGATTATCAAAATCAGTCCCAGGACAATTTTCAAAAGAATGGCGGATTATTCACGAGTATCTCTCCAAACTTGACGACTTAACACAAAGTTCACGTAACCTCAGAATATCGAATAATCAGAATAAAAAAACAACCTCAAGTCAATCAAAAAGGTGGCAGGGAACTTTAAAATTCGAAGAGATGGTTGAGCTTTGCCAAAGACAGGGAGATGAGGTTATTATCGGGTTTACAGGCGGAAAAGAAAAATTTGCTAACAGTACTCTGTCTGAATTAAAAAACCGATTGCACTATAAATGGGATTATTCAACAAATATGAGTGGGAAAAACCGTTCTGACTGGCTCTCAGGTTCAACAGTATTGGGATTATTAATAAATCATCAAAAGTATCCAATAAAAAGGTGAGCTGTTTCTAATGATATAATTTTCTCACTATGAACGATTATATTACTCTTTCATGTCCGTCATGTGGTGTAAAATTAGAAGTTGTTACAAATACATCTATCCTACTTTGTCAACATTGTGAAACCGAACACATCGTTCGCCGGCAGGGTGATGCCATCAGTCTTGAATCTTTTGTAAGGTGTCCAAAATGTGGGCGCAATGACAGGGTTGAAAACGTATCATCGATTCTCAAAAGTCACACACAGGAAATCATCAGAACAGAAAAACGGACTAATTACGCTTTTGGATAAACCTTTGGTATAATATGAAAAATGCCAACGTAGCTCAGCCGGTAGAGCAGACGCTTCGTAAGCGCCCGGTCAAGGGTTCGAATCCCTTCGTTGGCTTTTCGCTTTTAAACTAGCGCTTGATGATTGCACGGCTATCCAGCGCCAATGCTCCTTGCCCTTCCAGGTAGACAATCAGCGGATTGATCTCAACCTCAGCTATCTCCGGGAAGTCCAACGCCAGCTGGCTAAGCCGCGCGATCACATCCTTCACTGCGGCGATATCTCCTTTGGCAGCGCCGCGATAACCCGCCAGCAACTTGCCGGCAATCGTACTCGCGAGCATGTCATCGATATCTTCCCCAGAGAGCGGCGCCACCTTGAAGCTGATATCCTTAATCTGTTCCACGAGCACCCCGCCCATGCCAAACATGAGCATCGGCCCGAAGGTCGCATCTCGGCGCATACCAACGATCACTTCTTGCCCTTTGAGGGCCATCTTCTCTACCATCACTCCCAAAACGTGTGCTTGGGGATAGTTTTGGGAAATATGGCAAATCATATTCTTATAAGCTACGCGCAATTCTTCAGCATTTCTCAGGTTCAGCCTTATTCCGCCGGCTTCCGATTTGTGGAGTAGCCCTTCAGCTGCAATTTTAATCACAACGGGATAGCCAATTTGCTCGGCAATTTGGATGGCTTCGGCTTCCTCCTTTGCCAATCCCCCAGGTACATTTGCAATGCCGTAAGCTTCTAGCAGCTGCCGTGTCTCAAATTCACCCAGAGCAACTTTACCTAGGGCTTGATGCAAGACCACTTCAGCTGTTTCGGCATCAACATCCTCAACTTTGACTGGGGTAAATGGCGGACGCTCACGGAAGCTGGCAAATTTGCGCATGCCACCGAGTACAGTGCCAATTTGTTCTGGAAAGCAGAAGACCGGCACCCCGGAGGCATTCAAAAAGGCATTTGCTTCGCGGGTGCTGCGTTCGCCAACTAAGCACGTGAGCATAGTTTTCTCAGTCTGCTGGGCAGCTTCCACCCAGGCTTTAGCCACACCCATGGTATCAACCAATGCTTGGGGTACCAAAATCGGCACGAGCACATCCACTGCTGGCTCTTTGATTAGATTGGCAAGACTCCAGGCATAATCCTGCGGTTCTGCCTGCCCAAGCATATCAACGGGATTTGCCACTTGCGCACTCGGGTTGAGCTTCGTGCGCAATTCTGCCTGGATTTCCGGACTAATTCGCGCCAACGTGTAACCATTTTTTGCCAGCTCATCTGCCAGCAAAGCAGCTGCGCCTCCAGCGTTAGTCGCAATTGCTACATTATTCCCTGTTGGCAAGGGTTGCACACCCAACGCCCATGCAGTGTTTATCAATGCGTCTAAGGTTTGAACTTCGATCACACCGGTTTGCTCAAAAACAGCCTGATACGCGGTATATTCGCCTGCCAAAGAGCCAGTGTGCGAACTAACCGCTTGTGCACCAGCGTTGCTCTTCCCTGCCTTGAGCAAGATAATTGGTTTTTTCTTTGAAATTTTGCGAGCCGCCTCCATAAAGCGCGGTCCGTTTTGTGCTCCTTCTAAATAAACTGCAATCACACCGACCTCTGGATCTTCCCCAAAGTATTCGATCATTTCAGCTTCGGAGACGTCCATTTCATTACCCATGCTAGCAAACCGCGAAAATCCAACTTTAGATTCAATGATTAGGTCCACCACTCCCCCAAAAATGGCACCGGATTGGGAGATAAAGGCAATCGGACCCTTCTCTGGCATCCCTTTAATAAATGTGGCATTCATTCCAGTTTTCATATTCATCACCCCCACACAGTTGGGGCCAATGATACGTATACCGTGTTCGCGTGCGAAGCTGAGTACCTGACTTTCCAGCGCTGCACCTGCGTTGCCCACTTCTTTGAATCCGCTGGTAATAATTACGACGTTTCGTATACCACGGTCAGCACATTCCTGTAAGGTGGTAAGCGTCATTTCAACTGGCAGAACGATGATCGCCAAATCAACCGGATCAGGCACATCTTTTATATGTACATAAACTGGCACACCTAAAATCTCCCCGCCTTTGGGGTTGACCGGATAAATGCCGCCCTGAAAACCGCCTTTAACCAGGTTTTCGAGAATGCCATAGCTCAATTTGTTAGGCTTGGTGGAAGCGCCGATGATGGCTATGCCGTTGGGTTCAAAAAAAGGACGCAAGGATGAGTACATGTTTCTCCATTTCTTGTGGTGAGCTGATAAATTTCTGCTAAATTATACCAACTTGACCCATTATCAGTTGGCTATATCTAAGATGTAAGAGCAAAGTTATAATGTCCTAAAGTAGCAAAATAAAAATGTCCTGTTTGTGATTAGGAGCTATGAAATGGACACATGAAGTGTACTGCGTAAGCAAAATGACAAGTAAGGAATTAGCCCAAAAAAAGAGCGTTAAGAATGCCCTGATTATCAGTCTTTGAATCGCGTAGTTTATAACGATCTCAAACCATAATCGCAATCCCCACCCCTTTGATTCCCCTCCCCAGCGGCTGGTTTCAGATTTAACCTGCCTGACTGACGCTGGTGAGGGGAAAAATGCTTGCAGGTGGGGGCGGCCGTCCGCCCCCACCTGCAAAAGAACCTCCCTCTCCCAGCAGATTGATGCCGAAACAGGCGTGACTCGGAGCTGGGAGAGGGCAGGGTGAGGGTATCCTGAGATTATTCACCTTTCAGAGGCTGGAGATATTCCATAGACGAGCGTTTTTCAGCCTTTTCATGCAACATAATTGACAAGAAGAGGGTGAAGGATAAATTTCCAAGAAAAACCCATACTGGCGACTTTATCCATTGAATAGGACATTTCTAAATTGCCAGCATTAGGACATTTCTAATTAGCTTTAGCATGGCTAAACCTAAGAAAAAATTTGAAGGCTGCAAGGCTTATAATAAACGCATGCACAGGAAATTTAGCATGGCATCAACTCTGGGTTTGGTTTGCAAATGCGTTTACCCAAAGGGTTTAATAATCTGATGCAGCTCTCAGAAGAACAGAAACAAATTTTAGCCCTGCCTTTTGATCAAACCTTATTCTTACATGGCTCGGCGGGCACCGGCAAAACCACCTTGGCAGGCAAACGCATGCTGCAGCTCCTGCGAGAGGCTCCGGATGAACCAATCTTGGTGCTCACCCCGCAGCGCTCTTTAGCCTTCCCTTACCGCACGCTGCTCGAGCAAGCTGAAGGTTTCAAATCTTATTCTGTGAATTTCGCCACGATGAATACCATCGCACGGCGGATGGTAGCGCTGTTTTGGCCGCTTTTCAGTGAACAAGCCGGCTTTCATTTTCCTTACCGCCCGCCGCAGTTTCTCACCCTGGAAACCGCTCAGTTTTATCTGGGTAAGTTAATTGATCCGATGCTGGACCGGGGGGCATTTAGTTCAGTGAGCATCCCGCGTCACCGCCTCTATAGCCAAGTACTGGATAACCTCAATAAATCTGCAGTCGTTGGCTTCCCTTACACCGAAATTGGAGCTAAGCTTTCCGCAGCCTGGGTAGGCGAGAGCAGCCAGCTCAATGTTTATGCGGATCTACAAGTAGCTGTGAATGCCTTCCGCAGTTTTTGCTTAGAAAATAACCTGCTGGATTTTTCGCTCCAAGTGCAGCTGTTTCGAGAGTTCGTGTGGCAGGATCCTCTCTGCCGGCGCTATCTCACCAGCCAGTTTGCGCATCTGATCTATGACAATTGCGAAGAAGATCCACCTTATGTCCATGATGTTCTCATAGAATGGTTGCCGAGCTTCAAGAGCGCTCTAATAGTTTATGATAATCAAGCTGGTTATCGCGTTTTTCTAGGTGCAGACCCGCATTCTGCCTGGCGGCTGCATGAACAAGCCCAATATACACGTGAGCTCACCCAAAGTATTACCGCCAGCCCGGAAGTGGCGCTCCTGCGTAACTATCTGGTTTCGCCTGAAAAATCCCCGCCCTTCCAGCCGCTCGACTATGCAACACTGACCAAAGTGCTGCACATTCCCGAGCAGCCACTGCGTTTTTACCAGCAAATGCTTGCCGATGTCGCTAACCAAATTCAAGAATTAGTCGCGTCAGGTACCAAACCGGGTCAGATTGCGATCTTAGCACCTTTCGTAAACAGTTCCTCTGGCTTTGCGATGCAACAGGCGCTTAGCCAGCAAGGGATTCGTGCACGCATTTTTCGACCTTCCATTCCCCTCATCGAAGATGCGGTCATACAGTGTTTCATCACGCTTGGCGAGCTTATACATCCAGAATGGCATCTGCCCTTGGCTAAAACCCAGCTCACGAACTGCCTAACAACAGCGATCGACGGCTTAGACATGGTGCGGGCACGATTAATAGTCGATAACCAGCTAGATTTTGCCACCTCTACAGACTTGCTTAAACCGTTTGATGGCTTACCGGAGGCATTGCAAAACCGCATCACGTCTAATTTTGGCAGCCGTTACGAACAATTACGTTTATGGCTCAGCCAAGCTGATCCACAGCTCCCGCTGGATATCTTCGTCAGTCAGCTATTCGGTGAGGTGCTTAGCCAGCCGGGTTTCGGATTTCATCAAAATATTTCAGCCGGTCAATCAACCCACAATCTGATGGAGTCCTATCGGAAGTTCCGTTTGTCGGTCAATATGCAAACGGTGCGCGATAGCAGCCAGCTTAGCTTCGACTATGTGCGCACTTTGTTGGATGGCGTAATTTCAGCGCAATACCTTAGCACTTGGCAAAATGAAGACCCAGGCAGTGTGCTCATCGCACCAGCGTTGACTTTTTTGGTTTCCGGTCAGACTGTTGACTATCAGGTTTGGCTGAGTGTGGGCAGCTCGGGCTGGTATGAGCGCCTCGAGCAGCCGCTGACCCACCCTTATGTACTCAACCGCGCGTGGTCTGAAGGCAAAAAGTGGACTTCAGAGGAAGAAAACCGTGTGAGCAACGCCAATTTGGAGATGATCTTAACAGGTTTACTCTCGCGCTGCCGCAAAGGTATCATCCTTGGACTGAGTGAGTATAACCAAGCCGGTCAGGAAGAAAAAGGTTTGCTGCTCTTGCGCTTACAAAATCTGTTACGTCAAGCGCTCAAGGAGAGCGGGAATGCCTGAGGTATTACGCGAGTCACAAGCTCGCATTCTGAATTATGCTGGTGGGAAGATGGGTATTTCTGCCGTTCCAGGCAGTGGTAAGACTTGGACGCTTTCCCGCTTAGCTGCAAAGCTAATCAGCACGGCTGAACTTCAGCCCGACCAAGAAGTTTTAGTGGTAACTTTCTCCAACTCAGCGGCGGATAACTTTTCCACTCGCATCGGGCGGCTCCTGCGCCAATCCGGAGTGCTTTCTGGGCTGGGTTATCACGTGCGCACGCTGCATGGCTTAGCCAATGACATCATCCACCAGCGACCAGAACTGGCTGGCTTGACCAATGATTACCAAATCCTGGATCAAACTGAAGCAGACGCGATTTTGACGCATAACGTAGATGCTTGGCTGAAGCTCAATCCTCACTTTTTTGATGATTTGCTCTTACCAAGTTTTATCTCCCCAGATACCAATGAGCACACTAAAAAAACCGACGAACTACTCTCCAGCTTGATCAAGTCTGTTGGATTAGCCTTTATCCGCACCGCTAAAGACCTGCGCCTCACACCCGTTGACATTACCAAGAAGCTCAAAGATTACCCCATGGATACCTCCCTGCTTCAGATGGGTTTAGCACTCTATCAGGACTATGAAGCCGCCTTGAACTACCGCGGAGCAATCGACTTCGATGACCTAATTTGGCTGGCTTATCAGTGCTTAGAAAACGACCCAGACCTGGTTTCATTATTGCGGCACCGCTGGCCATATATTCTGGAGGATGAAGCCCAAGACTCAAGTGTGCTCCAGGAAAAAATCTTGCGCCAGCTCGTGGGCGCAGATGGGAACTGGGTGCGCGTGGGCGACCCTAATCAGGCTATCTATGCCAGCTTCACCACTGCAAACCCCAATTTACTCAAACGCTTTTTAGCAGAACCGGGTGTACGCAAAGAAGACCTACCCGAATCCGGTCGCTCCTGCCAAAGTATTATCGACTTAGCTAATAGCATGATCGATTGGGTGCAATTTGAACATCCAAACCGTGAAGTACGCGACGCCCTCACCCCTCCGTACATCCAGCCAACCAAACCTGGCGACCCTCAACCAAACCCCCCGGACGAACCTGGTGCGGTCGAGTTCGTCAACTGGCAAATGTCCGATCAGGCAGAGCTGGACTTCCTCGTCGAGCATGTGCAAGCCTGGTTGGAGAAAAACCCAGAAAGTACCGTGGTCGTTTTGGCTTTTCTCAATGATCGCGTTGCTAAAATCGCAGATGCTTTACGCAATGCCAATATCCCTGTTGTGGATAGCTTGATGAACCTGCCAGATCCTACCCGCCTTTCAGCAGGGGCGATTGCCAATATTTTCGAAAGTCTGCTCGACCCGGATAACCCCAAGAAGCTAGCAATTACATTCAAAGTATGGAAGCGCAAATTTCGCGAAGACCAAGCAGCATGGGATCAAATTGAAACTGGTGCACGCCTCATTCAGCGCTGCCCAACCCTTGAGAACTACCTTTACCCCCAAGAAGGTGTAGACTGGATCGAGAGCCTAAAGGGGCAGCATTCCGATGAAACGCTTACGGACTTGGCTGCTTTCCGTGAGGTTGTCCGTAGGTGGCATCAAGCAGCTCTCCTCCCACCCGATCAGCTCATTCTGGCTGTTGCTCAAGACTTGGAGCTTGATCCGGTGGAACTGGCTACCATACACAAAATTGCTCTCCTTATTCGCAATTTGCAAGACATGCATCCGGAATGGTCTTTGGAAGACCTAAACGCCGAGCTCGTGGACATCTCTAAAAACTTGCGGCGCTTTGAGAATCTCAGCGACGATGCCGAAGGTTTCGACCCGCAGGCACATAAAGGACAAGTGGTTGTGGCAACGATGCATAAATCCAAAGGCTTGGAATGGGATAAAGTCTTTTTGAGCTCAGCAAATAACTATGACTACCCCTCCGGCGAAGAAGGAGAAGCCTACCGCGCTGAAACTTATTACCTTAGGGATAATCTCAATTTGCAAGCTGAAGCTTTAGCACAATTGAAAAACTTAGCCGAAGGATTGCCCATCATCGATTTCCGCCTAGGCGCATATTCGCTTGACGACCGCAACGAGGTTATTCGTGAACGCCTGCGCTTGTTTTACGTGGGCATTACGCGTGCGCGCCGCTCTTTGACTGTTTCTTATAACACAGGGAGATCAAAAAACAACAAAGAAGCACTCGTTTGCACTGCGCTCCGTAACCGTATGAATTTAGGAGGTTAAAGTGGCGCATTTTTTACCCCTACCGTTCGTTTTCACCCAATCTAACTTGCAATCATTCCTCAATTGCCCATATCAGTTTTACTTGCGTTATGTGCTGCATTTTCAGTGGCCAGCCGCTCAAGCGCGTGACTTGCTGCAGTTCGAAGCCGATCGCTTAGCTGGGGCGCGCTTTCATCAGCTGGTACATCAGCTGTTCTTAGGCGTATCGCTACCAAAACTCTTTCAGATGGCAAAAAACGACCCAGATACACGCGTTGCTACCTGGTTTGAAGCATTTACCACTACCTTCCCTCAAAACTTGCCTGGTGAGCTATTTCCTGAATATACCCTCGGAGTTACCTTAGGCGGTCAAGAACTTACTGCCAAATACGACTTGCTCCAGTGTGATAGCGGACATTTTACGATTTACGACTGGAAGACTTCCCGCACACAACCCAGTAAAACCTGGTTAGCCGGGCAAATGCAAAGCCGCGTTTTTCCACTGGTTTTAGCACTGCACCTCGATGAAATTAATCAGCCATTTACAGAACTCCGCATGGTATATTGGGAAGCCGCCCAGCCTGAACGCCCATATATCTTTAAAAGCACCGCGCAAACCTTAGCCGAGGATCAGGCTTTTATCCTCGCATTGATGCAAAAGATTAACCGCTTATCCCCAGCGGATTTTCATAAAACTGAAGATATTCAGCGTTGTCAATATTGCCGCTATCGTTCATATTGCAACCGTGGCACACAGCCTCCGGAAGACGATGAGGCTTTCATTGAAGCTCACTATCTGGAATTAGCAGCCGAGCCTGAAGAAGATATTTTTGAAGACGAAATTGCTTGATCCTTTAAGAGGATATTCGCGGTTAGACCATTTCTCGAACTCGGGCTGATATAATTTTGAGGTGTATTCGACCAGAAAGGTAGAAATTAAGGCAAAGAGTATCTCACGTTTAAATACAAAATGGGCAGAACAGGACTCGAACCTGCGGCCTCATCTGTGTAAAAGATGCGCTCTAACCAACTGAGCTATCCGCCCGAACGTTATAATTATACACTAATTATGAAGATCATTCGCTTCGAAACAAAATACACACCCCCAGAATATGGTTGGATTTATGAAGATAAAGTCGGCCGAATCCAAGGAGATCCTTTTGGCGAGTTTCGGCGTTTTGAACCGGAATTCTCGCTTTCCCAAGTAAAGTTATTGGTTCCCTGCCAACCCAGCAAGATTTTAGCCGTCGGACGCAACTTCCTTGAGCATGCCCAGGAGATGAACGCACCCATTCCAGAGGTTCCCTTACTTTTCCTCAAGCCTCCTTCTGCTCTTTTACCCATTGGCGAGGCAATCATCCTCCCACCGCAATCCCAACAAGTGGAACATGAGGCAGAATTAGCTGTCGTAATTAAGAAGAAATCACGGTGGCTGCAAGCTGAGGAGGTTCAAGATGCGATTTTTGGTTATACCGTTGCCAACGATGTAACCGCGCGTGACCTGCAGCAACGCGATGGGCAATGGACCCGAGCCAAAGGCTTTGACACCTTTTGCCCCCTTGGGCCGTGGATTGAAACGGAGTTCGATCCTTCGGATGCGCTGATAACCTGCCGAGTTAATGAAACCCTACGGCAGATGGCTTCTACGCGAGATATGATTTTCAGCATCGAACAGCTTGTGCTTTATGCATCCTCTGTGATGACCTTGATGCCAGGAGATATTATTCTCACAGGCACGCCAGCCGGCGTAGGCAGCTTGAATGATGGCGATGTTGTCTCGATCTTCATCGATGGAATCGGAAGTCTGGTCAATCCGGTTCGTTCAGGGGAGCCCTTCCAAATATCATAATTTCTGAGGATAATTACTTGACATTGCAGACAGAACTTGAAAGCCTCTTATATCGCGTGGAAAAACCCGGTCGCTATGTTGGCGGGGAATATAATCAGGTCGTAAAACCTTGGGGGTCAGTGGAAACCCATGTGGCATTAGTCTTCCCGGATATTTACGACATTGGACAAAGCAACTTAGGCTTAGCCATTCTCTATGACGTCCTCAACCGACAGCCTGATATTTTCGCAGAGCGTGCTTATGCTCCTTGGATTGATATGGAAACCCAGTTACGTGAGCACAATCTACCGCTTTTTTCTCTTGAATCCAAAACGCCTCTAAGCGATTTTGATATTCTCGGATTCACACTGCCATATGAGCAAATCTATACGAATGTTCTTAATATTTTAGATTTAGCTGGTGTGCCACTCCTTTCGAACCAACGCAGCGCAACAGACCCGCTCATTATCGCCGGCGGACAAGCGTGCTATAACCCCGAGCCAATGGCGGATTTCATTGACGCATTTGCAATTGGCGAAGGCGAAGAGGTGATTCTGGAAGTTACGCACGCATATCAGCAATGGAAACGCACTGGCGCGCCGCGTGCGGACTTATTTACTGCTTTAGCCATAATTCCTGGGGTCTACGTTCCCAGCCTTTACACAGTGAGTTACAACCCGGATGGCACTATCCAAGCCGTAACGCCACATAGTAAACACGCGAACTCCCCTGTGGTCAAGCGCATTCTGCCCAAACTCCCACAGCCCTTGACGCATTTTATCGTCCCCAACGTGCAAACCGTGCACGACCGCCTATCTGTTGAGATTATGCGTGGCTGCACACGGGGCTGCCGTTTTTGCCATGCCGGCATGGTCAACCGACCAGTGCGCGAGCGTAGTGTTGAGGAGATTATCACAGCGATAAAGGATGGCTTGGCGGCAACTGGGTATGACGAGGTTGGCATCCTTTCGCTCTCTTCATCAGACTATACGCAAATCCTTCCATTAACGCAAAAAATCTATCGCGAATTTAAGGACGCTCAGGTCAGGGTCAGCTTACCTTCCTTACGTATCGCATCCTTCTCCGTGGAATTGATGGATGAGCTCAAGGAACTTAGCCCAGGTGGTGGCTTTACAATTGCGCCAGAAGCTGCCACAGAGCGTTTACGTGCCGTTATCAATAAGCCTCTGGATGAAGATGTGTTGATGGAGACTGTGCGAACAATCTTTGAACACGGCTGGCTCAATCTAAAAATGTACTTTATGATTGGTCTGCCTACAGAAACGATAGAGGATGTGCAAGCCATTCTCGATCTGGGTAGCAAAGTCCACAAAATTGGAAGGTCAATTGCCGGTAATCGCGTTCACATCCACTTAGGCATTAGCACCTTCATCCCCAAAGCTCACACACCGTTTCAATGGTATCCCATGGACACCCCTGAAAATATCCAAACTAAGCTGAATTTACTCAAGCGAGGTACACGCCAGGCACACCTGAAGATGACTTACAATCTACCAGAGGCATCCCAGGTCGAGAGCTGGCTCTCCCGCGGCGACCGGCGCTTGGGTGCAGTGATTTTGCAGGCTTGGCGCAATGGTGCGAAATTCGATGCCTGGTCCGAGCTCCTCAATCTGCAAACTTGGCAAGATGCCTTTGCTCGAGTAGGTCTTGACTCGGATTTCTACACGCTGCGTCAACGCTCGTTAGATGAAGTACTCCCTTGGGATCATATCTCGACAGGTGTAAGCAAGCATTTCCTGCTCACCGATTTGCGCCTCAGCCAAGCAGAACGCACCCGTGAGGATTGCCGCAATAGCTGTTACAACTGTGGCATTCTGGACTGTTTCGAAAGCATTCGCCCAGCCCAAGAAGAAGTCTACTGGGGGTGCCCCTAAATGCGTGAGAGCAGATTTCGCTATCGTGCAGTCTTTTCTAAGAATGGAGACATGCGCTTCATCGGTCATCTGGACCTGCAGCAACTTTTTGAACGCGCCTTGCGCCGCTCAGCTTTACCACTGCGCTACAGCCAAGGCTTTAGTCCCAAAGTGCGCCTAAACCTTGCTGGCGCTTTGCCGTTGGGTTTCACCTCTACAGCAGAAATGATGGATCTCTGGCTCGAGCAGCCTGTAGAACCTCCATTAATCCAAGAGCAGCTCAATGCAGCCCTGCCAGCTGGAATCCGCATTTTATCCGTCACTGAAGTACCCAATGATTTACCCAGCCTGCAAGCCAGCCTGAAGTCAGCTGAATACAAAGTGAGCTTCAAAGCGGAGATGGATGTTCCAGCCGTGAATGCGAATTTGAAAGATTTGCTTAATAAGCCGAACTTGATAGTGACCCGCAGAAATAAACAGGTCGACCTCAAGCCGCTGGTTGAGGCACTGCACTGGGAAGAGGATAAGTTGTACTTGCGCCTGAGCTCCAGTCCGGAAGCCAGTGCACGACCGGATGAGTTGCTCGCACTGCTTGGCTTAAAGCCTGAGCAGTACGATATTCAACGGATCGGTTTGTATTTTTCCTAATTTTTATAGGAGGACTTATGGATGATTGTGTGTTTTGTAAAATTGTGCGCGGAGAATTGCCCTCATGGAAAGTTTGGGAAAACGAGCAAGCGATAGCTATATTAGATTTGGACCCCATCACAGCGTACCACACCTTGGTCTTGCCTAAATGCCATTATGAAAATATCTTCGAAATCCCGCCAGATTTATTGAAAGAAGTCATTGCAGCCACGCAACAGGTCTGCTTGCTCTACCGTGAAAAGCTTGGCATCCAAAACATTCATTTGCTCAACAACAACGGCAGGCAAGCTTTACAATCCGTTTTCCATATGCATATTCATATCATCCCGGTTACCCAGCGTGTGTTCCCTGGTCCTATCCAGAAGCATCCCGAACTCATGAGCCAGTATCCTGAGATGTTAGCTCGGTTGGAGTAAACCTTACGGCGCTAACTGACTGATAATTAGGTATAATAAAAATCGCTGTTCCCGTGGCCTAATGGATAAGGCATCGGCCCCCGGAGCCGGTCATGTGAGTTCGAATCTCACCGGGAACATTGTGAAGATGGGCTGGCGTTAGGATGTATTGCTTTTAAAACTTTCAGAGGTAAAGTATGAGTGATCCGGATATACGCAAGCAAATTGAAGAACTCCGTCAACAAATAAATTATCACAACTACCTTTACCACACACTCGACTCTCCCATTATCAGCGATTATGAATTTGACCAGCTGATGAACAAACTCAAAGAATTGGAGGCAGCCCATCCAGAACTTATTACCCCCGATTCCCCTACACAACGCACTGGCGGTCCTCCCTTGGATAAATTCCGCAAGGTGCGGCATCCTGTACCGGTGCTCAGCTTGGCGAATGGTTTTGGCAGGCAAGACATCTTGGATTGGTATGAGCGTATCCTCAAAATCGATCCTGCGGTTGCCAATGCCGATTATGTGCTCGAACCAAAACTGGATGGGCTTACCGTTGTTTTACACTACGAAAACGGCTTGTTTGTCTTAGGGGCAACGCGTGGCGATGGCTTAGTCGGTGAGGATGTTACCGAAAATCTAAGAACTATTCCATCCGTGCCCTTACGGATCCCTATCAAGGGAGATATCGTCCCGCCGGAGCGGCTGGTGGTGCGTGGCGAAGCCATCATTTTCAAAAAAGATTTCGAGCGCCTCAATGCCGAGCTCGCCCAGCGTGGTGAAAAGACCTACCTCAATCCCCGCAATACTGCTGCCGGTTCATTACGGCAGCTTGATCCAAAAATAACTGCGCAACGCCCGCTTAAGATATATCTCTATCAAATCCTTATTTCTAGTGATACACCTCCAGCTACCCAGCGAGAAACCTTGGAATACCTCGAGGCTTTAGGCTTCCCCGTAAACCCATTGCGCTGGTATGCAAAAACCATTGAAGAGGCAATCAGCATCTGCGAACAGCAAGCCACCGCACGGCATGCGTGGCCCTATGATGCAGACGGCGTGGTAATCAAGATTAACGACCTAGCATTAGCCCAACGCTTAGGTTATGTCGGCAAGGATCCCCGCGGAGCGATTGCCTTTAAATACCCGGGCACAGAAGTCGAAACCACACTCCTGGATATTCAAGTCAACGTTGGGCGCACAGGCGTACTTACGCCATTAGCCATCCTAAAACCGGTCAATATCGGCGGTGTGATTGTAAAACAAGCCACGTTGCACAATTTTGACTTTATCCGCGAGAAAGATATCCGCATCGGGGATCAAGTGCTTGTTAAGCGTGCTGGTGAGGTGATCCCCTACATCCTTGGTCCGCTGCCAGAAAAACGCACCGGCAACGAAAAACCCTTTCAGATGCCCACGCACTGCCCTTCCTGCGGCTCAAAGATCCAAAAAGAACCCGGAGAGGTGGCTTATTACTGCGTCAACAGCAGTTGCCCTGCCCAATTAGCCCGTAATATCGAAAATTTTGCCTCGCGCGGCGCTATGGATATCAACGGCTTAGGACCCCAAATCATCGCCCAGCTCATTGATGCCGGCTTGATTCACTCCGCAGCCGACTTATACACCTTGAAAAAGGAAGATCTCCTGAAGCTGGAAAAATTCGGGGAGAAAAAAGCTGATAACTTGCTGCAGGCGATCGAAGCCTCTAAGCAGCAGCCTCTCGAGCGTTTAATTATTGGTCTTGGCATTCATGGCGTTGGAGAGGTAGCAGCACGTAAACTCGCCAGCACATTCCATAGCTTAGATAACCTCAGCCAAGCTGATGTCAGCCAATTGGAACAATTGGACGGGATCGGTCCAAACATCGCCCAGTCCATCGTAGGGTGGTTTCAACAACCCCATAATCGCGAACTTTTAGAGAAGTTAAAACAAAATGGCGTTTGGCCAGTTGAAGCTGAAGAATCTGAGCAGCTAAAGAGTAAACCGTTAGCTGGACTAACTTTTGTATTCACAGGCACCCTGCCAACCCTCACGCGCGAGGAAGCAACCCGTCTCATCGAGGAAAATGGTGGTAAGGTAACGAATTCCGTTAGTCGCAAGACCAGTTATCTCATTTTAGGCACAGAACCAGGCTCTAAATACATCAAAGCTGTAGAGTTGGGAGTCCCGATCTTGGATGAAAATCAGCTCAAGAAACTCCTTGAAGCAAACCAAGTTAGTGATAATTAATATGCTCTACTGGTGGGGTTAATAAGAAAAGAGGGCTGTTACACTGCAGTCCTCTTTTATAGTTTGTGATAGTCCGAGCTCACTCTTTCTTTTTTCCCCAGCGAGCAGCTTGCGCTTTTTTGATGTTTTTAGCCCAAGCTTTCTTTTGGGCTTCGGTAGGCTTCTTCTTCTCAGGAACATTTGGCTTATCTTTCGCTTCGAAGATATCCCCTTTGACATGTTTTGGTTTGGAACCCAAGCTTTCGATAAGCTGCTTTGCATCTTCGCTATCCCCAACAAGGGTTTCGCCTTCAATGTGGGCATCCTCTTTACTTACCAACCATGCGACCGTGTCCCAAGATCCACTGGTACGTTTGCCAGCCACGCGGATGAGGTGACCCTTGTCACCTACATCGTGGTTGCGGAAGAAAGTGAAGTCAGAAGAAGGTCTTAGCTCGATGCGATAGTAATCCCCTTCGCCCATGCTGCCCGGCTTAGCCCTTCTTTTCCGCTGCGGTTTTTCGGAAGAACTCGTCATTGTGCTTGCCATAGTTTTCTCCTTTTATGGATCAAGTTAATGGTTGATCCAAATATAAGCGACAAAACAATGACCATCATTAGGTGGAGATGGCGGGAATCGAACCCGCGTCCGAAAGATTAGATCCTCGGATCTCTACGAGCGTAGTCGGTTGTTCTCGTTCATCTGCTAGTAGGTTAACCGACCAAACTACCAGCAGATTAGCCGCTCGGACCCTAAAGCCCGCTTAGACTCACTCCGCGGCTTAGTGAGCTGCATCCTGACTTTCTGACGTCTATCCTGAAGCCGGCCAGGAAAACGGCCCCAGGAGACGTGATCTCTCTTAGGAGATCAGCTTCCCTTCGAATCGCTTATGCAGCGACAGGAAGAGTTGCGTAGTTTGTGCTGTTGGCACTTAATCTTTGTACTGATTTTACGAGGTCGGTACCTCTCGGCTCGCAATCCGGAATCAGCCTCTCCCGTCGAAACCTGGCATCCCCGGTAACAATAGTATAGCATAAAAACACCCCCTCAGTTAACTGAGGGGGTGTTTTTTACAATGTTCTAAGATTTTTTATTACTGCGGAAGTTGAGACATTTGCTCTTCCAAGATTTGATTGGCGCGAGCATTAGCGTCATCCAAAAGTGCTTTTACATCTGCAGTCGGGTCGTCCACGATGCTAGCCATGACCATATTAATCACATCTTCGCGGACAAAGTCATAACCAGGAACTGGCGGTTCGAATTTGCCATAAGGCAGCAAGTCAAAAGCTGCTTTGTAGACCGGATCAGCCTCGAAGACATCCTGGAATTGTGCCGCTACGCTCTGGCGTACCGGGAAGTAACCAGAAGCTTTCGCCCATAGTGCATTCACATCGGGGCTGGTGTAGTACTTAATGAACAGCCATGCAGCCAATTCGCGTTCAGGAGTGGACTTGGGGATGGAAACTGAAGCACCGTATACGTTCTGGACAGGATCGGGAGTGGTGTGTGGCAAAGGTCCTACAGACCAATCAAAACCAGTGCCATCAGCTTCAACAGCATCTTTGTAGTAAGGCAGACCGGAGCTGGAGCCAATGGAGAAAAGCAGGGTTCCATTGCCAAAGTCGGTTTGGTCACCATAATTTTCGGTTACCAATTTAGCACAGCCTTCAGCAAACAAACTCTGAACAAATGTCCAGGCTTCAACAGCAGCATCGCTATTCAAAGTGAATTGGTTGTTGGTGTAATCATACATATCCCCGCCGAATGCGAACGTCCAGCTGGCAAACCGAGAGGTATCGATGCTCAGCTCATAGCCAATTGGGGATGCAGCACCTTCGGTTGCGCCGCTAAATGGCGTTTGGGTTGCTTTGCATGCCATTTCTTTGAATTCTTCTGGGGTAGTTGGCGGTGCGTCATACCCTAACTCACGCAGCCAATCCATGTTGTAATACATCACTTCCATGGAGCGGTTGGGAGCCAAGCCAAGGCGCTGGTTGCCAAACAATGGATAAACATCCTGCTGGAAGAAACCAGGGAAGAAATCAGCCTGCTCTTCAGGGGTAAGCCCATAAACAGGGTGATTGATCAGTTCATTCATATCAAACATGGCATTTGCTAACTGATATGTAGCAATCTGGTTTTGATAGCCAACCACTACGTCTGGGACTTCAGGAGTATTCAGAATAGGCAGCATCTTCTGGAAGATGTCATTATAGCTGCCGGCGTATTCTGCTGTCACGGTAATGCCCCATTCGTTAGTCGAATTGAAATCGGAAAGGATTTGGTTGATGGCGTTTTCACGTGCTTCGCCAGTGTGCTGGTGCCACCAAACGATCTCTTTTGCTGGAGTTACATTAGCCCAAGGATCTTCTGCGGTGGGTTCTTCGGTAGGAGCTTCAGTTGGAGCTTCGGTAGGGGCTTCAGTTGGAGCTTCAGTTGGAGCTTCAGTTGGAGCCTCGGTTGGGGCTTCGGTTGCCTGAGCGCATGCACCCAAGACTAGTGATGCAATCAATAAGACTGCAACGATCAAAAAACTTTTTCTTCTCATTTTTCAAAACCTCCATTTTGAACTAGTTGATACGTAATTTTGATAAACGAAGGATGAGAAGCCCTCGTCGTATCCATGATTATACTTGATTGACTGTTTCTTGTTTTAATCAAGCCCACAAAATGAAAATTCAATCTTGTCTTAAAGCCAATCATTATTTCAGCCCTGTTGTCGCAATACCCTGAGTGAATTGTTTCTGTGTGAGGAAATATACAATCAGGATGGGAATAATAGTGATCACCGCGCCTGCCATCAGCAAATGTGTGTTTGGCCCAGCCTCAGTGACAAAGCCATATAATCCAACCATAAGCGGCCGCCATGTATCACGGGTTGTTACCAAAAGCGGCCATTGAAAGGCGTTCCACGAAGCAGTAAAACCAAACAAAAGCACGGTCAACACGGCGGCTTTACTGATGGGAAGTACGATTTGAATAAGAAAACGCAAGTGATCGCACCCATCCATGCGTGCTGCATCCCAAAGTTCACTGGGAACCTGAGCGAAAAATTGACGTAAAAGGAAGATGCTGAATGCATTTGCCATAAAAGGTAACGTAAGCGCCCAATACGTGTTAATCCACGTACCGCCGGGTAACGGAATGATTGCTCCCCGAATGAGCATATAATTTGGGATTAGCGTTACAGACTCGGGGATCATCATCGTGGCTAAGAAAAGACCAAACAGCAAATTTTTGCCTTTAAAATCAATCCTGGCGAAAGCATAGCCTGCGAGGATAGAAGTGAAGAGCAAGCCGGCTAAAGTGCCCAATGTAACCAACACACTGTTGACAAAATACTTTGAAAATTTTGCTTGCTCCCATGCCAAACGGTAATTTTCCCATTGGGGTACTTTGGGCAAAAGTTGGCGCGTGATAGTCTCACCCAAAGTCATCAGCGAATTTGAGATCATCCAAAAGAAGGGGAAAATAAATATGACTGCACCGATGATTAATATGAGATACAGAATAGCTCGACCAAGTATTCTGCCTATTTTGCCATTATTTTTTGTGCTGGCAGGATCATTGGCAACAGTTACAGCATTATCCATAAAATACCTGCTTTCCCATGACGTTATTTTGGACGAGGGTAAGTCCAAGAATAATCACAAATAATACAATTGCCTGGGCTGTGGCAATCCCATATTGGTTGGCACGATAAAAGCGGTCAAAGATCATCAGGCTCGCAGTTATAACCGTATTTTGTGCACTGGGTGTGCGTAAAACGTAAATATGATTAAAAGCTTTAAACGTGCCAATAAAACCTATCAAGGTCAAATAGAAGGTAACTGGTGAGATCATCGGAATGGTGATGTACCAAAAACGATTCCAGCTATTGCTACCATCGATTTCAGCTGCTTCGTAGATTTCCTTGGGAATATTCCCTAACCCCGAGAGAAATATAACCGTGTTGTAACCAACGAAGGACCAGATGCCAAAGAACATAATCGTTAAGAGGGCTAAGCTGGGGCCTCCTCCAATGCCACTGACATCAAACCCTAATAATTGCAACACAGGTCTAGGTTCAAAGCGCCATTTGAGTGGATCAATCCCGAAAAGCGCGATAAATTGGTTTGCAAGGGAAGTTTCTCTGCTCGAAAATATAATCTGAAACACCACAGCTGAGCTAATCGAGGGTGTTATATAAGGCAAAAAATAAATCATTCGAAAAGTTTCTTTGCCCACAATATCCTGATAGAGAATGTAGGCAAGCACCAACCCTAAGATAACTTCAGCTGGCACAGTCCCCAAGGCATAATAGAGAGTGACAATAAGGGAATCGAGAAACTCTGGATTGCCAGTTTCGTACATTTGCGTCCAACCGGTTACGAAAACTACACCGCCCAAGATCAGGATTAAAGCGCCAACGAGGCGTGCCAGCTTTTGACCATTTTTGAGTGATTGAAATGCCTTCCCCCAAACTTTCGAACCGGCATAAAATAAGGCAATTCCCGCAAAGATAATTCCTACATTCTTCCAAGAACCAAAGATCATCAAATAATTTCGATCTCCGATAAATGGTCCTTTAACTACGCGCCAGTCAAACAGGCTCATGTAGATGGAATAACCGATGGGAAAAATGCCAAAAACAAGGATAACAATTAGAGCGGGGAGTATAAATAGGTAACCGGTAAGCTGCTCGCGGGCTTTTAGTCTTTTTAGACCAATACGTTTTGGCTGTTCACTCAAGGTGCTTTCTGTCAACGATGCCTCCAAAAGCCTTCCGTAATTGCCTTGCGTTAGAATTTCAACCACAATTCTAACTGATTTTCAACCATTCCTACGTACCTTTTTGCAAATAATTGGTTAAGGCACGTAAATACCGCTGGAATTTTACCTTAAATCCTGAACAAAACCGAAAATTGTTCTCGGAAAACTATCCGTTACGAGGAGAAAGCCAATATCATCCAGCCTGACGATACCCTCCCAATTTCGCGACTCCCCATCCAAATTCAAGCGCAAGTAGAGTGGCGCACTTTCTACCAGCTGTATACCAAACTCTTCGATTTTCATCTCCACAATTCTCTCAACCCCATCGAATTGCCTGTGCGTCTCGCCGATACCGTATTGGCGAATAAGTGGATCATCCTCGGCAGCAAGATGGTCATCGCCTGGGTAAAAATAGTTCATTACCCAAAAAGTGCCATCTTCCCGAGTTTTGGTGGCATCCGTCACACGGTATTCAATGTTTGGAAATGGGATAATTCCTTCCGGTTTCAAGTTTAAATCAAAAACATGTGCTTGAGCTAGCGGATTTTGATTTACGCCATTATCTTCAAAGAAAGTGTAGATGCGGTCCGCATATATTGTCAGGGCTTCATCTGAAGCATTCAAAAAGCTTGTTTGCGGAGGCAGCTCTACCAAGGTTTGCGGGTTTAAGCTAATCTGCTTCGATAACTCATCGAAGCTCCCAGCTACCAGATAACCCATCATTGGATTGCCGTTGTGGGTTTCTATGGTCATAAACACTTGTTGATCAGCAAAAGCGATAGCCTCAAAGCCTTCGAAACCAGGGATGGATTTACTTAAACCGCCATCGTCAAATGCAATTTCTCGCATAGGCAGAGGATTTTCATCCGGCTGATCAATATAACTCAAGATATCGGCTTTGTTGACAGCATATAGCGCTCCGACACCCGCGGCATTGAGCCGATTCGGATACTGCGGCAAAAGAATGAGCTCATCCCCATGCCAAGCCATGCTGGAATATTCCATAAAACGGTTCGCGATCTGCGCCGGTAGAGGAATCTCGATGACATCAACTTCGAGCACACACTTTTCATTCAAATCAATTTGGGTTGAAGAAATTATTGTTTCCGTTGGGGTAACTAAAGAGGCTGTCAGGATAGGGTTTTGTTCTTTGGGCAACATACTACACGCACTACTCAATATTATTAAGGTTATAGCCCAGTAGTTAAGAAATCTATTTCGTAATTTCATTTCTTCCCTAATCAAACGTAAATACGGTTATCACTGGGTCGTGATCGCTCAATCGCATTGTACGTAGCATTTCGGCATTGATATGGACAATATCAAAATGGCCTGCTTTCTCAGCTAAGCTTGTGCTGACCAATATGTGGTCCAAAACTTCCGCGTTACCCTCATAAAGGTAGGTATAACGCTCGTTTTCCGGCAGGCGATCAATCAAGTTTTCAAGTTCCTTCCCAGCGAGTGTATTCACAGGCTTGCTCCACGGGAAGTCATTAAGGTCCCCCAATACAATCACCTTGGCATTCGCATCGATTGCCAATATTCGTGCAACGAAATCATGGATAATCTGTGCCTGCTGAACACGTTGAACCTCAGAAAGCAAAGGCGGTGGCTGAATATCTCCGTAAAGCGGGCCGTCTTCCCCTTTGGAATTGAGGTGATTAGCAATCACAAAAAGTGATTCGCCGCGAAAACTGAATTGGGCTGCTAAAGGTTTACGGCTATCCATAAATGCATAGCTGTTGGGTGAGATTCTGCCCGGGTTTAGGCTAAGTTGTGGTTCACCATTGCGTACTAAGACTTCCACTGCAGTTGAGGCGTCGCCTGCTGGTGCTGAGGCGGGTTCCAAGCCACGGTCCTGGCGATAAAGTAGAACGTTGCGAATATTCCCTCCAGCAATACCACCATCCGCATTACGCTGTGGATCAATCGAAAGCCAACCATATTGAGGTCCGCCAGCCTCTAGAATTGCCTCAACAAGCGCTGCTAAGGACGCATATGCAGAGGTTATTGGTGAGTCCAGCGCTCCATCATCATCCTGAACTTCCTGCAGTGCTAATATATCCGGATTTCCCAAGTTAATAACGATATCCTCCGCTAGTTGCACCAGCCGCTCTGGGTAGGTTTGGGCATCTAAATTCTCCACGTTATAAGTCGCGACTGTGAGTTGCATTTCCTTAGGCGAAATACTGGTGGTTTCACGGGCTGGTTTCCCTTGAGAAAAAGTTAATTTTTCAGTCGGCAGCAAGCGGAAATTACCAAAGTCATAGCTGATAATCCCAACGATTGGTTGGGTAAATTGCGCTCCAACCTGAATATCTGGAATGTTGATGAATGCGTCATCAATCAAGATGCGTTCCGGATTGAAGTCATCCGGACGGAGGACGAGCACACCGCGAGAAGAGAGAACGGTTGCATCTTTTCCATTATCGGCAACAACAACGACCTCGCGATATTTCGAAGTGGGACTAACCGCAAGAGCTTGATTGATTTGCACACGCATACCTTCCAAGCTTTCATAGAAATCAAGCCCATCCTCCTGAGGGTCGAATAAACCACTTTTACCAGCGTAGCCATTAACATCATTGGCGATAACTTGGTTAGGGATGAAACATCCACCTTCGCCCAGGATTATAGGTTCAGGTAGGGAGTTTCCATGGGAGAGAATGCTAACATCGGCAGATTGAATCTCGGTCAAAGTTAATGAATTGCTGCCGACTCCTGAAGGATTGAATTCTTTGACGATGCCACTGGTGATCAATACTTCATCCCCCACACTGACTGTGCCAATTTGATGTGTCGCAATAAAAATACCCTCCGAGGTGCGTTCATCTAAATCCGGCTGAGGATCTTGCAGGTAAAAACCGCTGCCTGTGATAGCTGTTACGATTCCGTAAACGTTCGTCACTGTCTGCCCCTCTAAAGGCGAGCGATGCTGTGCGCCCTGGATCTGGCTAATCAGTGTTCGCTGAGCCGTTTCAATCTTAGTTTCCGGCGCATGCTCTTCAGTTTTTATTTGTTTAGGGGTCTGAATATGAGCAGAATTACATCCCGCCAATGTAAGAATAAGACAACAAGTTAATAAAAAGCGCGAGCGATGCAATTTCATGGTTAAAAATCCTGACAATTGTACCCGTTTTGATTCAACTGCATTGGCTTTAATGCATTAAAATAACCTTATGGAAATTCAAATTGCAGTTGCCAAAGTTGACCGCTTCTATTCGGGAGAGCAAGGCGATCAGGTAGAAGTCATTGAACGCCCACATGGCGGAATCTCCGTAATATTAGGAGAAGGTAAACTCAATGGTCAACGGTCCAAAGAGATATCGCGAAATGCTGTCCACCGTGTGCTTTCTTTGATTTTTGATGGCATTCATGATGGAGCTGCTTCGCGCGCGGTACTTTCTGCACTCAAAGCGGAACACCATGGCGAAGCAGAACTGAGCTTGAATATCCTCTCTTGCGATTTGGAAACAAGCACGATCCTCCTCACCAAAAATAATCCTGTGCCTGTTATCCTTGTCCGTAACGATCACGATAACCTCATCAGCTATACCGAAAGCGGAGCCTTTGACCCTTTAAAACCTACCGTTTATCAATTCCCGATTGAAAATAACTTCACAGTCGTTATGTTTTCGGATGGCATCGCCAGCGCCGGAGCTGGATTTGGTCAACCGTTGCAGTGGGGGGATCTCATGGAAACTATCCTCGACGAGCCCGATCTATCGGTACAGCAATTAGCCGATCAGCTGCTCAACCAGGCAGTTTCCCTCGATTTAGGGAACCCTCATGATGATATGACGGTTGTTGTAATTCGCGTCAACCGCAGACAAGGAAAACCCATCCGCAGGATTTCAATGGTATTACCAGTTTAACTAAAAGGAGAGATTTTATGCGTGAGCAGGTCGTTTTAATCACCGGAGCCAATGGTGAAATTGGGCATGGGCTCATTCGCTATTTAGCCGAACAAAATTGCCCAATTGTTACCCTCGATGTGAACCCATTGGACAAAGCCTTACGACCCCTAGTATCAAAATGGATTGTTGGAGACGTGCTCGACCAAATCTTGTTGGGCAGGTTGGTGGTGGAGCACCAAATCCGCACCATCTATCATCTTGCTTCGATCCTGTCTACTAAGGCTGAATATAACCCAGAAACAGCCCATCGCATCAATGTGGAAGGCACGCTCAACCTACTCCGCTTAGCTGTTGAGCAATCCCAATGGCAAGGGCAATCCGTCAAGTTTATTTACCCTAGCTCAATTGCAGTCTATGGCATGCCATCCCTCGAAGAAAAACGGCGCATTGGTAAGGTAAAAGAAGGCGAATATACTTTTCCCACCACCATGTATGGCTGCAATAAACTCTATTGCGAGAGCTTAGGGCGCTATTACTCCAAGCATTATCGCCAATTGGCAGCTGATGCCAGCACTGAGCCCACCGTTGATTTCCGCTGCCTGCGCTTTCCGGGCTTGATTAGCGCCGAGACCATCCCGACTGGCGGGACGAGTGATTACGGCCCTGAGATGCTGCATGCCGCTGCTCAGGGTATCCCTTATAGCTGTTTTGTGCGGCCGGATACTACCTTGCCGTTTATGGTGATGCCAGACGCTATCAAAGCGCTGGTAGAGCTTGAAGAAGCCGATGTGAGCAAGATCTCCCAGCAAGTGTATAACGTGACTAGTTTTAGCCTGAGCGCCCAACAAATTTATGAGATTGTGATGCAAGCTTTTCCACAAGCTCAGATTACTTTTGAACCCGATCCCCGCCGTCAAAAAATTGTGGATACCTGGCCTGAGGATGTGGATGACAGCGCCGCCCGGAGTGACTGGGGTTGGGAACCGGAGTTCGGCCTCGATCGCGCTTTTCAGGGTTATCTCATCCCCAAAATCAAGGAGCGCTATGCACCCAAAGCAGAAAAGGTTGATGTTATCTAGCTATAAACTTCTGGTTGAAAACAGTTATCCAGAACTTTGAGGAAAATATGCCAATTTATGAATACCTGTGTAAAGATTGTGGCAATCGATTTGAGCAGATAAAACCGATGAGCGCAGCCGATGAAAAAACTAGCTGCCCCAAGTGCGCTAGCTCAGAAGTACGCCGCCTGATTTCAGTAGTGAATGCCTTCAGCGGCGGTAAAACCATCTCAGGTTCTTCTGGATCTTGTTCCAGTTGCAGCAGCTCAAACTGCAGCTCTTGCGGAGTTTAACGATGAAAGAAATCAACGGCAGGCTTGTCCTTATCACTGGCGGCTCAAGCGGCATCGGCTTAGCCCTTGCAGAGCAGCTGTTTGCCCAGGGTGCTTCTGTAGTCATTCTAGCCCGTGACCAATTGCGTTTAGACACAGCCGTCGCCCAGATTGAACATCAGCGCTGGAGCCCAAGCCAAAAGCTGGGTGCACTTTCGGCAGATGTTACCGATGAACCTGCTTTGCATCAAGCTCTCACTCAGCTCAAGACCAATTACGGCTTACCGGACCTGGTCATCAACTGCGCCGGCGTAGCTCGTCCAGGCTATGCCGAAACACTGAAGCCGCAAATCTTCCATTGGACGATGGACATCAACTACTTTGGGACAGTCAACGTTTGCCAAGCCCTTCTGCCGGACTTGATTGCACGAGGCAGCGGTCACATTGTAAACTTTTCTTCCTTGGCTGGCGTTATTGGCGTTTTTGGCTATACCGCTTACTCTGGCTCTAAGTTTGCCGTACGCGGCTATTCCGAAGCCCTACGCAGTGAGATGAAACCTAAAGGCATCTTGGTCTCGGTTGTCTATCCGCCGGATACGGACACTCCGCAATTAGCTTGGGAAGATCAGTTCAAACCTTTTGAAACGCGCGTCATCTCTGGCTCGGATCATCCTCTACCAGCGGATAAGGTTGCTGCGGACGTCATCAAAGCGATCCGTAAGGACAAGATTAACATCATCCCTGGAGGAGAGGCAAAACTGCTTTTCTTTGCGGCAACGCGCTTAGGCGGCGGGATCTTCCCCATTATGGATATGCTCGTTCGCGACGCGATGAAGAAAAAAGCAGCACAGGAAAAACACAAGAAAGCTGTGGGCGAACAGCAATAACGCACAAAATGGAAATTGATGACCTGCTGATCGCCTGGCAAGCAGACGAGGAATTTACCCGCAACACGACGTGTTGGAACATCGCGCCAGCCAAGGCAGCTGAGTTTACGCATTTCCCGCCTGGATTACTCCCCGAGCTTGAGCAAAACCTGCGTACGCAAGATATCTCCGCACTATATAGCCATCAGGCTGAAGCCTATCGCCTGATAGAAAACGGACAGCACGTCATCATTGCCACGGGTACAGCCAGCGGTAAAACACTTTGCTATAACCTTCCGGTCTTGCAAGCCTTGCTGCAAGACCCTACTGCACGGGCGCTGTATCTTTTCCCCACTAAAGCGCTGGCTCAGGATCAGCTCAAAAACCTAAAGGCATTGGATCCTAATGTACACGCTGCTATTTATGATGGCGATACGCCTACCCAGCAGCGCTCCGAAATCCGTAAAAATGCTGCTATCCTCATCACCAATCCGGATATGCTACACCAGGGCATTCTGCCGCATCACACGCTTTGGCATCAGTTTTTCCGCGGGTTGCGCTACGTGATCATCGATGAAATGCATACTTACCGCGGCGTTTTTGGCTCCCACGTTGCTAATGTGATCCGCCGGCTCAAGCGTATCGCTGCTTTCTACCACGCCTACCCACAGTTCATCCTGACCTCCGCCACCATCGGCAACCCAGTCGAATTAGCCACCAAGCTCATCGAGAGCCCTGTTGCCCTCATCGACCATGACGGTTCTCCACATGGCAAGCGTCACTTCCTAATTTACAATCCGCCCCTCTATGATGAGCAATTGGGCTTGCGCAGCAGCAGCATCCAAACCGGCATCCACTTTGCCCGCCGAATGATGGTAGATGGACACCAGACGCTCATCTTCGCACGCACGCGCCGCACGGTGGAAATGATCCTGACTTATCTTTATGATACGATGCCCGCAGAATGGCGCGCAAAAATCCGCGGCTACCGCAGTGGCTACCTCAAAAATGACCGCCGTGAAATTGAGACCGGCTTCAAGATGGGTAGCATTAGGACCGTCGTGGCGACTTCAGCGCTAGAACTTGGCATCGATATCGGTGATCTCGAGTCCGTGATTATGGTGGGTTACCCCGGCTCGATAGCTACCACGCGGCAGCGGGCTGGGCGTGCCGGCAGAAAGCAGCAAGCCTCTTTAGCGATGCTGATTGCTTCTTCTGATGCGATGGATCAATATCTTGCCAATCATCCCGAATATTTGACTGAAAAATCGCCCGAAAATGCGTTGATTGACCCCAACAATGCCTCTATCTTGCTGCAGCACCTGCAATGTGCCGCTTTTGAGCTGCCATTCAGCGCTCTGGATCACTATGGCAGCCTGCCCGAAGATTTGCTGAAAGCTTATCTGGAAGTGATGGTGCAGGCAGGTTGGCTGCACGCGCAGGATGGCAAGTATTACTGGATTGCGGATCAATTTGCGGCGGGGAACGTTTCTTTGCGCAGCACTACTTCAAGCATCATCTCTCTCAAGGTAGAAAATGGCGCACAATCGCAGCTCATTGGCGAGATTGACGCTGCCAGCGCTGCCTGGCTGGTGCACCCCGAAGCCATCTACTTGCATGAGGCGGAGTCTTACGAGGTCAAGAGCCTGGATCTCGAGCACGGCATCTGCAGCCTGGTGCCCGTCGATTATGACTATTACACCATTCCCGAACGCAATACGACTATCGAAGCTTTCAACCCAAGGCAGCAAGAACTCTTTTCCCGCTATAGCAAAACCTTTGGCGACCTAAACCTGCGGCAAGAAGTGAGCGGCTACCGCAAAGTGCGTTGGCAGACAGGCGAAACCATTGGGCACGGCGAAGTGCACCTACCGCCTAGCTTTTTGGAAACCAAAGGGTGCTGGCTGGCGCTGGAACCTGACCTGGTGGATACCCTGCGCGCAGAAAACCTTTGGACAGCGGGTGCGAACAACTACGGGTCCGGCTGGGTGGCTCTCAAGCGTCAGATTTTGATGCGCGATGGCTATCGCTGCCGCGCTTGCGGCACCAGCGGCGATGAAAGCACATTGCATGTGCATCATATCCAACCATTCAAGACTTTCGAAAGTTTGGAGTTGGCTAACCGACCCTCAAACCTCGTGACTTTATGCCCAGCTTGCCACCGCCTAGCGGAGCAAAATGTGCGCTTGCGCAGCGGCTTGGCTGGTGCTGCGTATGCTCTTGGCAACCTGGCTCCGCTGATGGTGATGTGCAACCGGGAGGATCTGGGCATGCTTTCGGAGCCGCGTTCAGTGCTCGCTCGTGGTCAGCCCGCTATTCTTGTCTATGACAGCATTCCAGGTGGATTGGGACTTTCGGAACACCTTTACGAGCAGCATGCGCTTTGGATCAGCCGAGCCATTGAAATGATCGCGGAGTGCCCGTGCCACGATGGCTGCCCTGCATGTGTTGGCCCAATTGGTGAGGAAGGGCACGGTGGCAAAAAAGAAGCCTTAGCCCTCCTGGAAGGGTTGGTTTGAGATGGATTTCGAGTCGCTCAGCGAGAAGCTGCGTCGGATGGGTGTACAAATTGGCGTACAAAAGCCCTTGGAGACTCCCAGGCAGGCACGCAAGCCGATCGAAACGGTTGTCCCTGGGCGTGAGTACCAGACTAACTTTGGCAGCTTGTTCTCTTTGGGGCACTCATACCCGCAAAATTATCTGCATGGCAGGCAGCCCGTTCTCCCCCAGTATCCGATTTACGGATTAGCCCGCTGGTCGCGCGTCCCAGAATTAGAACAAAAAAACCTCGATCAATTTATCTTTTTGGATACTGAAACTACCGGCCTTTCCGGAGGTACCGGCACGATGGCGTTTATGGTCGGAGTGGCGCGTTTCCGCGGAGAATCTTTAGCTATGGAGCAATTCTTTCTGCGCAGCCCTGCTGAGGAAGCTGCCTTGCTGGCTGGCTTAGAAGAATTTTGTGACGGCATGGCAGCAGTGGTGACCTACAACGGAAAATCCTTCGATATTCCCATTCTCAATACGCGTTACATCCTACAAGGTTTTACCAGCCCTTTTGAGGATCTACCGCATTTGGACCTGCTGCACCTCACCCGCCGCATCTGGCGGGCGCGCTTGGAGCAATGTAACCTCGGCAACATCGAGCAGCAAATCTTGCAGCTCCAGCGGGATGGAGACGAAGTCCCAGGTTATTTGGTACCAGAATACTATGCGCAGTACTTGCGTGATGGAAATGCGGAGCCTTTGCGCGGAATTTTCTACCATAACGAACAAGATGTTCTAAGCCTGGCAGCTTTGTTTGCCTTATTCGCGGATATGCTCGAAGCACCCACAGACTGGGAAACTTCCAGTTCTCAAGATCTAACAGCTTTGGGTCGTTTGCTCGAACACATGGGCGAAGTAGACGGCGCTGTTAATCTATATCAGAGGGGCGCACAAACAGCCGAGTCCGCTCGTACTAAGTTAGAGCCCCTCTTAGCACAGGCTAAGCTGCATAAACGCCATGGGGAATACAACCGCGCCTTGCCGCTCTGGGAGCAGGCAGCCGCAGATGGCTCGCTGGAAGCCCTGGAAGAGTTAGCCAAATATCATGAGCACAGCACCCGCCAGCTGGAAAAAGCACTCGCATACACGAACCAAGCCCTGAGGCTCTTGGAAAACAATCTAGATTCAGATGTGTTCATTCGTGATTTTCTGCATCGACAAAAACGCTTGGCGGCAAAACTTCAACACCGTCAAGCGTGAGAGCAAGTCAACTATCCGACTTGGATTAGTTTATTGGGATCGACTTTTACGAGGTTGTCTCCGGTACTTTCCCGTAGGCATAGAGCGTGGGAATAAAAACTGTAGCTCTGCCTTCTAACCAGGTTTGCATGGCTTTTTCTTTCAGTTCCAAAATTTCATCAACGTGGATTAGCCCACCCAAATCATAAGCAATAATGTCCCATTCATTTTCGAAATCGCGTGCAGTGGGTTTACCCCACACCCCCGCTAAGGAGCCGCCATGGATATCCTCCAGACCTGCGTTGCGGAATATTTCTTTCAGTCTGCGGCCCATTTTGAGATCTGCACCCTGAAAAGCTAAACTGCGGTTTTGTACCTGACCAATACGCTCAAAGACTTCCGGGTAATCAATGCGCGCTTCGTAATCTGGTTCAGCAAAAGCAATTACATATTTCCCTGGTTTAGTTACCCTTTTCATCTCCTGTAATAGAGCCAGAGGATCTTTTTGCCACAGCAGCACGTAATGACAGATGGACAAATCGAAACTGTTATTTTCAAGAGGTATTTTTGCACCATCGCCGCAGATAACCAATCCCTCTCGATTTGAAGATAAGGCATATTTGCAGCGTTCAACATCCGCGTCCACCCCCCAGGCTTGCAAGCCACGGGCTTCAAAATCTTCAAACAAGACGCCAGTTCCACAGCCTAAATCGAGCACTTTTTCTCCTACCATGCAATTAACCTTCGAAAGCAGGTAGTTCCTGAGTGTTTGCGTCCAGCCTGCTTGCACAATAAAGCGCTTGTGCCAAGTTTCAATACTCAGATCTATTTTTGGTATCTTCGGTTCCATAGTACCTCCCATTTTTCAGTTAAGATATTACCCAATTGTGTGTTAAAAGGCGCAGGAGAAATGATGTCTCCATTCGGAGAGACAATAAGCTGTATAAATTCTCTTTCTGGCTTGCTCAAGAATATCTGATTGCGTAATGCCACTAACGGCTGCAGCTCAGTTGGAAAGGGAAGATCCATCACCAACGTGCTGCCTGCCTGTTCAACATAATCCGAGGCGCGCAGATAAGTTGGGAAAGCGGTTTCATCTGCTGGAAGTAACGAAAACGCATTAGCACCTTTCGCAATATAGGCGTCGATTAATGAACGAAAATCCGTCTCTGCGGCGATGACTAAGCCAATGCAGGTGTATAGGTCATTCGACAAGATATTTTCTACGGCTTCATTTTGCAGAACATCCGTGGGATCAATTGGTACCATAAGGTGATCAAGCCCGCTGGTGAGTATAGCATTCAGATAATCAGGGGATTGCATTTTTCGGCAGGAGCTTACCAAACCTGTCACCAAGCCTAATTCCTCACAGTAAAGCAGCAGATCAATGAGGTCTTCCCGCAAGGTGGGTTCACCACCATAAAAAACCAAGTGCGGAATACCGGCATCATTAGCTTTACTGATGATAGCCCTCCAAGCGTCTGTATCGAGTTCGCCGCTAGGAACGGTCGACGAGCTTTCCATCAATGTTTCTTTTCGCAGAGTCAAGCAGCAATGCAGCTGATAAGGCGCAGAAATGTCCTTTAACTCCGTAGAAATCTCAAGCCCATAGTTAGCCTCAGGTATTTGGTCCGGCTGCCGAATAATGTCTTTCAAGAGTTGGTGAAAAGCAGCCAAATCATTGGCTATGGTATCGCGATCAGCATTGAAGCGCTTGGTCGCCAATTGAATAATTTCTTCTTCAGATTTACCTTGCATCAGATAAAAGGCAAACTCTGTCCCGGTCTGATTTAAGTGCAGCACGGTGGATGCGTTGATAATCAGCACGCCCTCACCGTTCGGCTCGATGCGCAAATGCAGTCGAAATTGCTCCGGAGCCTCGGGAGGTGTGTGGTATGTATATAATCCCGTCGGGAGGGGTTGTTCTTTGGGTAGGTTAGAAAAAAGTTGTTTGAAAAACTGGTCCATGCATTCACCTCACAGCACTTCTGTAAATATTGGCGATACACATTGATGCTCTCTGGCTAAGGGGCAACCTCCGCCGCACTCGACCAGAAAATCGCAATGCCGGCAGCCCTCCGGGATATCCTGGCGCTCCCTTAGCTGGCGTGAAAGGGGATGATTCCAAATGGAATCCCAACTGTCACTCAAGATATGCCCCAGCGCTTGATAGTAGGATTGACAGGGAATAACTTGACCATCCGACTCCACGCACATGTTGTAATAAGCTGCTGTGCAGCCTTTGATGCCCAAGCTCAATTGCATGGGGTTGAAAGCACAGTATTGTGTTGGTGTGTACCAAATCAACCGCTGCCCATGGGCTTGGGTGATGCGCTGAGCAATATCCAGCAGAGCGGGCAGCTCACTTTCCTTCAGTCCGGTTTGCACTTCCTTGCCATGCCCGGAATAGATGAGCGCATTTAGCCCTACCGTTGGGACGCCCTCAGCGACTAAGAATTCCAAAATACGCTCGAGTTCGAAGGCATTATTTTGCAGTAAGGTAGTGTTGGTCATCATATATATTTTGGATGCAACCACATTGCGTAAACCAGCCAAGGTCTCTTCCCACGCCCCACTGGCGCGAACCATAGCATCGTGCACGCTTGGGTTATAAGACTCAACCGTGATTTGCACATGGTCTAAGCCAGCCTCAATCAGTTCTTGCAGCATGGAAGAATCAGCTAATTTACGCCCATTCGTATTGAGCCCGGTGACTAAGCCTTTTTCTTGTGCATAAGCCACCAGTTCCACCAAGTCTTCACGCAAAGTGGGTTCACCACCCGTGAAAACCACGTGTGGAACGCGCAGCTCCCACACGCGATCGATAATCTTTTTCCAAGTTTGCGTATCCAATTCAGGGTAATTGCGCGGGCGGGCATTATAGCAATGTGCGCAAGCATTATTGCATCGATAGGTAAGTGCCAAATCCATCCGATAAGGCGCAGAGAGCTTTGCGGAGAAAGGCATGGATTTCTCCAATCCTAAATCGCATACCGGGCAAAGACCACTATCCTCATCAATTAAAGCATCCACTTGCTGGATAATCAAACGATAATCTTCCGCCAATCGCTTGCTCGGAACATTAAACACCGAACTCAGTGATTTCAGCGCAGCTTTTTGTTCTACTTTGTTGAGGTGATAATATGCCATTTGCATCGCAGTTGGGTTCAAGTGCACCACTCGGCTGGCGTTGACCACCAGCAGCCCGCTGCCATCTTCATCGATGCGCAAATGTACGCGTGATTTGCCCCCATGTTCATGAATGTCAAATGTATACAGCCCTGAGTTAATCTTGGACGCTACGTGATGATTAAAGAAAGCCATGCTTGCTTTCCTTACTTCTATCTGCCGCCGCCTGCACACGCGCAAGCGCAGCCAGCGCAAGCACAGGCACAAGCACATGAGTGCCCGCCTCCGCCACCCCCACGGAACCCGCCGCTACCACTTTTAGGTGACGAGGTTTGTATTGGAACAGGGTTCGTCTTATTGGTGATTGCACTGGTAAAGCCGGTGATGTCACCGATTACCCCTGCAGCTAAGGTAGAAGCACCATTAACCATCGACGCGGCAAAATCAGAGCCGGGGATATGCGGCAGAGAAACGGAGGGTTTGCCTCCACCTGCCCCACCACCAGAGCTAACCGGAGCTGCCATCCCACCACCTCCGCCAATTGTGCCTCCTGCCGGTCGTATGGTTGGATCATAACGCCACCACCATCTTGGGATAATAACAGGCCCACCGGAAAGAGTATCTTGAGTCTTTTTGTTGAAGTCTTCGTCCAACATGGTCCACTCTAACGTGTGCTCGTATTGGGCGCTCTTGATTTCGGGCGTTTGGGCATCTTGTACCGCTTTCCACGCCCGTTCAACGATATCTTTATAGTAAGCTACCGTTTCTTTCTGGCTAAAGCCTTTCATCTTCTCCGAAACGGATTTGACTAAGTCAATCATCAAGCTTTGCAGCTTTTTGGTGCGTTCGCGGTTATTGGGAAGCTCAAAAGCCTCGATAAATTGCTTTTCATAGTCATATAAGCCTTCTGGAAGGGGATCAGCCGGTTCAATCGTGAGAGTATCCTTTTTTGTAATCGTAATCGCTTCTTTTTTGAGCAAACCAAAAAGGATCATGGTCATGATTTTATCCAATGGCTCTTGCATCAGGATGCCCGCTTCCACAGCAGTCAGCCCCCGTTTGATACCTTGCCCCTCAATTGAAATCTTAGGAGGCATATATTGGAGCTTGCGCTGCTTGGTTTTCTTGCTACTCGTTATAGCTGCCCAGATCATAAATGCGGAGACCATCAACGCGGGCAAACAGCAGGCTAAATTGCTAGAAAAATAATCCCAAAATCCGCCACCGCTGGAAGTGCTTGTGCCACCGCCTCCATCAACAATTACCGGAATGGTAATAATACTTTCTGCAGGTACAGCACTGGCTGGGAAAGCTGCGCCAAAAGTGTAAGGGGTATGCACATTTGCGTTTTCTGTGTACCAAGAATAGTAAACCCTATTATCTTCAGCGGTCGTTGAAGCTTCGGGTGCGTCCTCACCTGGCCAACCACTGGGAGTATAGTAGACTCCGTCGTTAACCCCCACTCCGGGCGGCAAAATAATTGTCATGCGATACTTTGTCTCAGTGGATCGGTCGTATTGGGAACCGAAGTAACTGGGGGTAATCTGGAAATTGACATAATTCTCTCGATCCGGCTGGTCGTAAGGATAAAGGACACCCGTAATCTTTGATGCCGTTACGATTACCGTTCCGGTCTGACCGGGCTGAATAGCCAAATCTTGCAATGCCAACTCAGCGCCATCGACATAATTGGATGGCCCAATCTTTGGAATGGGTTGATCGTTAATTGTGCCAGTGATGTTTTTATAGTCATAGTCGCCTTGCGGCAGTCCCAGATCAACGAAGTCAATGGGGTCAGCGTTCGGGTCATTTTGGAAAACCATGTAGTAATATAGCGTTAGGCTGCCATCAGCTTCTATGTAAGCCTCAACTTCATACTCGCTGACTTCAAAGCGGTAGGTCTGTGCCTGCACTGCAACCGGAGCAAAAGCGGCGATCAGGAAAACTGAAATGACCAGCAATAAGCGTAAGTTTTTCACTGTTATTACCATTTTGGTTCTTCTGTAAGTTGGTACGTCGTCCCACAATTCGGGCAGGAAACCATAGGGGCGCCATTTACCATTTTAATATCCTCCGCAGAAAGCGGCGCACCACAAGATTGGCACTTGATCGTATCCATCGAGACGTTGCCGGGTAAATCCACTTGTAAGGTCACATTTTGGGTTGTTTGTTCCGCTTTAGCCCCCAACCGTGAGCCCCAGAAAATACATAGGAAACCAACCAGCAAGCCGATAATTCCAACCCATAACCAGCTTGTGCTTCCATCTGGGCTGAAAGCTCCTAATATAAACAGGAAAGAAAAAACGATAATGATTCCCGCTAAAATATACAGAATCGTCCTAGCTGCTTTCATTCCTCAATCTCCTTCAATAAAACCTTGTGATTTGATTCACAACTATTATTATCATAATGGACAAAATTCAAAATATCCCTATATAATATATCTACTGCTGAATCATAACACAGATGATTATTTGCTTAGAAAGTGAGAGAGCTCCTCATGGCGAAACCTAACATCCCTGATATTGTTGTTTCCAGACTACCGCTTTATCTGCAAACGCTCAACCATCTCTTAAGGGAGGGCGAGGAAGTAATATCCTCAGACGAATTAAGCGAGAAAGTCGGAATCCCCGCAGTACAAATTCGAAAGGATCTCTCTTATTTCGGCGGTTTTGGAGTAAAAGGCAAAGGGTATGACATTATCCACCTTATAGATAATTTGAGAAGCATCCTAAACCTCAACCAAATCTGGCCAATGGTGATTGTTGGCGTAGGAAACTTAGGCCAAGCATTAATCCGTTACCAAGGTTTTGCCCGCCATGGATTTGAAATTGTCTTAGCGCTAGATATTAACCCTAACATCATTGGCACAGAAATAGCTGGCATCGTCGTTCAGGATGTTGAAACTATGGAAGCTGAGCTGAGGAGTTCAGATATAAGCATTGCTTTGTTAACCGTACCTGCCAATGCAGCCCAAAGTACAGCAGATGCTTTAGTTGCCCATGGAATAAAAGCGATCTTGAACTATGCCCCGATCATACTAAAGCTGCCAGAAGGCGTGCGTGTGGCGAATATTGATCCCGTGCTCAAGCTGGAGCACTTGACGTATTATTTGAGTTAGTTTTTTCGCTGAGAAGCTTGACCAGCACATCGAGGTTAGTAATTTGATCCGCCCCCTGCTTGAATTGTCTGTTCTTTTGAGTAATTTTGAGCCAGCCTTTTTCTAATTTCACAGAACTAATTTCTGTAAGCGGAACAGCTTTGTGATCGATTTGCAGCCAGCCTTCCTGGAGTAGTGTAATCTCACCAAAGGAAACGCTGCCGGCGCGCTCTAAAGTGGCTGAAGCTTGGGCATAAAGAAAAGGAAATGCTCCCTCCCGGATTTGGCGCACTAACGCTTCAAATTCATCCAAACGCTTGCCATCGAGAGAAAATCTTTCCCCATTTACCGTCTGTAATATGAGCTTTTTGCGGGTTGGCCCTCCAATCCCCAAAAAACGAGTTTGTGAATAATCCATGCTCAAGCTTTCAAGTGCTTCCCAAGGAATAGATTTTTCTTGCCTACCATGCACTATTTGTATCCCTTCTGGGTATAACACGACGAGCCATTTTTTCCGTGGCAAGTTGCCAAAAACAAGCCAGAGTAACAGCACCACCGCAATCGGTAAAAGCACGAGGAACACCTTCGCGTTAATCCAGATAATCCCTGGTCCAAACTTCTCAACGCGAGGGATGAACTGCAGTGCTAACCAATATACAAAACCGCTTAAAAGCAGTAATAAAATGAGCCCAACCCAAAAGCGCACCCCACGGTTGAAGCGGTCAGATCGATCACTAAAGTTAGCGAGTGGCTTGGAGAAATTTTTTGGCTGCTGAATTACTGTCATGCGCTAAAACCTTGTTGTGTCCGTAAAATCAAATCTAGCATCGAAAAGCCACGCGCTGCACCTTCAACCGTGCATGTAACCGGGTTATCCACCACATAAGCAGGGATGCCTAAAGCGATTGTGAGGTACTTATCCAGACCTTTCATCAGCGCTGTTCCTCCGCAAAGGGCTACGCCGCGATCTATGATATCGGAAATCAATTCCGGCTGGGTTTTTTCTAGGACTCGCTTAGCCGTAGCCGCAATTTCTTCTAGCGGTGGCTGCATCGCTTCAACAATCTCGTTGGTTGAGAGCGTTACTGGCTTAGGCAAACCAGTCACCTGGTCCTGACCTTGAATCTCCATAGTCAGCTCTTCCTCCGCCGGCAGTGCGGCTCCGATACGGATTTTAAGCGCTTCAGCCGTAGGCGGCGCAACAATAATGCCATACTTCTTACGAACATAACTGATAATTGCTTCGTCAATTTTTAATCCTGCGGTTTGCGAGGCTTCAGCGCTGACAATTCCTGTCATCGATATAACCGCAGCCTGAGTTGTGCCAGCCCCTAAGCTGATGACCATATTGCCGGTAGGGGTATTAATCGGCAAGTCCATACCAATCGCAGCAGCGAGTGGTTGCGGGATTAAGATGACTTCTCGGGCACCAGCCCCCAGCCCCGCCTCTTGTACAGCACGCTTTTCCACACTGGTAACCCCGTAAGGAACGGTGATGAGCATCTTCGGTCGGAAAAATAACGTGGGTCCTGTCACTTTGCGGACTAAAATATTGAGGAACTTTTCCGTCAACTCATATTCAGCAATAACCCCATGACGTAAGGGCCGAATCACTTCGATTGTCTCGGGGACCCTGCCCAACATGCCCAGTGCCGTAGTTCCATATTCCACTAATTTCATTTCATTGATGACAATCGCCACAATGGTGGGCTCCTGCACCAATATTTGGTTACCTTCGGCGATTTGTGTATTGAAGGTTCCCAGATCTATGCCTAATTCGCGAGATAATGCCGCCATGAAAATTCCTAATGTGCTAGTTTGAACCTAATTCTACCATTGCGTAGGTGTTCTCCTTAGCCATCCCAATCGAAGAGTGCGCAACTCAGCGGGTAAAGTATTGCAGAGCAACGCGTAATTTATCTTCCAGCGTATCAGGTACATCTTTGGGTAGAGCTTGCACAGCCGTTTGTGCCTCCACCACACTATACCCCAAGCCCACCAAAGCCTCGAGCACCTGATCCTCAGCTGAGGTTGTGGCTTTACGGACCTCAAAGCCGGCTTCTGCAGTAATCCGCCCTTGCAAGTTTATCAGGATCTTCTGGGCAGTCTTCCTCCCAATCCCTGGCACCCTGCAGAAATATTCCGGCTGCTCGCTCACAATCGCTTGGCGGATATTATCCAACGAAAGCGTAGAAAGGATAGCTAAGGCTAAGCGCGGTCCAATCCCTTCCACGCCCATGAAGAGTAGAAAAAATCGTTTTTCTTCCAATGTCCTGAAGCCATAAAGCGCTAACAGGTCTTCCCGCACGATCAGATGGGTATACAAGAAGACGATATCTCCAATTTCCTTCTCGCTGGCTAAGCTGGTGGTCACAGCCACCTCTAAGCCGATGCCTTGTACATCTAAAACAAGGCTATCCGGGGATTTGCTTTGAACTTTACCGCTAATTGAAGCAATCATTGCTGACCTGCACTTTGAAAGATGTTCCGCCGTTGATTGTAGATTTGATACAAGATTATACCTGTCGCGACTGCCAAATTCAGCGAATCACAACTACCTTCCATTGGGATGCGGACCATTTTTGTGCACAGTTGGACGTATTCATCCGGCAAGCCTTGGCGCTCGCTGCCCATCAGAAGTAAACAGGTTTGTGGATAGACAGTCTGGGCATAGTCTTCCTCCGCATGGTCTGAAGTGCCCACAATGACCATCTCTTCATGCCCCGTATGCCAAACCCGAAAAGCTTCTGCATGCGTTTTGGTAAGCTTGACCGTGAAAATAGAGCCCATCGAAGCTTTAACTGCCGCCGGATCGTAAGGATCCGTGCAATCATCTAAGAGCAGCAAACGGGTTGCACCGACAGCATCACAGGTGCGCAAGATGGTTCCTAAATTGCCTGGATTTTGCACTGCTTGCAACCCCACCCACAGCTCGCCCTCTTGTGGAGTAAGGCTTTCTAAAACTTGCCAGCGTTGTGCGATTACTGCAGCAATACCTTGAGGTGTATCCTTACGCGCCAGCGAAGCAAATACGGGTTCATTCACTTCCAAACAATCCACGCCCAATTTACGTGCGCGATCCACCAGCTGCTGCCCATACTCACTTATGAGCAGGTCAGGGCAGATGATCAGTTGCCGAATCTCAGCGCCTGAATCGAGCGCCTGCCCAACAACGCGCAGTCCTTCAGCTAAAAAAAGCCCAGTCGCACGCCGGTCTTTGAGCCTGTGTAACTTGCGGATTGCTACAATCGTGCTGTTAGAAAGACTTGTGATCATACATCCTCATTGGGCAAACTGCGCTTGAAATTGAGCATGTTGATGTGACACAGTGCTACTGCCAAAGCGTCCGCAGCATCATCTGGGGTTGGCACGTGTTCAAGCTTTAACAGGACTTTGACCATCTCCTGCACCTGACTTTTATCGGCATTGCCATAAGAAGTGACTGCTTGCTTCACTTCATTCGGTGTATATTCAGCATGCGGGATGTGCATTTTTTCTAAGCAAAGTTGGATGACACCGCGCGCTTCGCCCACTTGCATAGCAGTCTTGATGTTCTTTTGAAAGAATAAGCGTTCCACAGCGCTATGCGTAGGTTGATACTCAGAAATCAATTCCATCAGGTGATCATAGAGGTAAACCAAACGGCTGGAGGTAGTCCTCACAGCCGTTGAATCGATCACACCAAAAGAAATCACGCTCAGATCGCCCTCCGGGTTCACCTGCACCAAGCCGAAACCGGTGATGGCGATACCTGGGTCGATGCCTAATACCAGCATCTGAAGTTATTCTTCCTCAAGCATGGCTAAGGCTTCTTCGGTCACTCTCAGGTTAGTATAAACATTCTGCACGTCGTCGCTGTCTTCCAGAGCTTCAACCGTGCGCAGAATGCTAATCGCCTCGTTAGTTTCCAGCTCAACTTCCTGCTTCGGGATCATGCGAATTCCTGCTTCTTCCGGCTTGATGTTGACCTTTTTCAGGCTCTCTTCAATGGCTTTGAAGGTTTCCGGCGCACCAATCACTTCGATATAGCCATCCTCTTCGGTAACATCATCCGCACCAGCTTCTAGTGCGGCTTCGAAGACCTTGTCGAAGTTCTTCCCATCAGATTTGATGGAATAAACCGCTTTGCGATCAAATTGCCAGCTTGCAGACCCACTTTCAGATAAGTCGCCTCCGGCACGGGTAAGGATGTGGCGCAATTCAGCCACCGTACGGTTTCGGTTTTCGGTAACGCATTCGATAATCGCGACAACGCCATGCCCAAGATAGCCTTCATACGTGGTTTCAATCAGCTCTGATTCGGACTTATCTTCACCGGTCCCGCGCTTGATGGCCCGCTCGATGCTATCCTTAGGCATGTTGCTAGCCCGGGCGCGTTCGATAGCTAAAGCCAAACTCACATTCATACTCGGATCGCCACCGCCGCGGCGAGCAGCCATAGCAATTTCCCGCGCTAAGCGCGTAAACACAGCGCCCTTTTTGGCATCAGCTGCGCCTTTTTTTCGTTTAATTGTGGACCAATGTGAATGTCCGGACATAGGTTTGTTCTCCTTGATTTAAAAAGAAAATAAAAGATTAGTGGTTAACATTATACCATCAGGAGGTATGCGATGCACTTAAAAAAATAAACAAAAAACCGTCAGCATGAAACTGACGGCGTTTGTCGGGGCGCCGGGATTCGAACCCGGGACCTCTTGCACCCCATGCAAGCACGCTAGCCGGACTGCGCCACGCCCCGAACAATTTTGATTATACATGCCCATGAGTTTATGTGCAAGCTTTTTTTACTCCACGAAATGTCCTTAAATAAACGCAATTCTCGGACGAAATTTATGTAAAAATATTCCCTTGTGGTAAAATAATGCAAACTTTATCCAATAAATTATGACTAAGTGGAGCGATTAATATGGCATCCTCTCTCTCACAGGGCATCGAAGCAGCAAAATCTGGTCAGATGGAGCAAGCCTTAGCATATCTCAAAGACGCCATCGTGGAAGAACCCGAGAACGCCGATGTGTGGGTATGGCTGGCTGCAATCATCGAAGATGAAGACAAACAAACAATTTTTCTCAAAAAAGCCCTGGAGATCGATCCAAACAACAAACCTGCACAGCGCGGCTTAGCTTTTATTGAACGCAAGAAGTATATTCCTCCCAAACCGGGAGAAAAGCTCTCAGATTACACTAAACCCATAGGCGTGTTCAAAGCTGAACCTGCCAAATTCAGCGTGGAAAGTACTCCACAGCCCTCTGCTGAGAGCGCGCCAGCTGCCGAAGGAACAGCTGAGGAGGTCGAGCCCTCCGAGGAACAGGTATCTGCCCCTGAAACGGGAGCAAGCCCGAACTTGGAGAGCGCAACCGCTCAAACCACACCACCTCTCCGCACGCCAGCTGCACCAAGCCGTAAAGCTTGGGTGGATATTCTCATCTATGGCGTGATCTTGATGGCTTTCGTTGTGATTGGGATCCTGATTGGCACCACTTTACTCAACGTCAATATACCTTTCTTGACTAAACCCACCCCAGTGCTCTCCGTGCTGCCGCCTGCTGAAGGCGTGTTTGTTCTCGAGAACGGGCAATATACTGAAATGAAACTGAGCCTGAATGCACCGCAGACCGATGATGGCATTCCACTTACTACGCAAACCCAACCCCAGGTTGTGATCAACAACCAAGTGATTAAGCTTGAGCGCTTGCAATTCGTTGATGAAGAAGGAAACCCTGTGGCTTTCACCACCGTACCGGCAGAAAACGGCACAGCTATTCTCTCGCCGCAAGAAGTACTCGACCCAGGCCGCTATTGCCTCGTTTTCAATTTGAACGTTGACCGCGGTGAAGCGCTTTATTGGTGCCTGCAGGTTGAATAAAATATCGGGGTCAAAAATCTCAAAGGACGGGCTATTCTTAATGACACAAAATAAAATGGAGCTTAACATCCAGGAACCCCACCTGGATTATTCAAACTTTGGATTAATTCTTACGAAAAAGCCCTTGGCTGAAGCCATCACCCAGTTTGAGGTGTATTCCCCCCTCATTGCAACCAAAGCCCGGGCTGGTCAGTTTGTTATGCTGCGTGTAACTGAATTAGGCGAACGCATTCCCCTCACGATCGTAGATCGAGATCCTCAAGCTGGCACGATCACCCTCATTGTGCAAGCCGTCGGGAAGACGACCCGCTTGCTTTGTGAGCTTGAGCCAGGTGAGAAGATCCTGGATATCTTGGGCCCATTGGGGACGCCATCTGAGGTTGAAAAATATGGCAAGGCACTCATTGTAGCGGGAGGTGTCGGTGCTGCAGTTGCTTTTCCCGTGGCGAAAGCTTTAAAGGAAGCCGGTAATCATGTTACTACGATTGTTGGTGCACGTTCAAAGGACTTAATTATCCTCAAGAATGAAATCGAAGCCATTTCCGATGAAGTTTACTTCACCACGGATGATGGCTCTTTTGGTTTTCATGGCTTCACGTCCAAGCAGCTTCAGCAGCTTCTTTACCAAGGCGCGCATTTTGATTATGCCTTAGCGGTTGGCCCGGTGCTCATGATGCGCAGTATTGCCGATATCACGCGGCCTTATCGGATCCCTACCAAAGTCAGCCTCAACCCAATTATGGTGGATGGGACCGGTATGTGCGGCGGCTGCCGCGTGCAGGTAGGCGATCAGGTGCGCTTCACCTGCGTGGAAGGCCCAGAATTTGACGGGCATTTAGTTGACTTTGACACTTTGCAAATCAGAAACAGCACATATAACCATTTGGAAACTTGTCGGCTGGAACCTAAACTCGTCGAAATTCAAAATGAGCTGCCAGCGCCTATCGCAGAGCCTAAAACCCGCCAAGTGATGCCAGAACTGCCGGCTGCAGAACGCATCCACAGCTTTGATGAGGTGGCTTTAGGTTTTACGGACGCGCAAGCCCGTCTCGAAGCTGCACGCTGTCTGCAATGTAAAAACCCACGTTGTGTAGATGGCTGCCCGGTGGCAGTGAAGATTCCGCAATTTATCCAGCTTATTTTGGAAGATAAACTTACGGAATCGGCTCTGCTTGTGCTGGACGACAACACATTACCTCGCGTTTGTGGCCGCGTATGCCCACAAACTGAGCAGTGTGAAGGCGTTTGTATATTGAATAAAAAAGGAAAAGCTATTGCCATTGGCGCACTTGAGCGTTATGTATCCGATTATTTAGCTGAGCATCCTATTGAAAGGGATAAAACAGTAATCGAACCCACAGGTTTTAAAGTCGCCTTGGTGGGCAGTGGACCCGCTTCTTTGAGCTGTGCAGGAGACTTAATCAAAGCTGGCTACGATGTAACCGTTTTCGAAGCTTTCCACGATTTTGGTGGCGTGTTACGCTATGGAATCCCCGAATTTCGTTTACCCAAAGAAATTGTTCGTAAAGAAGTCCAGCAATTAGCCGACCAAGGCGTAAAGTTTGTGCCTGATGTACTTGTTGGAGCTACTCTAACCATACAGGATCTGCTCCACCGGGACGGCTATGATGCTGTATTCATTGGCACAGGCGCTGGTTTGCCTAATTTCCTCCACATCCCAGGCGAAAACCTGATTGGCATTTATTCCGCCAATGAGTTTTTAACGCGTGTGAATTTGATGAAGGCTTACCTCTACCCTCAGGCAGATACCCCCATCTTAGATATGGCAGGCAAGCGTGTGGCGGTGATTGGCGGTGGCAATACAGCATTAGATTCGGCTCGGGTGGCGCTGCGCTTAGGAGCGAGCCAAGCCTCGATCATCTATCGGCGCAGTGAACCAGAAATGCCAGGGCGTTTCGAGGAGATTGAGCATGCCAAAGCTGAAGGTGTTAATTTCGAATTCCTACGGAATCCCATCGAATTCCTAGGGGATAAAAATGGCCACTTGAGCAGCATTCGTCTCATCAAGATGGAATTAGGTGAGCCTGACGCGAGCGGCCGCCGCCGGCCTATTCCCATTCCAGATTCCGAGTATGAAGTCCCCGCTGATGTTGTCATTGTCGCAATTGGAAACTCATCCAACCCCATCATTCAGCGCACCACACCTGAACTTAGGTTCGACCGCTATGGTCATCTGGTCGTGGATCCAGAAACAATGGAGACCTCGCTGCCTGGCGTTTACGCCGGCGGGGATATCGTTACGGGTGGAGCCACCGTGATTTTGGCAATGGGCGCCGGGCGCAAGGCTGCAGTGGCAATCAACCGCATGCTTTCCGAAAAAGCCAATTCACATTCCGTTAAAACCGATTTAGCTGATAAATAGTTCGGTTTGTCAATACTGGTTGGCATTGACGAGAAACGGTATGTGTAGTATAAACAGAGGAAGTTGCTGGAAGTTCAAGTTAGGTCATAACATCTAATCGAGAATGACCAGAAACATAAATATTTTTGTTTAGAGTTGTTTGGAGGATTAGATAGTTATGGCAGAACGTGAGATTGGCACTGTTAAATGGTTTAACAGCGAAAAAGGATATGGCTTTATCGCCCGCGAATCGGGAGAAAAGGATGTATTCGTTCATTTCAGCGCTATTATTAGCGATGGTTATAAGACCCTGAAAGAAGAACAACAAGTTGAATTTAGCGTCGTTCAGGGCGCTAAGGGCCCTCAAGCACAGGACGTCAAAGTCCTGAGCTAATGATTGGCTAATAAATTTTAATTAGAAAGAAAACCGGCTTGGTTATGCAGGCCGGTTTTTTTTATTGCTTAGCCTATAACTTCAACTATGGTTTTAGCAAACTGACAAAGTAATCGCGGGTATTGTACCAATCTGATGACCTTTCCAAGCTTGTGAGCTTTTTGGAGTATCCCGTTGGTAGAGGATCCAATCGCCCAAGCTATCTACATAGCGAAATTCTTGTGGAGGGTGCAACCCGCCAACATCATTTGCTTTGACGAGCAAATACTTCACACCGCGCGCATCTAACCAATTGAGGTTCGCGACGTTCTCCAATGGGTCGATATTTACGACTTTTCGGCTAAAATCTGCACCAAAAAGGCCATATTCTTGATAGTTTTGCGGCTTAGCAGCCACACCTACAGTTGCACCGCTGGGGATGGCTTCGGCTAAGTAGAGCATTTCCTTCGAAGAATACGACTGCCGTGTGAGCATATCGATGCGGTTCATCTTCCATATTGCTGCTCCGCCGATTACCTGCTTGGCAGGGTTGAATAGCACAACCATAGCCATACTGAAAATTGACACAGCCACAACGATGGCTTCAACGCCTTTTGCACTCTTGCCTTGCAGCCATAAGGGGAGAAAAGCCATGCACATCGCCGCCAAAGGCATGAAATAGCGCCCATCAAATGGCGCCCATCCTGGCCGGATTAGGCTGCAGGTGATGAGCACGGTAAGAAAAAACACAAAGGGCATGATGCGCAAGATGTCCTTCCGCTTGAGACCTTGCACAAAGGCTGCTAAACTGGTCGGAAAGATGAGCAGTCCTCCAACGAGCCCAAACCAAGCTTCGTCCTCTTGCAATTGGTAGAGCCTGCCCCAGGTAAAGCGATGTGCATCCAGCGTCGCAATGTCACCTTCCAAATTCAGACCTAACGGCGTAAAAACCAACCTCGCGAGCCCGGCTTTAGCGGATACTAAAGCTTGCTGAACGGGCTGTGGCAGCCAAGAGAAATCCAGCAGCTGGTAAAACCATCGCGTAGCGTTAACGACAATGTACTTTCCAAGCGGCATTTCTTCGGCTACTGCTGCACTCGTCATTTGGGCAGCATCTGGTCCTAAGGGCGAGCCAAAATAAACTGTGTTGCTAACATAAATCGGCGAACTGAACAGCAAAAAGCAGAGCAAGGTTACCCCGACCCATTGCAATACCTGCTTGAAAGAATAGCGGTAAAAAACGAAACCCAAGAGCAGCATCAGCACCATCCCTGGCAGGTATGCTGCAATCGAAAAATTCGTACCCACAACGAGCGCTAAGGCTAAAGCAGAAAGCAAAAGATAAGCAAACTCTCGCGTTTTGCCCCAGCGGTGGAAGAAATAAAATGTCGATAAGAACAACCAAGTGCTAATAAGATCGTGGCGCACGGAAGTGAGATGCAGTTGCACCACAGGTAAAGTCAGCCAAATTAACGCGGAAAAGATCGCATTTCGCCGGCTAAAGCCTAATTCCTGAGCGAGGAGATAGATAATGAGACTTGTGAGCAAGCCGGCTACCATGGGAATGTAAGCTATAAAATGGTCGCTTTCGGTAAAAAGCAACGTCCACAAATAAACTAACTGTGCGTTGAGCGGGAAGGTAAGCTGCCAGACAAAAGGCGTCTCCCAGGGAAGATAGGAACCTTGTTGCTTCCAGCGCACAATGCGTGCTACGTGATAGCTTAGAGCATCATTATTATTCGGCGGGACGATGTAGTTTAGTACCACCGATAGCAGCAACACACCCGCCACGCAAATGGCTAGAATCAAAAGAAACCAATTCTTTCGCTCCTTACAGAACGCCCCTAGATGTATATCTACTTTAGATTCCGGAATGATTTTTGGTCGTTGTGCGAGCAACCAGCTTATAGCGCTCACCAAAAGCAAACCCGCCTGAAGCCCAAGGACTACCTGTTGCGAGCCCAACCCTTTGAGTTGATTGGCAATCGTAAAAACAAACACCAAGCAGGCGAACCCCACCAATGCCCAAGCCAAGATGGCTTCACTCCAACGCTTGATCTTAAGGTGAGCAGTAAAAAACAAAGTGGTCGCAATAAGTACAAGAATCGAGAAAATGAAAGCCATGATAGGCTTTAGTTTACCTTAAATGCGGCCGATTTGGCGGTCAGCAGAATTGACAATGAATGCGGACGTTAACGAAAAACCCTTCGTTATGATGAAGGGTTTCAGTCGGGGCGGGCGGATTCGAACCGCCGACCTCACGGACCCGAACCGTGCGCTCTATCCGGGCTGAGCCACGCCCCGACGGACTTCTATTATAGCTATTTTTAGTATTTCTACAAGGCAATTTTTGTCGCTTGGTGCGATTCAACGCGGTCCTAAGCGGCCAAACTGGCGCTCGAGCAGCGCTGCGCTCAGGTGGATCATGGTCGGTCTGCCATGTGGGCAAGTACGCGGCGAAGTGCAGGCTTCCAAGTTGAGCAGCAGGTTTTTCTGCTCACTTTCCGAAAGCTGCTTGCCTGCCTTAACCGCCATGCGTTTGCATACGCGGGCAGCAATGCGCGCTTCCACTTCTTCGCCTAAAGGCTCTTCGTTTTCCTCAAAATCTTCGACTAATGCATTGAGCACAGCGCGCGGGTCCGCATCCAGAGCAATCGCTGGTACGGCGCGCACGACAAAGGCATTCGGCCCAAATTCTTCCACCTCAAAACCCAATTTTTGCAAAACCGGCAGCTGGGGCGTAAGCACTAAAGCCTTTTCCGTAGACATTTCAACCACCACCGGTTGCATTAAGGCTTGGGTCGGTACCGCGGCAGCGCGGTATTGCGCCATAAGCTGGTCAAAGAGCACACGTTCGTGGGCAGCATGCTGATCAATCAGATAGAGACCATCCGGACCCTCCGCAACGAGATAAGTTGAGGCGACCTGCCCGACTAAACGCAAGAGTGGCAGATGTTCCAAAGGTAAAGGCGCTGATTCTGGTTTAAGTTCTTCCGAAACTTCCTTAGCTTCATCGTTCGCGTTGCTAACCCACAAAGTAGAATCATCGACGGGCTGCATATTGATATCCGAGGATATTTGGCGCCCCCACAGAACCCTCGTATTTATTTCCGGAATAGGCGCATAAGCTAGCAAGCCGCGCCGAATGCCGCGCTGAAGGGCACTAAAGAGCTGATCTGGCTCGCGGAAGCGCACTTCCGCTTTGGATGGATGCACATTGACGTCCACTCGATTGGCGGGCAGCTGGATGAACAGAATCGCAACTGGATAGCGCCCGACCATAAGCATGGTGTTATAAGCTTTGATCACCGCAGCAGTGAGGGAAGTATCTTGCACCCAGCGACCATTGACAAAAAGGGTGATATCCTTGCGATGCGAGCGGCTGAGAGAGAGGCTGCTCACATACCCCTTGATGCTAATTTCTTGCGCGCTAAATTCAATCGGCAGCAGCTCCTTCGCATCTTGAGTTCCATAGAGTTCTTGTAAAATTTCTTTTTGGTTCCCACTACCGGTGGTTTGAAAAATCAGGCGTCCATCTTGTTCCAAGGACCAACGGATATTGGGGTAAGCCATGGCATATCGGGTAACTAAACCGGTAATTTGACGGTTCTCAGTATTATCGGTTTTGAGGAACTTGAGACGTGCCGGCACATTGAAGAAAAGGTCTTCAATTTGCACTTCCGTCCCCGTAGGTGCTGGAACCGCCACTGGAGGGTTTATCCGCCCGCCATCCATACTTAAGCGCAGTGCTACCTCTTGATCCGCAGTTTTAGAAGTAATCTGCAAGCGCGAAACCGAACCAATCGAAGCTAAAGCTTCACCTCGGAAACCTAAAGTTTGGATATTGAGGAGATCATCTGCGCTGCTCAGCTTGCTGGTGGCATGCCGAGCCAAAGCTAAAGGCAGCTCCTCAGCAGGAATACCTATGCCATCATCGCTGATGAGGATTTCCCTTTTGCCTGCTTGCTGGGTCTTGATAACGATCTTTTTTGCGCCCGCATCGATTGCATTTTCAATCAGTTCTTTGACCACCGAGGCAGGCCGTTCCACCACTTCTCCAGCGGCGATTTGGGAAGCAACAATTTCAGGAAGAATTTTGATTGTCATAAATCAACCTCGTTGAATTATACCGCGCGTAAAACCCCACCCAGTCAGGCCTGGTAAAACCTATTAAAATATACGAATATGGAAATATCTGAACATATCAAAGCAATCTTGGACACTTTACCCGAAAAGCCAGGTTGCTATCTGATGAAAGACAAAGATGGCAAGATCATCTACGTGGGGAAAGCGATCAACCTAAAAAACCGCGTACGCTCCTATTTCCACGCCTCCGCCGATCAAACTTATAAGACCCGGCAGATGGTGAGGAAGATTGCCGATATCGACTTAATCTTGGTCGATTCCGAGCTCGAGGCGTTGATCTTAGAGATGAATCTCATCAAGGAGCACCGCCCCTTTTACAATGTCCGCCTGAAGGATGACAAACGTTACCCCTATATTAAAGTCCATTGGGCTGATGACTTCCCTAAAGTTTCTGTGACTCGGCAGATGCTGAAAGACGGCTCACGCTATTATGGTCCTTACACTTCGGTTTGGGCTGTGCACCAAACTTTGGAAGTGCTGCGGAAAATATTCCCATACCTCACCTGTGCACGCGAAATTACCGGTAAGGATGCTCGACCCTGTCTCTATTACGACATCAAACTGTGCACTGGTCCGTGTATTGGCGCTATAGATAAAGAATCCTACCGTCAGATGATTGATGATCTGTGCAAGTTTCTCGAAGGGCGCACCGATCCAATTGTCAAGCGTTTGCAAACCGAAATGCAAGCAGCCTCCGAAGCCATGAATTACGAACGCGCGGCTACTCTTCGGGATCAAATCAACAGTATTGAGCGTGTGGTCGAACGGCAAAAAATCATATCCGGTGAGCAAAAAGACACCGACATCATTGCAATGGCTCGCTCAGATGGCGAAGCTTGCGTCCAGGTCTTTTTTATGCGCTCTGGCAAGCTCATCGGTCGCGAGTATTTCATCTTAGAAGGCACCGAGGACGAGAAAAACGAGGAAATTCTAAAAGATTTCGTCTTGCAGTTTTACGATGAAGCCGCATTTATACCCTCGCAAGTCTTGCTGCCGACTGATATCGAAGAAGCACGTATTATCAAGGAATGGTTGAACACCAAACGAGGTGGAGAAAAGGTCGAGATCAAAGTGCCGAAGAGCGGCGACGGCAAGAAACTGGTCAGTTTAGCATCCGAAAACGCTGTGGAGACGCTGCGGGCACTGGAAACACGTTGGAAAGCCGATAAAGACCGCCAACATCAAGCCTTAGCTGAAATTCAAGCTGCGCTTAACTTGCCTGAGCCGCCTAATCGGATTGAATGCTACGATATCTCTAACACCATGGGTACAGCCAGCGTGGGCAGTATGGTGGTCTTCGAACAAGGGGTACCCAATAAGAAAGCCTACCGCCGTTTTAATATCCGCAGCGTGGAAGGTCCGGATGATTTTGCGTCTATGGAAGAAGTGTTACAACGGCGTTTTACGCATTATCACAGCGCGCAAGAAGGAAAAGATCAGCCTGGTTATAAACCTGATCTGGCGTTCAGCATCCTGCCGGATTTATTGATCGTGGATGGTGGTAAGGGTCAGCTTAGCCGAGCAGTTAAAGTGATCGAAGCGCAAGGTTTGCAGGGTCAATTTGCATTGGTCGGCTTGGCTAAGCAAGAGGAGGAACTCTTCCTGCCTGGGAAGAGCGATTCCGTACGCTTAGATGAACATTCACAAGGGTTCTACCTAATCCAGCGCATCCGTGATGAAGCACATCGCTTCGCCATCACTGCACACCGTCAGCGGCGTGGTAAAATCGGGTTAGCTTCAAGGTTAGATGCAATCCCTGGGGTTGGCCCAGAGCGTCGGAAAGCTTTATTACAGCATTTTGGTTCCATCGAAAATATCCTCGCTGCTAATGTCGAAGAAGTAGCACAAATCAAAGGCATCGGGGTAGACTTAGCACAAGCAATTAAAACACAATTGGAGTGATATGGCAGGTAAAAAATCATCGAAAAAACGGACATCCGAAATCATTATGGCAATTTTAGCCATCACGATTGTTTTAGCTATGGTTCTCTCCATGGTACGGTTCTGATGACCCAGAAAATGCCTAAGTTCGACCCTATCGGCGCGGATTTTATTCAAAATTCCAGCTATACGCACATGGCGCCTACGCCAGAATCATTAGGCGCGGAACCGCCAGAGTATCTGCCTTCTATAGCCGATGAATCTCAGCTCATCCCTTTACCAGAACCGCAAAGTATCCCTTTAGGGCATACGGATTTGCGGAATGTGGTCGAGCAACGCCGTTCTGTGCGCCGATATGATGAGAACGTTCAACTTACGCTTGAGGAACTTTCTTACCTGCTTTGGATGACGCAAGGAATTGTGCACCTTTCCGAGAAGACTGGGCGCACATTGCGTACTGTGCCTTCAGCAGGCGCGCGCCACCCCTTTGAAACTTATTTAGCCTTACGCCGGGTTGAGAATCTGGAACCTGGAATATATCACTTTATTCCTCAACGCCATAGCTTGGAGATTGTCATCCAAGGGGAGCAAATATTAGCTGCACTGGGAGAAGCCGCTGGCAGGCAAAACCATGTTTTTACTTGTGCGGCGACCTTTATTTGGGTTGCAATTCCTTACCGCACGAGTTACCGTTACGGAACACGCGCCTACCGCTATCTTTTCCTCGATGCCGGTCATATCTGCCAGAACCTCCACTTAGCCGCGGAAGCTATCGACTATGGCGTCTGCGCGATTGGCGCCTTTAACGACGAACAGGTTAACGCCATCCTTGAGATGGATGGTAAAGAGCAATTTGTGGCTTATATGGCTACATTAGGTAAAAAGCTTAAATAGCCCTCATGCTGCACAGTGCTCGTTTCGTCATTCTCATCAGCGCAGATGGAGAGTGGCAAGCTCTCTTACGCAACACCCTACCCTCAACACTGCATCCAACGCCTTACGGCGATTATTTTGTCCAGGTTATTGCTGATTTCCCTGTTGTGTTTATGCATGCCGGTTGGGGGAAAGTTTCCGCAGCAGGGGCTTGCCAATTTGCTATCGACGTTTTTCATCCCCAGCTAATGATCAATTTAGGCACCTGTGGCGGCTTGGAAGGTTTGGCTGAAATTGGGGAAATTTTATGTGTTAGCGAAACAGCCTTCTATGATATCTTTGAGGGCATGGCAGACTATGCGCAAGCTATAGAATTTTACAGCTCCAAAGCTGATCTCAGCTGGCTACCAGAGGAATTACCCGAGCATACCCATCGGGCTCGATTAGTCTCGGCAGATCAGGATATCCAACCCCGAGCTTATGAGCGCCTTACTCAGGAATTTGGCGCGGTAGCTGCCGATTGGGAATCTGCAGCTTTTGCCTGGGTCGCCAAACGGAATGACATCCCGTGGTTGATTCTACGGGGGGTAAGTGATTTAGTCAGCCCAACTAAAGCAGAAACCGATGGGAACCTATCCCTCTGGCAGACACGCACAGACCAAATTATGGAGGAATTGCTCAACCAGATGCCTTGGTATCTTATTCGCTTTGCGGAGCAGCACCCAAGCTAAACTTTGCACCTATTTGCCTAAACGGGCGCGTTCTTCCTCAACGATGCTGTGGTCCAGCTTCTTCACCAAGGGCGAGGGCTGATTAAAGGGTTTGCCAGCTTCAAGGCTCAGCGGTTGCCATAAGTTTACGCCTTCCCGAGCCATACAGCCTTCGGGGTTATAGCTTAAAGCTACATGTGTCCCAAGCTCATCAGAAATCGTTTCAGTCTTAAAATCACCAAATATTGGGGCATCATATCCTAAAATAGCATGAATGCCTTCGCTAATATGTGGAATAAAAGGCGAAAACAGAATCTTCAACCAATCGATTGCTTGAATTGCTGTATAAACCGACTTCGCTGCTTCACTCTTATTGGTTTTAATTTCGAACCAAGGGGCATGCACATCTAAATATTTATTAACTTCGGTGGCTAAGCGCATCACCTCCGCCAAAGCTTCGCGCAGCTGCACCCGTTCGATTTTTTCTCCGACTGTATCGAAGCCGGTTCGGATGGTTTGCAGCAATTCTTCGTCCGATGGACGCAGCTCACCTGGCTCTGGGATGATGCCCTCCCAATTTTTATATGTAAATGTAAGCACGCGATTAATCAAATTCCCCCAAGTTGCCACCAGCTCGTTGTTATTGCGCTGATAAAACTCTTCCCAGTCCCAGTCGCTATCGCGTGTCTCTGGCATTGCAGTGGTCAGATAATAACGCAGCGGATCGGGGTCATAGCGCTCGAGGAAATCAAGCCCCCAAACAGCCCAATTGTGACTACCGCTGATTTTGCGACCTTCTAAGTTCATGAACTCGTTAGCCGGCACGTCGTAAGGAAGCACTAATGGTTTGGGGTCAGCTGCGCCTAAGGCGCGGTCAATGTCTTCTTCAAAACCGATTAATTCCGCTGGCCAAATGACCGCATGGAAGGGGATATTATCTTTACCGATGAAATAATACGTACGGGATTGTGGATTGACCCACCACTCGCGCCACGCTGCTTCTTCTCCGTTCAGTTTGGACCATTCAATTGTAGCAGAAAGGTAACCAATCACCGCTTCAAACCAGACATACAAGCATTTGCCTTGCCAGCCTTCAAGTGGCACCGGGATGCCCCAATCTAAGTCCCGCGTAATTGGGCGGGCTTTGAGCCCTTCGGATAGAATTTGACCTAAGGATTGCCGAATGACGTTCGGTCTCCAATAGGGTTCGCGGCTTCTCAAAAAAGCAACTATTTCTGGCTCTAAGCTGGAGAGGTCCAAGTAAAAATGCTCAGTTTCCTTCAGGATTGGTGTGCTGCCGTCGATTTTGGAGCGCGGGTCGATCAGCTTATCCGCCTCTAGTATATTTCCACAGCGCTCACATTGATCCGAGCGGGCATCTGGGTTACCGCAAATATAGCAAGTACCTTCCACGTACCGGTCAGGCAAAAAGCGCTGCTGTGTGGTGGAATACCATTGCTTTTCGGTGGCAGTATAGAGGTATCCATTATCTTTTAAAGTTGTAAACGCTAACTGGGAGATAAAAAAGTGGTTAGAAGTATGCGTGCTGGTAAAGAGGTCATAACTGATTCCAACTTTCTGGAAGAGTTCCAGAAAACGGGCATGATGAGCTTGATAGATCTCAAGCGGCGAGACGCCCATACTATCTGCCTTCACGGTAATTGGTGTACCATGTGAATCAGAACCCGAAACCATCAGCACGCTCCGCCCGCGTAAGCGGTGATAACGCGCGCAAATATCCCCCGGCAGATGAGAACCGGTAAGGTTCCCTACATGAATATCCGCATTGGCGTAAGGCCAGGCAATGGCAATTAATATCTTCTCAGGCATAATGCATCTCCTCCGGAATAACCCAAAAATTCTAACATGAATTCTTGTTAAAAAAGAAAAATACGCGCCAGCAAGTTCATGAGCAAACGCAATAATTTATTATCGAGTTAGTTTATTCTTCTTTGAAGTGAATTCGGCTGGTTGTATGTTCACACTCCCCCAAGTTCAGATTCTGCCCACACTCCACACAGATGCCTTTACAGTCTGGCTTACAAATGTAATTCATCGGGATTTCCAAGAGCAGGTAATCGCGGAAAATCTCTCCAAGATCGATATACCCATCCTCAGGAATGATTTGGTCGAATTCTTCTTGAGATCTCTCTAAAAAGAAAAATAGCTCCTCAAATGGAGTGTCAACAGAAATCCGATTGATGGAAAGGCAACGCACGCATTGTGCCTCAATTTCCCCATGCAATTGCGCTTGAAGCAATAAGCCCTCACGTGTGCGAGAAAATCGATAATCGGAAAGCAGATTATAGACATTTAGGTCTGGGTCAATAAATATTTCAGGGAATTCGGCATGAAAATCGCGGAAAAATCCAATAGGTCGATTGAAAAAATAGCCTACATTCGTGCGTAAAGAATAACGTTGTTTTTCCATTGGCAAAGTACAATTACTCAATATGATAATTATTGATTATATCACGCTCAACGACCCTCATGCATAAAAATTATACGATATGAAAACAGTGCTAATCGCAACCAATAATCCGGGTAAGATCGCCGAAATCTCAACAATTCTAGCCCCATTGCCTCTCAAGCTTATCACGCCAGCTGAGCTTGGGCTTACGCTCTCTATTCCTGAGGATGGTCAGAGCTATTTCGAAAATGCTCACAAAAAAGCGGCTGCCTTCGCCCAAGTAAGCAAGCTGCCTACCTTAGCTGATGATTCTGGCTTAGAAGTAGAAGTTTTGGGTGGAGCGCCAGGCGTTCATTCGCATCGCTACTTAGCGGATCCATCAGCTACAGATGAACAACGCTGCCGTGCTTTGCTAAATCAGCTCTCCGTTTACCCGCGCCCATGGAAAGCCGCTTTTCATTGTGAGATAGTCCTCTGCAATCCGAATGAAATCGTTTTACGTTCTCATGGCAGCTGCCCAGGCGAGATTATTCCCGAATTTCGCGGAAAAAATGGCTTCGGCTACGATCCGATCTTTTTGGTCGAAGGCACGAATCAGACCATGGCTGAATTGACAGATGAGCAAAAGAACCGCATCAGTCACCGTGCCAAAGCACTTCAGGCTGCTTGGGATGATTTGCTGAGGTTTGCTGCTAGCTAAGGATTAAAACTTATACCCAAAGCGCCGTAAGAGGTCTTTGCGCGCAGCAATTTCCTTCTCTTGCTCCACGCCTAGCGGTGGTTTGCCATCCACAACGCCAATTATCCCTCTGCCTAAATCAGTTTGGGCAATCAGTACTTCCGTCGGGTTGGCTGTAGCGCAAAAAATATGGCAAACTTCAGGCACCTGCTTGATGGCATTGAGCACGTTAATAGGATAAAACCCTGTGGCTAAGAAGATGATAAAACAGTGCCCTGCACCAAGAAGCAGGGCATTGTGCCGAGCTAATTCTGTACAGGTTTCATCCGTGCCGCTCCAACGCACCAACCGCGGATCTGAGGCTTCACAAAATGCCAGCCCAAATTTAATCCCTGGGACTGCTGTAACCATTGCCTCATGCAAGTCTTCCACAGTCTTAATAAAATGCGATTGACCTAAGATGAAGTTAACCTCATCCGGCTTTTGAATTTTAACAACATCGAAATCCATAAATACCTCCTTTTGCAATCAAAATTTTAACATACTTAGAGATTGGACTGAATACCATATCACTTAGAATGATTAAGGTAAAATTTGAGCATGCGTGCTCATAAAGCTCACATTTTATCCTTAGTGCTGCTATCCATATTGCTGTTTACCGCGTGCAGCCCTGCCATTGAATCGCGTCCGACAGCGGTTATCTCCTATGGCACCCGCAACCCGCTCCTAATCACAGCAACACCCATGCCCACCTTTACGCCTACACCAGCTCCCTTGGGAAGCGCTAATAACCCGATAGTGATGGGTTTGATTGCGGCAAATCCCCCCCAAGCACAGTCAGATGCGCTCCAAGAGCTGACCGCTCAGCTTTCCGCCTTTCTGCAAATGAGCGTAACGGGGAAGTTCTTTCCGGATTACCTAACCTTAGAAGCTGCACTGCAGAAGCAACAAGTACATTTAGCCTGGCTTGAGCCGGTTGAATACCTCTTGGCTTCCGAAAAAGGCTTGCTCAGTTCCCAACTGGTCAGCAATCATTTAGGTGTCAGCGCTTATGGGGTTCAGTTTTTAGCTCATAAAGACTCTAATCTGATTAGCTATTATGACGTAGGTACCGGCAAAGCCACAGCTGATGCTGCCACAGCGTTAGCACAGTTTTCAGGGATGCGCCCTTGCCTAACCCAAACTAAATCCCTTGCTGGCTATTGGATCCCATTAGCTTATTTGGCCCAAAATAACATCCCCACCCAAGAGCCTGTGCTTGCTTATACCTACAGCGCAGCCATGCGCGCAGTGTATATCAAAGGTATTTGCGATTTTACCGCGACCTATGCAATTGCCTCCGACCCGCGCACATCCTCTGAAGTGATTGGCGATTTGCCCGATGCCCTAGACCGCTTGCCAATCATCTGGATATCACCCGCGGTGATTCCTAACCTCAGTTTCTCAGCCAGCCCTCAGCTCCCCTTGCCCCTTACCGTGCAAATTTCTGAATACCTTTTGCAGCTCGGGCGCAGTGACTCCGGTCGAGCCTTGTTGAGTGAACTCAACCAATATGAGATTGCTGGGTTAGAAGCCTTACCCGATGATGCATACTCAGATTTGAGAGAATTACTCGCTGCTACAGATGCACGCCTGATTGATCTTTTGCCTTAGAATAGATCGCATGTTGAAAATCTTACGCATTTTACTCATCATTGCTTGTGGGGGCTTTTTCATTCTAGGATTTAGCCGCATTGCCATCATTCTCTCCACCCAAGCTAAAATCGTCGAGGCTGATATAGCCCCAGCTAAACCTGTGGTGATCGTGCCAGGAGCTGGCTTGAATGCAGATGGAACACCCTCAACCCCGTTACGTGATCGGGTCGAAGCCGCGGCAGAGCTTTATTTTGCGGGTAAAGCCCAAAAAATCCTAATGAGCGGCGATAACCGCTTCATTAATTACAATGAACCAGAATCCATGCGCCAATATGCCTTGACTTTAGGAGTACCCGATGAAGATATCGTCCTCGATTATGCCGGGCGCAGCACCTACGATACTTGCTACCGCGCTAAAGCAATCTTTGGCGTTGAAGAGGCTCTCATTGTGACCCAGGCTTATCACTTACCGCGTGCGGTTTATTTGTGTGATCATTTAGGCGTCAAAATTACCGGTGTGCCTGTTGAGCAATCGCGATACGTACGCTCACGGTATTTGTTTTGGAATATCCGAGAGGCATTTGCCAGCATGGCAGCAGTTTGGGATATTCATATTGCCAAACCATTACCAGTTTTAGGGGAACCCGAACCAATTTTCAAGTAATTTTGGAGAAACTAATGCAACGGGAAGAAGCATTACACATTGTGCGAACCTATGTTCAGAACGAAAGTCTCATCCGGCACATGCTTAGCGTAGAGGCAGCAATGCGTTATTATGCCGAAAAATTTGGTCAGGATGCTGAGATTTGGGGAATCACAGGGCTCTTGCACGATTTTGACTGGGAAATTCATCCAAACCCGGAAACGCATCCGCTGGAAGGAGCGCCTATCCTGCGCGAAGCCGGTGTTCCCGAAGAAATCGTGCATGCGATTCTGACACACGCTGACCATGCTGGCTACCCACGCGAAACCTTAATGGAGAAGGCACTTTACGCTTGCGATGAAGTTACCGGCATGATCACCGCAGTTGCTCTCGTGCGGCCTTCCCGTTCGCTATATGACTTGAAAGCCAATTCCGTGCGCAAAAAGTGGAAAGATAAAGCTTTCGCAGCCGGCGCTGACCGACGAATTATGGAACAAGGCGCTCAAGAACTCGGTATTGAACTGTGGGAACACGTCGAAAACGTAATTCTCGCAATGCGCCGTATCGCACCCGAGTTAGGCTTAGAAGGGAACTTGCCTAAGCCAGGGTAGACCCCGAACCTACGTTACGCCTTCTCCCAATAGGATGAAAAATCATCTAAGCATGTAAAACCGATCAATTCATCATCAGGCTTAAGCTTGAATAAGATTTGCCCATTGGCTTGCCGGGTGCGTTCGACCGCATTGGTGAGGGTGAAAACCTTGCTAGCAGATTTACGGAAATGGCAAACCCCACGATCAGTTAATTTCCCGCAAAGCTGGACAACAATTGAATCCTCTCCTTTTAATTTCCAAGAAATTACCCCTTGCCCATAACGCCCCTGCTGTGGAAATTCCTCGGCTTTAATCCGCTTCGCCCAGCCTTGGTTGGTCACCAAGCCAACCTCATTCCCCGGCTCGATCAAGCTCGCCCCTACCACATAATCCCCCTCCTTGAGCTTGATGCCATTCACTCCAGCCGCAAGTAAACCCATCGGACGCACGTCAGTTTCACTAAAACGTATGCTCATCCCTTTAGCTGTGGTCAACAACACCTCCTTTTTACCATCCGTAAGCAGCACTCTAAACAGCTCGTCCCCTTCATTAACCTTAACTAAGGTAAAACGGTTAGCAGAAGCGCCTGGTAATTCCATTACCAATGATTTTTTGACCATGCCTTGCCGTGTAACCGTAAGTACATAGCGTTCACCTATATCGTTTTTTTCGATTGGAATGGCAAAAGCTGCCTGTACAACTTCGTCCTCGCTCAATGGCGAAAGCTTATGCACGGGTGTGGTTGGTTCCTCTCCTCGCTGTACAGGAATCGAGAGCATGTGGATAGCCGCTGCCTGGCCTTCGGGCGTGACTAAGAAAAGTGTCTGATGGCAATTCGTGCGCAAAATACTCCAAGGAGCGTTCTCACCTCCCAGACGGTTGGGTTTATCGTCTTCTGTACGGCTGATAAATCCCTCAGCATTAATTTCTACCCAGAAGTTCTCCAGCGGCATCACGTCAGTTTGGGTTAAAAGTTGTGAAGCTTTTTCACCTTCTTTCAGCTGAATAATTCGAGTGCGCCGCGCATCAGCATATTTACTTTTTAGCTCGGTAAGCTCATCGATTACCACCTGGCGCATTTTCTGGGATGATTTGAGCAAAGCTTTAAGGTTTTTAATAGCTTCACTAACTTGTTTATATTCTTCCTCAATTTTCATGCGCTCGAGTGAAGCCAATCGCTTCAGTGGCATGTCCAAAATGGCATTCGCTTGGATTTCGTCTAAATTCAAACGTTTCATCAAGTTTTGGCGGGCATCATCGGTTGTCTTTGATTTTCGAATGAGTTGAATCACCAAATCGATGTTCTTAATAGCAATTCGCAAGGCTTCCAAAATATGCAGACGGGCTTCATTTCTTCTAAGCTCAAATTCGCTCCGCCGGCGGACAACCTCTAAGCGGTGCTCCGCAAACACGCGTAGGCTTTGCTTAAGCGTCAAACGATGAGGGCTACCATCAACCAATGCCAGCAGGTTAACCCGGAAAGTGCTGTGCATGGCTGTGCGCTTGTAAAGCGTGCTAAGCACTTGCTCAGGATCCGCATTTTTATTCAAATCAATCACAATGCGCATACCCTGGCGGTCGGATTCGTCCCGCAGGTCAGCAACGCCTTCAAGTGCCCCCTCGCGGGTAAGGTCGGCTATCCGTTCAATCAAGCTGGATTTATTGGTCATATAAGGCAGCTCTGTTACGATAATGCGTACCCTACCGCGCGAGATTTCTTCCAAGCGGGTTTTTGCCCGCAGCTGAATCGTGCCATTCCCGCTGCCGTAAATTTGTGCTAAAGAATCCGAAGTTTCATCCTGAAGAATTAAACCACCTGTAGGAAAATCGGGCCCTTTGATATAGCGCATTAAGTCTTCGACGGTAATATCGTCGATGTTTTCCCACTGCTTTAGCATAAGCACCAAAGCATCAATCACCTCAGCAAGGTTGTGCGGCGGAATGCTCGTCGCCATTCCCACAGCGATGCCAGAGGCGCCATTGATAAGCATATTTGGTAATGCAGCCGGCAAAACAAGGGGTTCTTGCAATGAGCCGTCAAAATTATCCACAAAATCAACGGTGTCCATGTCAAATTGCTTGAGGATATCCACGGCTGCCTCGGAAAGGCGAGCTTCGGTGTAGCGCATCGCTGCCGGCGGGTCACCATCAATGCTGCCAAAGTTCCCTTGACCATCCACTAAGGTATAGCGCTCAGAAAAATCTTGTGCCATGCGAGCCATGGCTTCATAAACTGCCATGTCGCCATGGGGATGATACTTCCCCAACACTTCGCCCACAATCCTGGCAGATTTTTTATAAGGTTGATCTGGGCGCAGTCCCATATCGTACATCGCGTAAAGAATGCGGCGCTGCACTGGCTTGAGCCCATCGCGGGCATCGGGCAATGCTCGCGAAACGATTACGCTCATTGCGTAATCGAGATAGGATTGCTGCATTTCTTGATTAATATTGACTTTCTTGATGGCGGTAGCGTCCATAATCCGATCCCTTTTTGAGTTTTAGGTCATAACACCTTGTGGTGACACTGGCAATAATATAGCATAAAAAAACCGAGGTGCGTGGGGCATCTCGGTTTTTCAACTGCCAGTTATTAAGATTTATTCCTCATCCTCGTACAAGCTTTCGCTTTCGGTGTAAGCTTCCGCGCCCATTTCTTGTTCAATGGGTTGGGAAAGCACTGAGGCTTCAGCTTCTTGGCGTTCTTCTTTTTCCTCTTCGACGACGATTACCATGGGTTTCACAGCAATGTTACCTTGACCAGGTTGGGTAGCTGCTTCCTGATCAGCAAACCGTTTTGGATCAAAACCAGTCCCCGCAGGGATTAGCTTCCCAATAATCACGTTTTCCTTTAAGCCATACATATCATCCCTTGCAGATGCGATGGCAGCGCTAGCCAGCACCTTGATCGTGTGCTGGAATGAAGCCGCGGAGAGGAAGGAATCCGTGGTCAAGGAAGCTTTGGAGATTCCCAAAAGCACTTCAACATATCGTGCGGGGTGAAGTCCTTTAGCAATCAACTCTTCATTGACGCGGCGAATTTCTAAGCGGTCCACCAAATCCTGAGGTAAATACTTCGAGTCTCCAGGACGGGTAATCTGCACCTTATTCAACATCTTGCGAATGATTACCTCAAAGTGCTTATCATTGATGTTCTGGCCTTGCGTACGATAAACCTGCTGGATTTCCTTGAGTAAATAGAGCTCGGTTGCTTCGCGACCCTTGATGCGCAAGATAGAATGCGGATTTAACGACCCTTCGGTGAGGGGTTCCCCAGCTTCTACTACCTGACCCTCAGTAACGATCAAGCGTGATGTCGTTGGAATGTCGTACTCATCGCTCTCACGATTTTCGTAAGAGATAACCACAGTATTGCCCTCGATGCGTACTTTACCGCCATGCTGAGCGATGATTTTTTCCTCATCGAGCATCGCGATGGTTTCGCCTGGGGCTGCTACCTGTTCATCGGTAACTTTAATCTCCCAGCCTTCCAAAACTTCGTAGGTATCGGAAACCATTTCGGAGTGTTCCACACGCACAATCCGCAGTTCAGGGTTTCTAGGCGATTGCATCAAGTGCACCACACCATTAATCTTGCTGATCACTGCTTCTCCCTTAGGTGCAACGCGCGCTTCAAAAAGCTCTTCCACACGGGGCAAACCTGTAGTGATATCACCACCCGCAGCCACACCACCAGTATGGAAGGTACGCAAGGTCAGCTGCGTGCCAGGTTCACCAATAGATTGCGCTGCAACAATACCTACTGCCGCACCTAAGTTGACCATCGACCCTCTGCCTAGATCAACGCCATAACAGCGAGCACAAATGCCATGGACTAATTCGCAGGTTAGCGGAGAGCGAACCTTAACCGAGGTAACGCCTGCTTTCACGATTTGACGCGTAAGCTCATTGGTAAGCAGTTCATTCCGCTCAGCAATGACTTCTCCCGTCGTTGGGGAGACCACACGCTCAGCTAATAAACGCCCAAAAATCCGCTCACTAAAGGATTGACCAGCAACATCATCAGATGCATCAATAGTGATGCCTTCGAGCGTGCCGCAATCCTCGTTATTGATAATGAGGTCTTGAGCGACATCGACTAAACGGCGGGTTAAGTATCCAGCATCTGCCGTGCGCAGGGCTGTATCTGCCAGACCTTTGCGCGCACCGTGTGTGGAGATAAAGTACTCCAACGCCGTAAGCCCTTCGCGGAAGTTGGACTGGATCGGCATCGGGATGATACGACCAGCAGGGTCTGCCATCAAACCGCGCATACCAGCTAACTGCGTGATGGGGCTATAGCCACCTTTCGTAGCTCCAGAAGCTGCCATAATGGCTAAGTTACCATTTGGGTCGAGATGCTTTTTAACCGCCTCACCAACTTTTTCCGTGGCTAGCTGCCAGATTTTAATAATATTTTGGTTTTGCTCTTGTTCCGTCTGCAAACCGCGGCGATAGTCACGTTGTACGCGTTCTACTTCTATAAGCGCTTGCTGAACAATTTCTGATTTTTCTGGTGGTACTTCGATATCTGCAACAGCAAGTGTGGAACCGGATTGGGTTGCATAGCGGAAGCCAATATCCTTAATCTTATCCGCTGATTTAGTTGTCTCATCATCGCCTGCGATCTCATTGATCGCTCCGATCAAATCACGGATTCCACCTTTTTCCAGGACTTGGTTATTATAGCGGACAGATTCTGGCAAGATATCATTGAAAATCGCCCGACCAACAGTTGTATCGATCAGTCGGCTTTCTTTTTTCGCTAAGCGATTATTCTGTTCGTCATACCATGAATCCGTCTTAAGTTTTATGCGTGCATGCAAGTTAACCTGTCCCAATTGATAGGCTAAGATGACCTCTTCAATGTTCGCAAATACTCTCCCGTCACCTTTTTCTGGCATAGTAGGATTCATGGTGAGGTAATAAACCCCTAAAACCATATCCTTCCCAGGAGAAATAATTGGCTCGCCGCTGGCTGGCTTGAGCAGGTTTTTACTGGCGAGCATAAACTCACGCGCTTCTTTGACTGCTTTGCCGGAGAGGGGAACATGTACAGCCATCTGGTCACCATCAAAGTCAGCATTGAAGGCTGTCGTTACCAGCGGATGCAGTTGGATGGCACTTCCCTCGATCAACACAGGCTCAAAAGCTTGAATACCTAAGCGGTGGAGTGTTGGCGCACGGTTTAGCAAGACGGGTCGGTCTTGAATAACTTCTTCAAGCACTTCCCAAACTTCTGGGCGGTTGCGCATGATGAAGCGCTTGGCACCATTGATATTATTAGTATATTCGTGCTTAATCAAACCAGCAATGACAAAGGGTTTGTAGAGCTCCAATGCCATGGTCTTGGGCAAGCCGCATTGATAATGCTTTAAGTTTGGACCCACAACAATCACGGAACGTCCGGAATAATCTACGCGCTTACCGAGCAAATTACGGCGGAAGCGGCCTTTCTTCCCCTTGAGCATGTCACTTAGTGATCGCAGCTCGCGGCGCCCGCGGCGAGAAAGCATCCGTCCATGTTGGGAGTTATCAATCAGCGCGTCAACAGCTTCTTGCAGCATACGTTTTTCGTTGCGCACGATGACATCCGGTGCACCCAATTCGAGCAAGCGCTTGAGCCGGTTATTGCGGTTGATCACGCGCCGGTAAAGATCATTCAAGTCTGAGGTTGCAAATCGACCACCATCTAATTGCACCATCGGGCGCAAATCGGGAGGAATTACCGGCAGAACCGAAAGGACCATCCATTCCGGTTTATTTTTTGAACGCCGGAAAGCTTCCACCACTTTCAAGCGGCTGGTCGCTTTCTTGCGTTTTTGTTTGCTTTTCGTGGTACGTACTTCTTGCCAAAGTTCCTCAGCAAGAGCGTCTAAATCTAAGCGATGTAAGATGTCCTGGAAGGCTTCTGCACCCATATCAGCCTTGAAAACCTGCCCCCAGCGAGACTTTAGCTCACGATATCGTCCTTCACTCAAAAATGTGAATGGCTGCAGTTCGTATAGCTCATCGCGCATCCGAGCATTTTCTGTTTTGGTAGCAGCTTCTTGGTCTTCTAACTGGTTGCGGATGCCCTCCATCACCAATTCCGATTCTGCGCGGATGGTTTCTTTCTGCATGTGCAGTTCTTCAATCTTCTGGTTCTTTTCTGCTTTGAGGTCTTTTTCCAGCAATTCCATGCGGTCATTGACAATCTTCTGCACGCGGGAAAGATGTTTTGAAGTAACTTCTTCCCCTGCATCGACGATGGTCTGCTCAAAATCATCTACACTAAAAACGATTGGTTTGCGCACAGAATGGCCTAATTTTTCGTTCAGTTCACGCTCTAAACGTTGGCCTTCAGCAATTACAGGTTCGAATAAATCGCTAACCTCTTCATCATAAGCTTTATTAATGCTTTCTATTTGGGCATCGATTTCTTTGATTTTGCGGTCACGCTGCTTTTTAGCTTCAGCAATTTGACTGTTGACCTTTTCAATGAGCTCACGTTCGGAAACACTAATTTCATCTTCCAAACGCTTTAGCGCTTTCTGCCGGGCATCTTCGTCCACATAGGTTACGATGTATTGCGCAAAATACAACACCCGATCCAAATTCCGACGGGAGATATCCAACAAAAGTCCAAGATAAGAAGGAACACGGCGGGTATACCAAATATGTGCGACTGGAGCAGCTAAGTCGATATGACCCATGCGCTCGCGCCGCACAGAAGACCGGGTAACTTCCACACCACATTTATCGCAAATTATGCCTTTATATTTTTGGTTTTTATACTTGCCACAATAGCATTGGTAATCTCGAGTAGGACCGAAGATGGCTTCATCAAATAAACCGTCCTTTTCTGGCCGCAGCCGGCGATAGTTGATCGTTTCCGGCTTGAGTACTTCTCCATAAGACCAGCTGTGAATTGTGTCGGGGGATGCTAAGCTAATGCGAAGCGCTTTCATTTGTTTATTTTCCACGCGTACCTCCAAAACCGTGAGAGAGGGTTATTAACACAAAAATGACGCTGGGAATTCTCATTCCCAGGTTCATCATTTGCTTGTGTTTGCTTAATTCATGCAAATTTTTAGTATACTACTCAAATGTTGATATTGTCAAATTTTATGAGGCTCGTCTAAGGTTTTATCCTAATTTATTTCCTCAAAGGGATTTCAATCGTAAAAGTGCTGCCTTCGCCTAATTTACTTTGTACACTAATTTTACCACCATGCTTTTCTACCACCGACTTAACAATGGAAAGACCCAATCCTGGACCGGGACTATCGAAATTCTCCCCATATTCAATATGGAAGTAGCGCGTAAACACCTTTGGCTGATCCAGAGGCGCAATTCCTTTGCCATTATCTCTCACTTCGATGTGTACCTTACCAGTATCCTTCGTCGCGCTAATCCACACATCCCCACCCACGCGATTAAACTTGATTGCATTTTCGACTAAGTTAAACACTGCCTGACGGAGCAGCACGCGATCAGCCACAATGTTCGGGTTGCGTAGTCCGCTGAAATCAGTATGCAAAGTTACCTTACGTTGTTGGGCTTGCAAATCTAACATAGAGACAACTTCCACGATTAGCTCTTTGAGATCGAAAGTTATGGGTTTTACTTCTTCATCCGAATCCAGCATTTCCATACTCATAACTTTACTGACTAAACCAGACATATTCTCGATGCTGAGTAAGATTCGGCTGATGTATTTTTCTTGCTCTTCGCTGAGGTTGCCAATATTTTTGAGTAAATTCACGTACCCGCGCATCAACTGAAGTGGAGAAAGTAAATCGTGGCTAATATTGGTAACAAATTCGTTTTTCTGATCGTTTATGCGCTTCTGCCATGTTGTATCCTTGAGCAGCAGAACCTTGCAAGATTGCCCCTCTTGAGTTTTGACCGGAAAAACGCGCCCTTCATATTCCAGCCCTTTTTCAACCATTAGTCGGAAGGGTTCTCCGGAATCGCTCGTCGCTATAAGGGCGTCATTGAGCTCAGGATAATTCGATTGCATCTCTTTTAGAGTACGCAAAGGCGTTCCAGCTTCTTTGGTGAGCAGCTGCACAGCTGCAGTATTGGCAAAAAGTACCTCATTTGCTCGATTAATGATCAACACGGGGTCAGTTAAAGCTTGAAAAGCTGATTCTAACCAAGCTTTTTCCGACTGCATTTTAACGGCTTGCTCTTTCGTGTTCAGTGCCGCTGAAGCCCGATAGGCTAACTGCTGGTAAAAGTGGATGTCATCCTCACCAAACCAATGGTTTTGGTCAAATCCGACCCATAGTACTCCGATCGCATCGGCATCATTTTTGAGCCTCAAGGCGACAAGAGATTGCGGATAGGGTAAGCCTTCACTCGATCCAAAATACTGGTCATCTTTAATATCACTCAGAATGAGCTGATCTAAATTCCCCAACTTTTCCAAGATCATCACGTCAAGATAGGCATAGACGCGGGTTTGCTCTCCCTGGCCGATCCGCAGGCGCATTTCTCGGCGATCCGGGTCACGTGTAGGGTTGAACAAGATCAGGCGGGCAGAGCTTGCATCCCGACCAAGCGCTGCTCTCAGGATTGAAGTGAGCAGCAAATCGTACGCTTCACGTGAGTAGTACGAGGGGTCTAACGAGAGCAAGCGTGATTGCGTATCCTGACGCACACGTAAGTTTTCGCGTAAGTCACTCAGTGCCTTATAAAACTTCGCCTCACTGGAAGATTTTAGCCTGAGCTCCTGATTTTCTTCGTAATCCCCGAGAGTTAGTTTTTCAATCTCCTTCACGGCTTGGCTAAAAGCGTCAGGTACTTCTTGCTCGAGGATGAACTGAAAAGGATTCCAGGCAGCATAATCCCATCGGCATAGCAATTCACAAGTGCCAACTGCAACCAATAGCGCTGGGAAAAGCGTACTTGCTTCGAGCAAAAAATGCTCGAGCATAATAAGCAGATTATTCTCTCCCCAACTAATTGACACAATCAAGCGCGTAAGCAGCATCAGTGGAAGAAAATAAAGAAAAGCTAGTAAGCCATTGATTAATACTGAGTTTTTACTTTGACCGCTGTTTTCAGCGTCGGTGCGGCTTGTGTGCCAGATGAAGAGCACCGTTAGTGCAACAAGCAGGAGGCTAACGATAGGGTCCTGATCAAACATTAAGGATTGAATTAAGCCTGAACCGAATGCGAAAACACTCCCCAGAATGGGTCCAGCTAAGCCGACTGCAGCAAATGCAGGGATTAACCCCAGCAGGAAAATTCGTGGCTGAATTAAGACTCCATTAGCTGCTAAAACCTCACCTTCAAACAAAGGGAAATGAACCAAATAATTAAAGGGGAACACAAATAGGGCGAGTAGAACTGCCCATTTTATTTCTCTGCTGCCCATTTTGAAACCGGATTTGTGCAAGCGCCAAAGCTGCCAAATGACGCCGGCTAATACCAGCCCTTCTAATATCAACACCGGTAGCGGTTGTGATGCGATGATAGTTTTGTTCTGAGGAAAAAAGCAGGAGCTAATAAAGTGTACCATAGGGTTAGCTAGATTATAGCACGCCTGTGGTAAATCTATCAGTTTTAAGCAACAAACTCAGACTAAATTACGGATCGCGCTGCTGAAGAATTTCCTTGATCTTTGCAATTACTTCAGGAACTGTAAGCATGTCTGTATTAATTACGATGGCATCTGGCGCAGCTCTGAGCGGAGCGACCTTGCGTGTGGAATCATAAGCATCACGGCGCTTGAGCGATTCAATCACATCGTTCAAACAAACGCTATTCCCACGGGCAATTTCTTCAGCGTAGCGGCGTTTCGCCCGGACCTCCACAGAAGCATCGAGGTAGATTTTTAAATCTGCCTCGGGTAAAACGACGGTGCCGATATCACGCCCAAGCATCACAATTTTGCCGCGCTCAGCGATTTTTCGCTGCTGACGAGTCATCGCTTCTCGTACACCAGGATAGGAGGACACTAAAGACACATTTTGGTCCACCTCTGGGGAGCGAATCTCCCACGTGCGGTCGATGCCATTAATCAAAACGTCAAACGGGCGTCCGTCCTCTACACTCCTTGGCAAGATGTCAATGTCGATTTGCTCGGCGAGTTTGGTAACGCTTTCCTCATCTTCCAGATTGATCCCTTTGGCTAAAGCTTGCCAGGTTACCGCGCGGTACATGATGCCTGTATCAACGCAGAGGTAGCCTAATTCTTCAGCTAAAAGGCTTCCTACAGTTGTTTTTCCACTGGCAGCTGGGCCATCTATTGCGATCGTGCGCGGAAATGCTTTGTGGACTTCAGTCGGTGTGGTCAAGGGTTAGCTCCTGCGAACAAATCCTCTCGGATCCAGAAAATCGCCATGTTCGGGTTTGTATTAAAGGTGTGCGTAAAAACACCCTTCACCAGGTCCATCGGGGTCAAGGTGTCCCAGGCGATTTGGCGGCTGGCAACGAGATCCATACCGCGATAAGGTTGATCTGGCTTCAGCTGCCATTCGGGATGCGAAAGTATGATTTCCGGGCTCTGGCTCTCAGGCAGCGCTAAAGGCATGTCTACTCGACCAAAATCGCGGAAAATCCAAGCATAACCCGAATAATTAGGGTCCAATATGGCAACAGAAGCAGTCTCAGGTTCAAAGGTATTCAAACGCTCATATTCATGTATAACTTTAGAGATTTCATCGGCAGAATCCAATATAGGTGAATCTGACCAGATCAGCGCGGCTTGTTTTGCCTTATTGACCGTGCTCGAAAGCGCCAGGCTTAAGCTTGAAACGAGTAAAACTAAAGTAAGTGCCAAGGCTGTTCCTTTTCCTGCGGCTTGGAAAGACCAGCCTAAGCCGGTGAATAGATATACCAACCCAAGTAATACCAGCCCTAAGCCAAAAGCTAATCCTTGCTGAGTAAACGCAAGCGTACCCGGGAAAGCATTGAGAAGAGATTTCAAGCTAATTGCCAGATAAACACAAAGCACCAGGCTAAAAATAAACACATACAGGCTTATCCGTGGTTGATCACTTGGTGATTTCACTAGCCGCTCAATCTCACTAAGCGCTAAAACCCAAATGGGTAATTGCACAAAAGCTAAGCCGCCTGTGCCTAAGTTAGCAAATAAAACCGCACCTAACAATAAAACCATTGTGAGCAGGCTTAGTGCCCTTTTCGCTTTTGCGCCGTCCATCCAAGCATGCACCGTTGCAAATACAGACAATATCAATGGGCATATGCTGTACGCAGCCCACCGATAAATCGGGGCCCAGGCTGGGAATTGGCTGGACAAGAAGCCCTCTTGAAGAAAGGCGCTTAACCCTCCAGCGATCCCGCTTATTCCAGCTGGATCCAAGCCGAAAGATGTGGATAAAAGCAGCAGGGTGAGCACAAAGCTCAGAGCAAACTTAGCTGGCGATTTACGAAGGGGACATACATTCAGCAAAGACGATGCAAACTCCTTTAATGCTGCTTTGTTAATGAAGTAGGCAATTCCAAGCGCAATCAACAGGAGTAATAAAACAGCCCAAGCCCAAGGACCGCCAAGTAAAGCCACAGCCAAGGCTACTCCGACCCCTACGGGTTTGCCTGCAATAAAAAAGCTAAGCGCCCAAACCAAGCCAGCAAGCACGAAAATTGCGCTGCCTGCCTGCCGGGAAAGAATAAAGAGTACTGGATCCAGCGCCAAAGCTAAAGCCAGCCCAAGGGTGAGAAATGGACTTAACCTCCGCCGCCAAAAAAGCGGCACAAGCGCTAAGCTTGCACCCGCCAATGCTGGCCAAAAGCGCGCCCAAAAAGCATTGGCTTGCATGAGCGCAAAAGTACCCGCAGTCAAGCCCTGATAAGCTGCATTAACAGCAGTTTCCACCGGCAGATCTCGCGCCACCTGGAGCGCCTGCCAGGCGGCTTGGGCTTCGCCCGCTGAGAACGGGATTGAACCTAAGCCCGCCAGGCGCAGGCATAACCCAAGCAAAGCAATAGCTAACACGCTTAGCTGGATTTGGGTATCAGATAAACTCTTCTTATGAGAAATCGTTGCTGTCTCTGTCATATCATTGACCTGCTGCATAAGCATAAATTCTAGCGCCGGGTGAGTCGAACACCAGTTGAAGATGCTCCTGAAACTTGCTTTCATCCAGCGCGTAAGTTCTCATTTCCAAATCGCCGACGTACACATACTTGATTTGATATTTATCCAATATTGCTTTCGCTTCCTGCCAATCATGCGTGCTATAGAGCGTGCGGATGTCATTTTGTCGGCTGCCCATTTCCAAGTACCCCCCACGCCATTGAGCTTCATGCCCAATCCAACCTAACACTGTGGGCATCCCAGAGAAGGTTGAGACTGAAGCATAAGTCGTGTAGCTGCCGCCGGTATCCGCCACAGCTTCGACCATCACACCCAAGGGCGCTTGCTTTAGCCACTCCACCGCTTGCATTTGGTCTGGCCAGACGGCTTTATAATACTGCGTTCCATCCAAAGTCAATTGATCGAGGGATGGAATCCCGCCAATTTTGTTCCAGAGCGCCACGACAGGGTAAACCAAGCCCATCGCGATGCTGCAAATGCACATAACAGCTAACGCCATCTTCCAGCGGCGGCTTACCAGCTCAAAGATAAACCAGATTATGGCTAAAGCAAATATACCCAAGACAATGTAATCCAGCGGGCTAGAGCCTAAAGCGCCTAAGTTTTGGTTGAAGCGTTGAAAGACCTCATCATCTAGATAGAGCCCAAGGTACATTGCAAGCATTCCCAGCAAGAACATCCCAAAGGGGAAAAGTTTCTCCCAAAGCTTGGCTTTTCTCGCGCTGCTAATTAACTGAACGAGCATGTAACTGCCAGCTAGTGACCATAAAATCCAAGCTTGGAAGTAAAACTTAAAGATAGTGTTCATGCGTGTGCCAAAATTATCCCGCAAGTAAATATATTCTGGCGCAAGTGTGAGTAACAAACCCAAGATGAGTAAGAATAGCACAAAGGTATGGGTCGATTTTTCTGTACTCTCGGATTCCGACTCCTCAGCTTTGGAATGATGCTCGCCCAGCAATGCATTCAGCGCCAAAATGCTGAGTAAAAAGAGTGTGATCCACGTGCCTGGTGCTTTAATACGGTTGAGGAGCGCTTGCCATAAAGGATTTTCTCCAGGAGTGGCTCCTTGCAAGCCCAGGAACAACTGATTGAGGGTTGGTAACTTTGTACCGATAAATGCAAGGCTCCACGAAAAGACAAATAAGAAAAGAAACAAACCCAAGGTGATCAAAAATGCCGGTTTAACTGCGCGTGCTTGTGGGCGTTCAAAGAAGTGTGCCAGCAAGCCGGCAAAAAGCGGCAAAAGAAGCGGACCAAACATAATCCAGAAGTAATGACCTTGGGTAAAAAACGCCAAACTTGGTAGAATCCCGCCAGCTTGTGAGGAAAAGCTGAGGAAGAAGGGGAAATACATTAAAATCGCTGGAATACCTAAGCCAAAACACAGCAGGAAAAACTCACCAATTCTGCGCCCGCTCCAACCATAGCGGCGGTACTGTTCATAAACCAGGGAAGCCGCGATAAGGAGCAGGTAGAACGGGAAATCCCAAGTGTTCATGAAGGCTAAGCCGCCGAGTGTTAGTACCGCAAAGGATATCTCGGGCAGCTTCCAAGGCAGCGTCCAGCGCCCGAGGCGTGTTTCGCCTTGCCAGCCGCCACGGATGGCGTTTAGAGCTTGGCTAATCGCCATGAGCACAAAGGGCATTGCCAATAGGTGGGGATGCAGGTCCGAGAGTAAGTAAGTGAAGAAAGGAAACTCGTCAATCACCTCGAGTGCCGTGCCGCTCAGAGTAAAATCCTGTACCACACGGCTAGCACCCCACCATTGCACTCCGCCCAGTCGCAGCGGGAACCAGGAATAACTCGGTGGCGCTGTAGTCAACTCTTTCAAATTGATCCATTGCCAAAACGAAGAAACCGACTGCCCGGCAGCATCCTGCGACCAAAACAAGCCACGGGCATGCAAAATATCCAGAAAGCCATGCCAATTGGATACGATTAGGAGCATAAACGGTGCGAGCAAACTGGCTGTGTAGACCCAACCCGAAATTTTCTCCTCTTTATGTCGATTCCCTGCCAAGAGGTCAAAAAGCACGCCATAAGCCCCCAGCGCCGTAAGCGCAAACCACAGCGCAGACATCAAGTTATAGCCAATGGCGGCATCCACCGAGCTCACGCGGATGAGCATCGCAGCCAGCACATAACCAAAGTAATAATACGAAATGGCATAGCCAGAGAGCCAAGGATCAATGGGCGGAAAGGTTGGCGAGCGCAAGATGGCATTGATAAATGCCATTTCCATGGGTTTTTCGGTGCCAATGATGGCGGGATTAGCAGCCCGTACAACCGCCCAAAGCCCAAAAGCAACTAAAAAGAGGGTCTCGGTTGTGAGGATAAGCCGGCGGTTTGCCTTTATCCAAACCCAAAGCTCCTTGGTATGTCCGCCACGCAGGGCGAGGAGGTTGAGCACAAGCACCAGCCCAAATGCCACCAGTTGCCCGGCTAGGTCGTTATGCAGCAGCTGTAACGAGGTCAGCAGCCAAAACAAATAGCCCCACAGCAGCAACCCGACGGGTCGGCTGAAGGCGTAACCTCGAGAAGGGAGCGCTTTGAACAGCCTCCAGGTCAGGGGTAAGTTAACTACTGCCAAGATTAGGCTTAAAACATACCAAATGATGAAGCTCGTCAAGGTAACCTCACCTGATAAATCACCGTTTCGCCATTGCGATAGACTTCATCCCAAAGTATACCCTCTTGAGCCGCAAATTTGCCCAGCCCGCCGCCAGGATAAAAAGCCTGCTCTAACCTGCCAACAACGATGTAGCTAACCTCGTACTTATTGAGGAAACTGCGCACATAATCCAAATCATCAGTTATAAAGAACTTATCAACGGCGTCCACGCGATTTTGGACTTCGTTGGTTTGCAGGATAGCTCTCTGCTGGCGTTGGTGGTAATTCCAGCCAATCACGCCTGGCAAGCCGGTATAGATGGTATAGCGGTTCCCCCAGCGGTATTCGTAAGCCTGCCCTTCCACAATCACGGGTGAGCCTTGGATATTATCCTGCATCCAACGGATGGCAGCATAGTCCTCTCCAAAGGGGATAATCACGCCCATGTCGTAATAACTTGAGGTTTGCATATACTGCATGCCATCCAGTGTTTTCGGGGCATTCACGTCTATGCGGTCGTGAATTTTATCGGTCGTGCCCATCAACGGGAAGAGCAGCGCGCTGGCGACCAGAAGAATGAGCGGAATCTGAAAAATCACCTGCGTACGCACTGTCCACTTGTGCTGATCGTTCCAGAGCGCAACTAATCCAGTGCCAAGGGCTAAAGTAAGTAGCAGCCAAGCTTGCATATAGAGTTTGAAGACAACATTCATGCGACCAATATCCCCCACCAGGTACACCAATTCCACCACCAGCGTCTCCAGCAAGGCTGTGGCGATCATGAAAAAGGCTAAGCGTTTGGCATCACTTTGATCCGTTTTAAGGATGAGAATCAGTGACCATAAGCACAGCGGCAGCACAATAATAGCCACGCTTACTTTCAGTAGCAGCAAAATTACCAATAACGCTAAGAACACCACGCCGGTAATCGTAATAAGCTGCCGATGCGGCTCGAGCTTTTTGAGCGCCGAGAGCGGCGTTACTGCTAACCATTGATACGTTTCCCACAAATACCAGAAAAGCACAAAGAAGAGCAGTAAGCCCCAATGCGTAAAGTAAGAATTGAGTGGAGTACGATCGCCAGTCCAAAAGCCGAGCTGGCTATAACCCGGATGAAAATTTCGGTTGAAGGGTGTGTAAAGCACAGAACTGAGCAAGATAAGTACCAGCATCAAGCCGGCGATGGTGATCACCTTGCTAAGCTTGGGGTTTTTGACAAACTTCGCTGGCTCCATATATCTCCAGCCGGTATAGCCGATAATGAATAGATTGAACAGCAAGAAGGTGTAGGAATCCCAAGTGTTAATGGGTTTGAGAGCCCCAATCAACAAGCCGCCCAATAATAAGCTGAGGATAAACCCAACCCAATTATCTCTTCGGTTTTGGCTCCATTTGCCCCGCGCGAAGAGGAACGACATACCCCAAGCCACTGAGAAGACCACAAAGGGCATGGCAATTAAGTGGGCATGCAAATCGGCATAGAGGAAGGTGAAATAGGGGAACTCGGTGATGGCTTCACCCGGGATGGTGCGGCTAGCCATCCAATACCAATCACCCGGGTAAAGCGGCATAGGTACGTCCTGCAGGACCATGCCAAAGCCTTTGAAAAACCAGCCGATTTTTTGGAAGACTGAAGCGCCCTCCATCAGGGCACCGGCGGCGCCCATAGAGGCTAAGGTATCAGTAAGTAGCTTGAGGTTGCCGAGGTTCCCAAGAAATGCGAGCAGTATAGCGGTCCATAACCCTGCCCAAAAAGGCTGCCCAAAGAGCTTTTGCAGCTTTGGGCTATTGGTGCCTTGCTTAGCTGCGATGATGCGCCGGGTTAAGTTCCAACCTACGCTATATGCGCCCATAACTAAAAGCGCATACCAGAGTGGCAGCACAATGTTATACGCAACTGCTGGGATGATGCCCAAGAGTTTAATCGGCATACCTAGGATGACAAAGCCAAAGTAATAATAGTTGATGTAACCGCCAGCAAACCAAGGGTCGTAGGGCGGAAAAACCGTACTCTTGATCACCGCATTAAGGTAAGAGAAGTCCATAGGCTTCTCCCCACCTTTGAAGGGATGCCAAAGATCGGGATTTTGGTAACGCACCCATAAGAAAAACAGAAAGGCTGCCAGTCCAACTAGCTCAATGATCAAATAGCGCTTCCAGTTTTGCGCCAGTTCATGAGCGAGGTCCTTACGCTTGAGGAAGCCGAGAACCAGCCCAGCAAGCATAATAGCAGCGAAGATCCCTAAGAGCAGCTTTCGCGTGACGAAGACGCCGGCTGAGCCTAAAACAAAGGCTAAATATCCGAACAGCAAAAGACCCAATAAACGCGAGAAAGCATACCCCTTATCTTCCAATCCGGGCAGCGCCAGGCGGATGAACGGGTAAACCGCCAAGCCCAAGATAAAGGTGAACAGGTAAAACACAATTACCGCCACAGCTTGGTTGGAATTGACTAACGATTCTCGGTCAAACAGCTCCGACCAGGTGCCGTTTGCACGCTGAATCTGCTTTTGCTCTTCGGTGAGCATTAGGTAGTTGCTTTTCTCGAGGCTGCGATCGTAAGAATCTAACTGCCGTGGCGCGAGGTTAACCACATGCGAGAGATCTACAGCGCCGAGGATATCCCGGACTTGTTGAATATCAAAATCGGCAGTTTTCTTAAAAATCAGTACTTTAGGATGGTCATAAACCGAGAAGGCTTCCTCGGCAAATTGATCATTAAATTGCCAGGGACCCAAGCGCGGATATGAAGTAAATGTCTGGATAAGTTCAAAGCCCAGGCTGCCAGTGAACATCTCAGGCTCAGCAATGTTGTAGCAAGAAACCACGTCCATCTCATCCGGGCAGCCCAGCAGGCTGCGGTAGTACTGGGTAGTGAGCGGGTAGCGCTCCGGCACGCGCGTGGTTGTGCCCCATTGCCGGTTCGAACTGATGAAGATGTAATCGCCCTGCTGCAGGATGCTTATAAAGCGCTCTAACTTCGAAGTATCATCCGACCAATACAGTTCCAGGTTCAGGTCACCGCGGAAAATACCGCCGGCATCGCTATAGGGAACGTAACCAGCTTTCGCGACGGGTAAGGCGTCATCCCAAGAGGACTCATGCACAGGCGCCACCGAGGCAATAGCGATTTTCCCATTACCTGCTATCATTTCGAGGTCAAAGCGCACCAGTTGAGCAGTGGTGATGCGCAGAGGTTGGTCCAGCTCGATGTGAAGTGCTGTACCCTTACCGTCACCAAGATCCGTGATAGTTCCTTGTGCTCTGCCGCTTACCGGGGTCAGGTCGCTTTCAGCTGAAGGCGTCAGCGTGACACGCAAAGTTTTTTGCTCATTGCTCTGGTTCAGGTCGAGTACATAAGGTATGTCTATGGCGGTGATCTCGCCAACCTCAAGCACACTCATATCCATCGTATAACTATGCGCAGGCGTAACGGTTTCGACAATCTTGGGCAGCATTTGGGCAAAGGCTTCCCCTTCTTCATCCTTCAGCGTAACTTGTGGTACGCCACTGATAAATACCTGAGCTTGCGCATCTGACTGCCGCAGCATGATCAGGTATTTTTTACCTTCTTCCAAGGGTATCGCAGTTGGGAAGCTAAAATCTAGGGACGCGGTAGATGAACTATTGAGCTTGCAAGTAGTATTATCAGCCAATATAGGTAAATCAAGCGGTATCCTGAGCCCATCCGCAGGCACAATGATGACCGTAAAGCGATTGAGGGGCTCGCTACCACTCATTTGCCCATAGGTTGGAACGGAAAAACTAGTAAGTCCTCCCGTAAGTTCTGCTTCAAAAACGAACGGGTTAGGTTGCGCACCGGTCAAATAATCGCCGCTGCGATAGGGTTGCTGAACGATGGTTTCCCCTTCTGCGGTGCTCATCACCAAATTGACTGGGCCGGGGATTGTCTCGTAGATCCAATCGGTGGCTGCCACGCGCGTATGGGGTTGGGTATAAATGCGCGTGAAGGCAAAAGCCCATAAAGCTGTACCAATAACGACCACGATCCCCGCTGCTGCCCCAGTAATATGCAGCGCTTTGGGTGAAATTTTAAAGCGCCAGAGTTTGATCTCTCCCTTTGCCCGCCAGAGCTGAAAGATGCCCCATGCAGCGATAATAGCCAAGAGGGGATAAATTAGCAGCAAGTAGCGCATGGCTTTCACCCAAGCCGTCGTTTGCCAGAGCAGATAAAAAACCGTCCAACCCCAAAGTGGTAAAAGCTTGAACGGTTTGTCCTTAATGCCAGCCCAACCCATACCGATCAGGCTTGCCAGTGCGGTAACACCCAAAGGAATGCCCAAACCCCACACGACTAAGTTGTAGTATGGGAAGGCAAGCGAACGGCGCGTCCATTGCAGCGCTGGAGGGAAGTCCACATTACCTGTGCTTTGTTGCTGCAATGTGCGCAACCCAGCGATCCACTCCTGATTGAAGCGCACGCCGAGCAACCCCGGACCTTGGAAAGCATAAGGCTGCCCTAAGCGGAAGATGAACACACTCACCACTGCTGCCAGCAGCACCATGCGCCAGCTGAAGTTGCGATAAGGCTCACGTTGATCCTGTTCCAGGCTAAAGTAGCGCACCAGCTCCACGGCTGGCAAAAGCAGCGCCAGCGACGCCGCATTGATCTTGGAAGCCGTCGCCATGCCCAAGCCAACGCCAAAAGCGATATAGGGCAGCCAATCGCTGACCTTGTGCTTGAGGCGATGCCCAGCCTCATCCCGCAATGATGACATCGGGCGCGTGAGAATCACGACCGCAAAGTAGACTGTCAGCATCCCAAAGGTGTTAGTGAAGGTATCTACCGTCATAAAATGGGATTGCTGAATGGGCAGCACCGCAAAGGCATAGAGCGCCGCCGCCACTAAGCCGATCTTCTCGTCAAAAAGCCGCAAGGCAATCAGAAAGACGAGCAAAATGGTAAGGATATCGGCAATAGCCGAAAGCTGCCTTCCAACTATGGTGATGGGATCATAGCCAGTCTGCCGAGTCCACTCGCCCACATAGCGGATGATGAACAGCGGCAGAGTGCCATACACAAAGAATTGGTAGCCTACATTGCCCGGATTTAGCGTGGAAGTGCTTGTATCAAAATAGGTCTTGACGTCTGGAACAGGTGTTATGCTATTGAGCACCATCGAAAGAAAGCGCTCATCGGGGTGCAAATGCCTGCCTTGGTCCCAATCGACGCCAATCGTACGGAAATAAGCGCCACTGCAAATGATGGCTAAAAGCAGGGAAATCAACAGCAAAGTTTTCCAGTCGAATCGTTTATGCGAAGGAGAGGGGTTTATCGGAGTTGATTTGGCTGTGTGCATAAGCAGTTTATTGAACCACCGTAAAAATCAAAAAGTTTTTCTCTGGGTAGGCAGATTGATATAACACCACGCTGCCCAGAGGGTAAAGTGCTTGCAGCTGCGAGAGTGTATCACTATCCTGCGGATTTAGCAGGAAGAGCTTAGGGAGCGGGAAGCCGAGCGTCTCTTCCAGCTGCGTTGGCTGCAGCGCCAAATCCGCTTCGGGCTGCCCAGCCTCGATGGCTACAGCGCGCGCGTCTACCCAGTAAGGAAAGCCTACTACCCAGACGCCGCCTAAGCCTCCAAAGTTCTGCCGGGTTTGAGTGATTACCTTGCCCATCTCGGAGGCGTTCCAAGCATTTTGGCGGTAGGTCTGCGGATAAGTGGAGAAGACCGCTTGCGAGTTTTGCCAAAGAATCATTATCGAAAGGATTCCAACCAAGAGAACGCGGCTGAGTGGTCTTTTGGTGCGCAGAGCAGCCAGGATAGCTTTGCCAAGAGTATATAAACCCAGCGCAGCCAGCATAAATACGGGCAGAGCTGCACCCAGCGCACGGCTGAGTGAAGGGTTTTCAGCTGGGAAAGCAAGAGAGAGCACACTGGGCAGCAGCAGAACAGGGTAAAGCACAACCAGTGCTAATAAGGACCAATCCTTACGCTTGTGGTATTCAACCATCGTAATAATGATGCCCAAAATGAACAGCGCAGCTGTAAGCCAATCTACCGCTGGGCGCAATGGAATGCTATCCACCCAGCTGCTGCGGTTGCTCCAATTAACTAATCCAAGAGCTGCGAGCAGGTTGTTAAAGAACAGCCCCAGCGGGTTACCAGGCAAAGGCGTTTCCAAGCTGGTAACACGGGAGAGGATCGGGCGTAAATATTCCTGCGGGTTAAGGGTAAAAGCGCGTAGGATGGGTACGGCTGTAACAGCTCCGACTAGCAGGAAAAGGGCGATTATGCTGAAAAACTCGCTGAGTTTAGATTTCTGCTTGCTATACAAGAACCATATGATTAGCACAACCAGCACCACAAATGGGAAGATGAGAAAAACTTTGTTGGTCAGCAGCCCAAGCCCGCCCAGCAAGGCGGCAATGAGGATGTCGTTATTGTGCGCGTGCCGTAAGCCCCGCACCAGGTAATAAGCCGCCGGAATGAGGATCGGCAGCGTTAGACCAGCACCTAAAACTGCACGCGTCTGTAGGATGGGCCAAAACGCCACCCCAAATAAGCCTGCTGCAATTAAACCTGCCCAGCGGTCGATAAGCTCTTTACCCAAGCGGAACATAAAAAACGTGCCAACTAAACTCGCTAGCGCATAAGCTGTTTTTAGCAAGGTGAAGCTGAGCTTACCGCCCCCAAGCATAGCGATGAACCCAGCCCAATAATATTGCAGTGGTTCACTCACTAAATTGCGGTTGAAAGTGAGCGCGGTATTGCCTTGCAAAATTTCCTGCACCGTATAGAAGTGATCCACCTGGCCGCTAATCAATTCTGGTGGGACCAAGTCAAGCCGCGAGAAGGCAAAATAAAGCACAATAAGGATTATTAAGCCGGCGGATACATACCAAGTTCTATCCCGCTGAAAACGGTTCAAAAAAGAAGGTTTTGGAGGTTTAGATCCAACCTCATCCTTGTTTTCGCGTTCCCACAAGCCCAAAATGACAAGTGCCACGCCTGCTGACCAGACAAAAGCTGCCGGTAGGGTAACATAACCAGCGGAAAGCATGAAAAAGCTGAGTGCAGCAAAGCCAATTCCGGGTAAAATCAGCCAGGTCGTGCCGGTAAAAAAGTTCCAGCCTTGAACGTCGAAATGTGCGAACTCGAGCGACCATTCCTTGCGCTTCCTGCCCGCTAAAAGCAATCCTAAAGCGAAGATGTAAAGAATTATGCTGATAATTCCAGTACGGTTTGGAGAAGGCTCCAGGAGCAGCTGAGCTAACAGTGCCAATGCCAAAGCTCCAGTAGTCATCCTCGGAAAAGGCTTCCGAGTCTCTAGAGCCTCATTGTCAGCAGTTAGCAGAGGTTCTTGCGCCTCTGCACCTCTCTTGAATGAAAGTTGCTGTTTGAGATACTCTAATATGGTCTGTTCTTGTGGTTCAGGTCCTGATCTAGGTTCCATAGGTACTCATTTCCAATGGGCTCAAAGCAACGTGAATTTTAGCGTACCTATCCTAAAACTGCCATAATGCGGCGCTTACCCCTTCCAGGCGTAAAGGTAACCGATCTCAGCATGTACCGGGTTGGCATGCAGCCTCACGCTGAAACCGTTTCCTTCCAAGAGATGCACCAAGCGGGAATGCTCGTGCTCGGCATCCAGGTCGTGATATTCCATTATGATGCGCTGCACACGTGCAAGGCTTTCAGCGCTCGCTCCCATCAGGATGGCATACTCAGCGCCTTCACAATCTAACTTGAGCAGGTCAATTATAGAATCCACCGAGTCATGCACGAGTTGATCGAAGGTTATCACAGGTATTTCCTCTGTGGGAGCTTCGGCTTGCTGAAAGACTGTCTGCCCTTGCAACGGCTCGCCCTGCACTAGGTCTAGCTGCATCGCTCCAGCCTGATCCCAAACACCGACGCAAAAAGCTTGCACATTGTTCAGCTTATTGAGCGTGACATTTTCCTGCAGGAGAGCGAAGGATTGCGGGTTGGGCTCGTAAGCATAAACCTCCCCCGCAGGAGCTCTTTGGGCAGCATAGACAGTAAATTCACCAATCGCTGCACCGATATCGACGACTACCCAATCCGATTCGATGCTTGTTCCGTAACGTGTATAGAATTGATCGAGGAAAGTCTCTTTTACTGACCAAATGTCCATTACACCCCGCACACGTAGCTGTGTGGGCTGGTGCCAAAAGCGTAGGGTCGCTGGCTCGGCGCGTTTCTTGCTGAGGAAGGCGCGCAACAAAAGCCCCCAGCTGCGAAATCCAGCCGCCATTTCCAACACAGACCAAGCATAATAGCTCCACTTGCGCCATGCGCTCATGCGTCTCTCCGAGCAGCGTAAAAAGTGCAAGTGCCATCCTCGCATAATGGGTCATTGAGGAGCTCGCGAATTTTCTGGTAGTGCAAAAATGGGTTATTCCGCGAAGGGAAAAGCACCCATTTTCCCAAGGTTTTCTTCCAGAGAAGATTAGGCAAGCCAGCAGCATGCCCGCGCTCGAGCATTTGCATCGCCCACTTGGGGAAGTAGTTCCAATATTCCACACGCGAAAAACCGGCTAACTTTAGGCGCGCCAGCCACGCCTCCGGCGGGTCCAGGTTCACATGCCGGGCAATACGGTTGAAAAAGCGTTCATAGCGGCTTGCCAAGCCATGCAACCCAATTGCGTTCAGAACTTGCATGCCCCATAGATCTGTGCGGAAACGCTGGTTGGGCACGGCAAAGGTAAACATGCCACCGGACGCCATCGCCCTCCCGACTTCATTCAACACCAGCTGCACATGGGGAATATGCTCGAGGACACTGTTGCTCATGGCATACGCAAAACTCGCTTCGGGCAGTGGCAAAGCGGAGCCGTCCGCTTGCACAAGCAGCGTGTAGACTTTGCGGCTGGCGGCTTCCTGTAGCGGCTGCCACCAAGGGTCGATGCCGAGGCATTGCTGACCCGTAAGATAAGCCTCTGCAAAATGCCCATCGCCCGCACCGATATCTAAAATAGGTCCGGGAATATCAAAACGGGCATACAGGCTATGTTCAACAGCTCTCAGCATCCCGCGGAAGTAAGGCAAGCTGGAAAGATGCTTCCAGCAAATCTCATCCAACTCGTTGGCAGAAAGCTCCCTCATGAGTGTAGCACCTCTTTGAAGAGTGCTTGATACATTAGAGCCACTTCCTCCTTGGCAAATTTTCTCAGATAATCCTCTGCGTTGGGCAATTTAGCCTTGCCCTCGTCCAATGTAGCGATGATGGCTTTTGCTAAGGCATCAGCGTCGCGTATGGGCACGATTTTACCTATGCCCGTGTTCAAGACGGGTTGGCGCACACCGGGTAGATCCGAGGCGATCACGGGCGTACCTTGCAGCATAGCTTCAATCTGGACAATGCCAAAAGATTCTGTGCGGTTCAGGCTGGTGAAAATAAGCGCGTCACACGCCCCGAAAAAGGCACGGAATTCTTCATCCGGCAGGAAACCAAGCGGCTTCCAGTGCTCACCAAATGGTTCAAGCAGCGCTTCGATCTTTGCCTGATACGCTTCCTCACCCAAAACACCCTTCCAAGTACCGGCATGCACCACACGAGTTTGTGGGTAGACTGCTAGTACCTTTGGCAGCGCGGCGATAAGGTATTCATAACCCTTCTCGGTAGCCACGCGCCCAGCAAGCCCTAAAATGCGCTCGTCCGGCTGTAGACCATATTTTGTTCTAAATGCCTGTATTTCCTGCGGCGAGGTGCGCACCCAATCAATCGGGGTTGGCACCTCTCGCACCTTTGCAAGGTACGGCTTGAGCCAGGGGGAATGCTCGGCATAATCCAGCGAGTTCTGCACTATGATATCTGCCTGGCGCAGCACGCCAGCCTGGCGCTGCTGGGTACCCCAGCTAGCCAGCCGGTTGAGCAGACTAGCGCTCATTTCCAGGTCACAGTGATAAGTGAGCACGAGCGGTTTAGCTTGCCGCCTGCATTCGAGGGCAAAGCTTGGCGATTCGAACTGCGGCAAGTGCAGGTTGACCACATCCGCCCATGCCACCCAGTCTCGTAAGGCTGCACGCAGCCCGCGCAGAATCACGCCTTTGGAAATGCGCAGGAGAACGGGGATTCGCACAACCTTCACGCCATCTATGTCTTCCTCGAGCGGTAAGTCCGGAGTGAATTGGGAAGTCAGAACCACCACTTCGTGCCCTAATTTCACCAAACCTTGCGCTACCCGCAAAGCATAAATCGAGAGCCCAGATTTATAGGGCTCGAAGTAAGTGGCAGAAATTAAAATTTTCAAGCAAGATCTCCTTGCTGCTTGCGCCAATGGGTAGCTTTACTTGCCAGGCTGCCAAAGCTTTCACCAAGGATATAAATGCCTACCATACCAAGAAGGCTGGTTCCAATGAATTGCACCGCATGTAAAATGAGCGCAATAGCCAATGCTGTGGATTGCTCCACACCCAATAAACCATAGAGCGCCACGTTGGCGGCTTCATACACCCCCAAATTAGCTGGAGCGGCAGGCAAGGCGTTAGCAAAAGATCCGCCAGCGACGATGAATACAGACCACCAATCTTGGCTGGCGGGCAAGAGCACTCGCTGCAACACTATAACGGATCCCATCGAGCACATCCAGCTGGCTGCTAGCAATAAAAGCGCATACAGAAATCTGATCGGATCGAGCAGAATCTGAAATCCCGCTAAGAAGCCGTTTATCCTGGGCAGCCAGCGCAACAGACGTGGTTTATCAGCCCAACGGGTTTGGAGTTTAGCGTCTATATTCTTTAAATTGCGCGCAGCCAAACCTGCCACAATGAATAACAACACAGTAAGCACCAACACTATGCTGGCTAAAGTTTGCATCGAGCGTGCACTTACCACCCTCGGGAGCATCAACAAGAAGTAGGTTGCGGCTAAAAAGAAATCCAGCGTGCGCTCCGTGATGATGCTGGCGAGTACTTCCATAAAACCAGCTTTAGTTTTGCCCTTTCCAGCCAATAAGGCTGCCCGTCCAAATTCGCCTAATTTAAAAGGCAAAACATTGTTTAGTAAATAGCCGGCATTAATTCCAAAAAAAGCTTCCCAAAAGGTGAATTTCCCTTCTAACAAAAAAAACCAGCAAATCACGCGCAAGACAAGGCTCAAAAGGAACAATCCTGCCACGCTTAGGATGGTGGTGGCTTCCACGCGGCGGAAAGCAGCCCCGACCTGATTGAAATCAACCTGTTGACTGAGAAAATAGATCGCGGCTGCTGTAATTACCACTGGCAGCAGCCAGCGTAAAACACTGGAAAGATTAGCTTTTTTAGGCTCGTGTGGCATTAATCTTCTAACCTCAGCATCGCCATAAAGGCTTCTTGGGGGATTTCGACGCTGCCAACCATTTTCATACGTTTTTTCCCTTTTTTTTGTTTTTCAAGCAGCTTCTTTTTGCGCGTGATATCACCACCGTAACATTTAGCCAAGACGTCTTTGCGTAAAGCTTTAACATTGGCGCGGGAAATTACCTTGCCTTGTGAGTAGGCTTGAATCGGGATGGTAAAAAGCTGCTGCGGGATGAGCTCTTTAAGTTTGCTGACCAGAGCCTGACCTTTATGATAGGCATCGTTTTTATGCACAATGGCGGTAAGCGCATCGACTTTATCGCCGTTGATGAGAATCTCCAATTTGACCAAGTCACCTGCGCGATATTCTAAGAACTGATAATCCATGGAAGCATAGCCGCGTGTTCCAGATTTGAGCAGATCGAAAAAGTCGACGATGATCTCAGAAAGCGGGATTTCGAAGTTGAGTTGCACACGATTAGCTGATGGGTATTCTTCGCTAATGTAAATACCGCGCTTGCGCTTGACTAAGTCCATCACCACGCCGTAATATTCCGATGGCGTAAAGATGTTGAGGGTTAGCCAAGGCTCACGAATTTCAACAATGCGGCTCTCATCGGGAAGATCGGCGGGGGAATCGATCGTGATCACCTCGCCATTAGTCAGCAGCACCTGATATTCCACCGAAGGAGCAGTGAAAACCACATCCAGGTTGTACTCGCGCTCCAGCCGCTCCTGAATAATCTCCATGTGAAACAAACCCAAAAACCCGCAACGAAAGCCAAAATTGAGGGCTTCGCTCGATTCAGGTTCAAAACTTAGCGAAGCATCATTGAGTTGCAGCTTCTCGAGAGCATCTTTGAGGTTAGGGTAATCCTCGCCTTCAGTAGGGTACACACCGGCAAAAACCATGGGTTTAGCCTTGCGATAACCCGGGAGGGCTTCAGCTGCCGGCTTTACCGCATTGGTGATGGTATCCCCCACGCGGCATTCTGAGACTGTTTTGAGCCCTGTAGCGATATAACCTACATCACCTGCTTCCAATTTATCAATCGGGCGTAAATCCGGCGAAAAAACACCAATCTCAATTGGTTGTGTGCGGATGCCATTCGCCATCATCATAATACGGTCGTTAGGTTCGAGTTTGCCATCAAACACCCGTACGTACGCAATCACGCCCTTATATGGGTCATAGTGTGAATCAAAAATTAGCGCTCGCAAAGGCTGGTCAATATTTCGAGATGGCTGCGGAACCTTTTGAGCAATTGCCTCGAGTACCAGGTCCACGTTTTGCCCCGTTTTGGCGCTGATGGGAATGATTTCTTCTTCAGCTACACCTAAGAGGTTCACCAAGTCTTTTTTGACCGCATCCACCTGCGCGCTGGGAAGGTCAATTTTGTTAATTACAGGAATATTGACCAGGTTAGCATCCAATGCTAAGTAAAGGTTAGCTAACGTTTGTGCCTCAATCCCTTGGGTTGCATCCACAACTAATACCGCGCCTTCACACGCATAAAGTGCTCGGCTGACCTCATAATTAAAGTCGACATGCCCAGGGGTATCGATGAGGTTAAACTCATAATCCTGCCCATCCCTGGCATGATAGACCATACGCACAGCCGAGGCTTTGATTGTGACGCCTTTCTCGCGTTCCAATTCCATGTTATCCAACACTTGCTCAGTCATCTCACGTGCAGAGATGGTGCCGGTCAATTGGAGCATTCGGTCAGCTAAAGTGGATTTGCCGTGATCGACGTGGGCAATGATGCAAAAATTACGGATATTTTCCATGAGGCTTCAGTGACGTTCGCTCCTCCCTATTCATTTTCCTGCGAAATCACCTGAGATATTGCCTCGGGAATGGATATTTGATCGGAATTACTACCTACGCGTAGCGCTAGTAAAAATTCAGTGTTTCCGTCCGAACCTGTAAGCGGAGAGCGGGTGAGCCCAACCAAGCCATAGCCCAGTTTTTGAGCTAAAGTCATTACCTGCTCTAAAACCTGGGCGTGTACAGCGCTATCCCGAATGACACCGTTGGTGTGCTTCACGATTTCCCGCCCGGCTTCAAACTGAGGTTTAACCAGAGCGACCACTTCGCCGGGTTTACCTCCAAACCAGTTAAGCACCGCTGGCAAAATAAAATCCAAAGAAATGAAGGAGACATCGATGGTCACGAAATCAACCGGTTCGGGCAGGCTCTTGAGCTGCCGAGCGTTGGTATGTTCCATGACCACAACGAGTGGATTGTTACGCAAGGATTCGTGCAGCTCTCCTTGCCCAACATCAATGGCATAGACCTTGCGAGCGCCATGTTGAAGCAGACAGTCTGTAAATCCGCCGGTGGAAGCGCCTACATCGGCACAGATTTTATTCAGAGGGCTCAGCTTAAAATGTTCTAGGGCGGCTTTGAGCTTCAACCCAGCGCGCGAGACAAACTCCGGTCTGGCTATAATGGATATATTGCAATCTGGAGCCACCATCTGCGATGCTTTGCTCGCTATAGTGCCATCGACTTTAATCAAGCCTTCATCGATGGCGCGCTGGGCACGATTGCGACTCTCCACTAAGCCTAAGTTCACCAAGTGTTGGTCTACCCTAACTTTTCTCATGGCTCTATTCTAATCGGTTTTTTCGAATTCTCTCCGCATTGGAAGTTTACAATTAATGATAATATATCCTGCATGCAAGCTATCCTCGAAACTTTGCGTCCTAAACAATGGATAAAAAATCTGGTCATTTTTGCTGGCTTAGTCTTTGATGGACAGTTACTTAACCTGCAGCCATTCTTGCGCGTGCTACTTGCCACGCTGATTTTCTGCGTTGTTTCCGGTCTGACCTATACCCTCAATGATTTGTTGGATATCAAAGCAGATCGCTTGCACCCGCAGAAGAAAAACCGCCCGATTGCGTCTGGACGCCTAAGTGTTCAGCATGCAATCCTTTTGGCTGTTATTTTAGCGCTCATTGCTTTTCCAGCAGCATTTTTGCTCTCCATTGAATTTGGTTGGGTATGTTTAACATACACCTTGCTCATTTTGGCTTATTCCAAGTGGCTTAAGAAGGTCTTGATTCTGGATGTGATGATCATCGCTTTCGGTTTTGTTTTACGCGTAATCGCCGGCGTGGTCGTGATTACGGTTAATTATTTCTCACCATGGCTGTTCCTCATCACCACCTTGCTCGCGATCTTTTTAGGTTTTGGCAAACGCCTCTCCGAGCTGAAGATGTTAGAAACCCATGCCAGCGAGCACCGTAACGTTTTGGCTGGCTACTCAATCCCGCTGCTCAAAGATTATATTAATATTGTCCTGTGTGCTACTCTCATCACTTATTGTCTCTATACCTTTTCCGCCCATCCAGCCGTGAACACGTACGCGATGATGTTAACCATTCCCTTTGTGCTCTACGGTCTATTCCGATATATGTACATTATCGAAAATAGTCACTTGGCTGCCGCCCCAGAAGAAGCCCTGCTCCGGGACCGCCCATTGCAGCTGGTGGTGCTTTTTTGGGCTCTGGCTGTTATTGTGATTATTTATTTTATTTACTAAGGTAAAAATGCCAGTTATTTCTTCCAGCGCCTGTGCAAAGCTCATCCTTTTAGGAGAACATGCTGTTGTCTACGGTCAACCCGCTTTAGCCATACCATTTTCGGGGCTAAAAGTGCGCTGCGTGATCGAGCCATGGATCAACGCTCCCACTGGCACACTACACATCAAAGCTCCCGAGCTTCAACTGAACCAACCCTTACAAGCGCTACCCGAGGATAACTTCCTGCGTAAAGCAGTAGAGTTGGTCCTCGCCGAATTAGGGGTTTCCCAAACGCCAACCTGTAAGCTGACGATTTATTCTGATATCCCAATATCAGCTGGATTGGGAGCCAGCGCTGCAATTGCAGTGGCGACGATGCGGGCACTTTCAGCTTTTTTAGGGCATCCTCTCGAGAAGGAAACGCTTAACCGCTTAGCCTTTGAGACTGAGAGGTTGATGCATGGCAACCCATCGGGTATTGATAATACTGTAATCGTTTATGAGCAACCGATTTTATTTCGCAAAGGTGAACCCATCGAGTTTGTTTATCCAAGTAAAAACTTACATTTTTTGATTGCCGATAGCGGCATAAAAAAGGCGACTGCAGACACCGTGGCTTACCTTGCGCAGCAGCGTGAACGTAACCCCCAGTTTATCGAGGCTGCGCTTGCGGAAATCGGAAGGATTGCTCTTTTGGGCAAGAAAGCTTTTGAGCAAGGAGACCTAAGCGCTTTAGGCGAAGCGATGAATGCCAACCAAGCACTTTTAGCCCAGCTCAATCTCTCATGTGAAGCGTTGGATCAGCTCATCATTGCTGCGCGCCAAGCCGGCGCTCTGGGCGCTAAGCTAACCGGCGGTGGTAAAGGCGGAAACATGCTCGCCTTGGTCACGCCGGAAACCCAGGAGGCAGTCAGGAAAGCACTGCTTTCAGCTGGCGCAGTCAACATTTACCAGACTGATCTGAAAGGGGTGCAAGACCATGACTGATCTGGATCCCAATCTGCTGTTTATTAAGCTCGGTGGTTCCTTGATTACTGATAAAGACCAAGCAGAAAGCGCGAGAGCCGATATAATCTTTGCGCTGCTTCAGGAAATACGTCAGCAATTGCAACGCGAGCCAAGCTTGAAGATCCTGATTGGGCATGGATCGGGCTCCTTTGGGCATCATGCCGCGCATAAGTTTGGCACTCGCGAAGGCGTTTCTACACCAGAAGACTGGCAAGGGTTCCAGGAAGTTTGGCTAAGCGCGCGTAAGCTGAACCAGATTGTCGTCCACCTCGCCGCAAAAGCGCGCTTGCCAGTGATTAGCTTCCCGCCTTCGGCTGCAACCTTCACCGCCAACCATATTGTGCAACAATGGGAGCTTACGCCAATGCGCAGCGTGCTGGCTCATGGGCTTATCCCCTTGGTTTACGGGGATGTGGTTGTGGATACGGCGCTTGGTGGCACCATCCTTTCAACCGAGGACCTGTTTGTCTATTTAGCCAAGCAGCTGAAACCAGCACGCATCTTCCTCGCGGGCAGTGAAGAGGGTGTTTTTGCTGATTTCCCAGCGAATACTCATCTAATTCCTATGATTAACCGCGATGAAGAACTTTCAAGTATCCTGCAGGGTTCTGCCAGCCAAGACGTGACCGGTGGAATGCTCACCAAGGTGAACCTGATGCAAGGACTTTGCCATGAGCTACCAGGATTGGAAGTGCGTATTTTTAGTGCTGAAGACCCAACTAACCTCAGCAAAGCAATGCAAGGCAAACCTGTCGGGACGTTAATCCACTGAGGTATAGCGATATCACTCTCAGCTTTTACATTTGGAAAGCCTTTTGAGCATTACACACTATAATAGCGGGAGTGTGGTTCCCTGATAGGGTACACCGAGAATTTTTTGTGCAGAACTTAGCGAAAAGGAATGCAGGATGATTTATACCAGGCAGCAACTGGAAGAATATGAGAGCCAAACCTTGGCGTCTTATGCTGTTCACAGCAAAGATTCAAAAGGTCGGCTTCACCCAGAAGAAGAGGCTGACTTTCGGCCTCGTTTTCAGCGTGACCGCGAGCGCATCCTGCATACAACCGCATTCCGCCGTCTGGAATATAAAACCCAAGTATTCATCAACCACGAGGGCGATTATTACCGCACTCGCCTAACCCACACGCTTGAGGTGGCTCAAATTGGGCGCTCCATCGCCCGTTCTTTGGGGCTGAATGAAGATTTGGTCGAGACCATCTGCTTAGCGCATGACTTAGGTCACCCGCCTTTCGGGCACTCTGGTGAAAATGCACTAGCGCGCCTGATGAAGGACTTCGGCGGGTTTAACCACAACAGTCAATCTCTACGCATCGTCACTGTGCTCGAAGCCCGTTACCCGGACTTCCCCGGTCTAAATTTGAGCTGGGAAGTATTGGAAGGCATGGTCAAGCACGAAACTGATTACGATATCGCTGAAGCGAAGCAGTTCAACCCTGAGTTACGCGGGCATCTGGAAGCACAAATTGCCAACTTAGCTGACGATTTGGCTTACACATCTCATGATTTGGATGATGGCTTACGCTCTGGCATGATCACACCGAACCAACTGGATGGCATTGCCCTTTGGGAGATTATCAACGAGAGCATCGGTCGGCGACGCAGTGAAACTTTGGATTCCCTTTCCCGCCATCAGATTATCCGCCGCTTGATTAATTTTGAGGTCACAGACCTCATCCAATCCACCGATCGCTACTTGCGCCGCAGCAACGTCAAAACAGCGCTCGATGTACAAAAGCTGCCTTTTAATGTGGCTGGATTTAGTGAAGACATGTACCGCCGCAATCGCGAACTTAAGGATTTTCTCTTTTCGAACCTCTACCGTCATTATCGCGTGGTGCGTATGGCTGCCAAATCAGAAATTATAGTGACAGAACTTTTTAATATTTATCAAGCCAACCCGAAAACACTGCCTACTGAGGTCCAGGAGTTTATACCCGAGCGGGGGTTGGAACGGACGATTTGCGATTACATCGCCGGCATGACCGACCGCTTCGCAATCGATGAATACAAACGGCTGTTTGATGCAGACGTATTACCATAGGAAGTTTATCAATGATAGGAAATGAGCAATTTATTACACGAGCAGGAAAACTTAAATTAGAGCAGGAATTAGCAGAATTGGAAGGCCCGCGCCGTCAAGAAATCTCCCGTCGGCTCAAGAGTGCGATTGAAATGGGCGATCTTTCTGAAAATGCAGACTACATTTCTGCGAAAGAAGACCAGGGATTCCTCGAAGGCCGTATCCAGGAAATCAAAGCCATTCTCAAGAACGCAACGGTTGTTGATGAAAACAATACCAATACCCACGAAATCCAGATTGGCAACAAAGTTACGCTTCAAGAAGGCGATTACCCTGAAGAAGTCTATGAACTGGTGGGGGCTAATGAAGCCGACCCGAAGGCTGGCAAAATTTCTTACGAATCACCCTTAGGTGCAGCTCTCATTGGCAAACACAAAGGCGACACCATCATCGTAAATGCACCTGGCGGCACGATACGTTTCAAAGTCGTTAAAATTGAGTAATAAGGCTAAATCAATGCGAACCGGCTGGAAGATTTACTTAAGCTCCAGCCGGTTTTTTCACATTTTTGTGTTTTTACCGACGATAAACAGCTAATTCTACCGTCGCGCGTTGGAAATAACTCTGCGGTGGCAAGGGTAAATCACCGTAAGCCATGTCCACGATGCGAGCTTCCATGCGCAGTGTTGCAGTCTCCAACTCAAATAGTTTGCCAGGTTCAGCTAAAACCGGTTCGCCTTTAATTTCCAAGCGTTGACGGAGATTGGGGTCATTGAAGATATGTTCGCTCATCATTACTTTCGTGACTGTCTGAATGTCGTTTTTATCAAACAGCCAGATTTCAAAAGCAGAAATCTTTTTGGGATCACCGACACCGATCGTATCAGAAATGCTTACGCCGCATTCTCCTAAGAATTCACCATTAGGCGCATCAAAGGTAAAAGAATCATCATATAAGTCATCTCCAAACATATACGTGGTCATAAACTGGGCTATCGGTTTTTCCTGCACCATGGTTGCACGGTTTGGTTGAGCTTTAGCCGCAGAAACAACCGTGGGAGTTGAGACCGAGGCATTCCGTGTGGTAAAAGGTACAGCAATGGGTTGGTGATTAACTGGAATGCTTTGAGTGGAAGCGCTAGCGCGAGCCGTTGCAGGCACTGCCGCAGGGCGAATGTTATCCAAAGCACCAGGATGTGTTTTTACGCGGTTGCTATAGAAAAAGAAGTAAACGAAAGCTGCGCCCGCCACAAGTAAACCCAGCAATATCAAGCCTAATTTAAGCAAAGGATTCCCGTCTTTCTCCGCAGCTGCATCGGTATTGGTCTGCTCCCCAGAAGCTGCTGGAGATAGCGCAACTGGTTCAGCATTAACGGCTGTAACAAAGCGGTTAATTTGATCTTGATTGAGGAAACCTGGGTTCGCCTGGACTTCAGCTAAGGTTGCCTCGGCTTGGCTGCCCAGTTCTTGATAAAGCTGCTGTGCTTTAGCTTGGTCAAAAGTCAAGTTGTAATTGGTAATGACCATGCGCAGGTAATCTACGCGCAGGTCCGGGCGCATAGTTTCGGCATTGGTATCCACCCATTGTACGGGCCAGATCACCCAGCCGATGAGTAAACCCACAAGTAAGCCTAAAACTGCAGCTGAAATCGCTAACTTCTTAGGTTCCCGTAGTTCGGTTTTGATGGTGTCGATAATGTTTTCCATGTTCCTGCACCTCTTTTAATAGTAAGCCTATTCATGAAGATGCAGGATTCATACCAATTTAGCTTTCCTGAGGCTGCAGCTCTTCAAGGTCAAAAACATTTTCGCAATTGAGGCAGCGGGCATGATGTTTATTTTGTGCCACCAGCGTTCCCGCGCAATTGGGGCACGCTTTTTCTAGCGGTTGGTTCCAAGATGTAAAGTCGCACTCTGGGTAGCGCGAGCAGCCATAGAAGACCCTCCCTTTACGGGTACGCTTTCGTACGACTTCACCTTCTTTGCACTTGGGGCATTTGATCCCAATGGTTTCTAAGTAGCTTTCGGTATAGCGGCAGGTTGGGAAGTTGCTGCAGCTAATAAACTTGCCAAATCTCCCATTACGCAAGACAAGCTCATGGCCACACAGTGGGCATTCACGTCCGAGCTTTTCTGGTTCGATTTTAGTAACCGGCATATTTTCTTTGGCATGTGCTAAGCTGACTTCGAAGGGACCATAAAATTCCCGCATCACCTCCACCCAATCCACTTTTCCATTGGCAATTTCATCCAGCTGCTCCTCCATTTCTGAAGTAAAACCGATATCCACAATCGCTGGGAAATACTCTACAAGTAAGTCGTTGACGATAAAACCGACTTCTGTGGGGACCAGACGTTTCTTTTCCATGGTGACGTAACCACGTGCTTGAATGGTCGAAAGGATCGGAGAATACGTTGATGGACGCCCAATCTTATTCTCTTCCAAAACCTGTATGAGCGATGCTTCACTGAAGCGTGGCGGCGGTTGGGTAAAGTGTTGCGATGGGTCCACCTTAATCAGCTCTTGCTTTTGACCTTCTGCCATTTCCTCCAAGGGCAAATCCGCTTCTTCTTCCTGCTCGGACTCGTCCTCATTTTTGGCTTCTTCATAAACTGCCTTGAAGCCATTAAAGATTAACTTACTTGAGTTGGCACGGAATAGATAATTATTCTTTTCCGACTTTCCGGAAACCTCTACTGTGGTAATCTCCAAAATGGCGGGTGTCATCTGCGAAGCGACAAAGCGCTTCCAAATCAGGTTGTAAAGCTGGTATTGATCATTAGTCAGATACTGCTTAATGTCAGCTGGTTTATACATCACCGAGGTTGGGCGGATAGCTTCGTGAGCTTCCTGTGCGGATGCGGCTCGGGTTTTATACTGCGGCACTTGCTCAGGCAAGTATTCATCTCCGAAGTTTGCTTTAATATAAGAGCGTGCCTCGATAATGGCTTTAGGTGCAACATGCACAGAATCCGTACGCATATAGGTTATCAAGCCTGTTTCACCGCCGTTGCCAATATCAATACCCTCGTAGAGCTGCTGTGCAACAGCCATGGTCTTTTTCGCTGAGAAGCCCAAACGCCGTGAGGCATCCTGTTGCATGGTGCTGGTGATGAAAGGTGCAGAGGGTTTAATATTCTTTTGCGACTGTTTGATGGAATCCAACTGGTAAGCTGCCTGAAGTAAATCTTTCACCACTTGGTTAGCAGCATCTTCATTAGGCAAGTCCAGGTCTTTATTATTGATTTTCTTTAGGCTGGCTGTGTAAGTTTTTTTGCTGCCCTCAGGGGTGAAAACCGCAGAAATCAACCAATATTCTTGGGGGATAAAATCTTGAATTTCACGTTCGCGCTCCACAATCAAGCGTAAAGCCACCGATTGCACTCTACCCGCCGAAAGCCCGCCATGAACTTTATTCCACAGAATCGGACTGACGCTATAGCCAACCAGTCGATCGAGGATTCTACGCGCTTGCTGTGCGTTGACCAGATCCATATCCACCTCGCGTGGATGAGCAAAAGCTCCATCAATAGCTTCTTTTGTGATTTCGTGAAAGACTACACGTTCAGTTTTCTCCGGTGGGATACCTGCAGCATCCATCAGATGCCATGCAATCGATTCACCTTCGCGGTCCGGATCTGTTGCTAGATATACTTTAGAGCTTTCCTCGGCTAATTGCGCGATCTCGTTAACTAAAGGACGCTTTTCATTAGGGACTCGGTATTTAGGCGTAAAATCATGTTCCACGTCCACACTCAACTGAGACTTAAGCAAATCCCGGACATGCCCCACTGAAGCCACCACCGTGTAATCATTCCCTAAGAACTTACCAATGGTTTTAGCTTTGGCAGGCGACTCAACTATGACCAATTCTTTCCCGGATGCCCCCCGTGTAGCAAATCCACTCTTCTTGCTCTTTTTTGATCGTTCGCCCTTTTTCGGCTTGTTTGCTTTCAACTGCCTAACCTTAGGCTCACGGATCTTTGGCTTGTTTTGCTCTACTGCTGGAGAAGCTGTTGGTTGCTCCAAGCCGGCGTGGGCTTCAGTCATCCCCATGCGGGAAACTGTGGTTCCACACACAGCGCAATGCCCTTTGGTAATGGGCTTGCCATTAACTGTAAAGCTTGCAACGGGATTAACCATCTCCCGCTTTTGTTTACATTTCATACAATATGCTTCCAAAAATAACTCCTCGTGTACCTTCTTTAAAAACGCACCTATCATACCACAAGCATTTTTACCAGCTGCAAGAGCTGGAAATGCTTTGTATAAGTTTACGATTTTAATAGAGGTTAATCGAACTTCCAGCTTTGAATTGCGGCGTATTCCATTCCCTTAACGCGCTCGACCAAACCTTTCAACTCCATGAGTGTGAGCTGGGCGGTCAGCTTTTCAATGCTTGTATCCATTTTTTGGCATAAATCATCAATATGTAATGTATCGGCACCGAGTGCGCTCAGTACACGCGCTTCTTCTGCATCTAAATCTGGCTCATCAGCTTTCGGCAAACGCATTTGCTTAGGCAGGTTAAGGTTCTCCAGGATCACAGCAGGGCTCGTAAGAGGAATAGCGCCGGCTGCCAGTAGATTATTCGTACCGCGGCTCATCGGTGAGAGCACCGAGCCAGGTACAGCAAAAACATCCCGTCCTTGATCAGCACTAAATTTGGCGGTAATCAAGGCACCGCTTTTTTCGCCTGCCTCAATCACCACAGTTCCACGCGAGAGCCCTGAAATGATGCGGTTGCGCGGTGGGAAGTTAATCGCATCCGGTTTGGTCCCCGGCGGGTAATCACTAAGTAAAGCGCCGTGCTGGATGATTTGCTCCGCTAACTTACGATGCTCTGGTGGGTAAATGATATCGACGCCTGAGCCAAGTACTGCTAAAGTCCTTCCGCCAGCTTCTAACGCAGTCTGATGAGCAATTGCATCCACACCCCGCGCCAATCCGCTTACGATCGTGACGCCATTACTGGCTAAATATGCTGCGGTATCCTTGGTGAGCTGCTTGCCATACGCAGTTACGCTGCGTGTCCCCACAATGGCTATAGCCAAGTCGTCCTCAGGCAGGATGCTTCCTCGGTAATAGAGCACCGGCGGTGGCTGGTCAATTTCCTTGAGGTAGCGTGGGTAACCTGAGTCATTCCAAGTGAGCACTTGAATACCCTTTTCAGCTAATTCAGTTTGTAAACTCCCTACCTCTAAGGTTTCACGCTTCTCTATGATAGCAGCTGCCATGTGTTCGGTAAGCCCTGCCGCCAAGAGTTCAGCCTTAGAAGCCTGCCAAGCCCGCGAAAGTTCGCCAAAATAAGCCAGCAGGCGCCGGAAACGCACTGCTCCAATTCCCTTAATGCTGCTAAATGCCAGCCAATATTCCAGCTCGTCCAAGGCTATCCCCTCAAGCCTTCCAGAAGATGGACGAGCATGCGCTTTTCTTCTAATTCGACAGCTAATACAACCTCAGGAATGTTGGGGATGAGCAATTCCCCCCCGCTCGTCTGGCGGATAACAAAGACATCATTAGCACCGGTCTCGATGATCTCGCTGATTTGCCCTAGCAGCTCTTCGCCCTCGTAAACTTGCAACCCCAGGATCTGGTGGTGGTAATACTTGCCTTCGGGCAATTTTGGCAGATTGCGAGTTTCCACAAACACTTCAAGGTTAGTCAGTTCTTGGGCTGCTTCGCGTGTGGATATCCCTTTAAAAGTCAGCAACAACAGCTCAGCTTTAGGGCGCACGCTCTCAATAATCATTTGCCGATGAGCTTCACCGATAAAAACCTGCTTACCGTGGCGAATGCGTTGAGGAAAATCCGTAAACACTCGCATAGCGATTTCCCCATCGATGCCGTGCACTCTTTGCAACCGACCAATTAGCACGAAAACAGGCTCTTCAAGCGTTCCAGAGCCTGTTTGCAATTCTTCCATATTGGTCATTTCAAAAGTTAATATTAATCAGTATCGACGACGTTCATGGTCACTTGCTGCCCATTTCTGGCTGCAGCAACGCGCAAAAGCGTCCGCGTGGCAGTAGCAATGCGTCCATGTTTGCCAATCACGCGCCCCAAATCCTCTGGATTGACGGTCAAGTCCAGATAAACCATCGAACCACTACGATGAGAGCGTACTCGCACCTCTTCTGGGTGTTCTACCAGGGATTTTGCTAGATATTCGAGCAATTCGCTCAAGTTATCTTCTTTCATCTATGCTCTGCTTCCTCTTTGCAATTATATTTCCAGGGGACATGTAATCCCCTGGAAAATCCTATGCAGTGCGTGTGTTTAGGCTTTGACGTGTGTGGTGGAAGGATCCTTCACACGGGACTTATAAAGTTCTTCAGCTTCTGCCAGTAAAGTCTCCTGAGGTTCGCCAGCTTTCAAGCGCTGATAGCGTTCATCAAGTTTGACGATTTTGAAAAGTTTTTCCACGGCTTCTGAGGGTTGAGCGCCAACATCTAACCAGTGATAAATCTTTTCCTCATCAAAAACAATCGTGCTTGGTTCGGTTCTTGGATTGTAATGACCGACAACCTCGATAAATTTGCCGTCGCGAGGGCTTTCTTTGTCAGCGATTACCACACGATAATGCGGTTGATGCCTAGAGCCAACACGGCGTAAACGAATGCGTACCATTGAGTTATTACTCCTTATATTTCTAAAATATAATCCAGGTTCCGATTCAAAGGTTGAGAGAATGCTGAAGGAAGCATATCCTTATCCTCAGTTCCGAGATGAACCTATTAATCGGTTTATATTACCACGTCCTCCGGTTTTTTGTAATTGTTTTAAGAGCTTTTGTATATCTTGAAACTGTTTCATCAACCGGTTTACATCTTGGACAGTTTTGCCACTACCAGCAGCAATCCGCCTGCGCCGGCTGGCATTGAGGATCTTAGGATTGCGCCGTTCCTGCATAGTCATGGAATTGATAATAGCCTCGACCGTGGTCAGTTGATTTTCCACCTCGCGATGATCCACATTACGCGCAACGGCGCTATACTGCCCTGGCAGCATCTCCATGATTGACCCTAACGGGCCCATCTTTTTCATCTGTTTAAGCTGCTTGGCAAAATCATCCAATGTGAATTCGCCAGAGAGCATCCGTTCAGCTTCCTTGGCATCCACTTGCTCGGTATAGGCGCTTTCTGCCTTTTCAATCAAGCCGAGCATATCGCCCATACCTAAAATGCGCGAAGAAATCCTCGCGGGGTCAAAAACTTCAATGGCATCCAAACCTTCGCCTGTCCCCAAGAACTTAATGGGGATGCCCGTTACTTCCCGAATAGAAATTGCAGCGCCGCCACGTGCATCGCCATCGATCTTGGTCATAATCAGCCCTGTAATCGGGATAGCTTTGTGGAAACCTTGAGCAATGTTGAGTGCTTCCTGACCGGTCATCGCATCCACGACGAGCAAGATCTCATTGCAATTGATTGTGGATTGAATGCCCACCAGTTCGTCCATCAAAGCATCATCGAGCTGCGAACGCCCAGCGGTATCCAAAATAATCACCGAATATGCGCCCTTCTTGGCAGCTTCGTAGGCACCACGTACGATTTGCACAGGCTTAGCGCCTTCCTGGCTGTAAACTGGGATATCTAACTTTTCGCCCAGGGTTTGCAATTGCTTAACAGCTGCTGGGCGGTAAATATCAGCTGCCACAAGCATGACACGCTCCCCCTTAGAGCGTAAATTTTTGGCAAGCTTTGCCGCTGCTGTCGTTTTACCTGAGCCTTGTAAGCCTACAAGCATGATTACATAGGGCTTTTCGCCCTTTAAGTTTAGCGGTTCGGCGCTGCCTAAGGTCTTGATCAGCTCCTCGTTGACGATTTTAATGACCTGCTGGGCAGGGTTGAGCGCTTTAGAAACTTCCGCACCTATGGCGCGTTCTTTAACCCGCTGGGTAAAGGATTTCACTACAGCATAATTGACATCTGCTTCTAACAAAGCCAAGCGCACCTCGCGCATGGCAGTTTCCACGTCGGCTTCGCTCAGCTTGCCGCGCCGCCTGAGGTTTTGGAAGATACTATTCAGTTTATCGGTTAAGGTTTCGAACATAAAATTCTCTGAGTATTCAAGATTTCAATGCTATATCTTACCTTAAAACTCGCCTTCACATGAATTAAGCTTTCTTTCAGTGGTTCCAAGGCTGGGAAACCATTTAGAACTATTTACCTGATTTAGTGTTAATCATAAAGTAAACTTTTTTCAGAGGTGAAACAATGGCAAATAAAGTTGCAATTATTACGGACAGTACCATAAACCTTCCAGAAGGCGCAATGGAGGAATATAACATTCAGACGGTTCCCCTTATCATTCACTGGGATGGTAAATCTTACATCGACCAGGTTGAACTCACCACAAAAGAGTTCTACGAACGCTTGGCGACTTCGAAAACGCTGCCAAGCACGTCTCAACCAAGCATATCTGCGTTTGTTGAGGTGTATCAACCCCTTATTGACCAGGGTTACGACATCATCACCTTGCCACTTTCAGCCGGCATTTCTGGGACATTCCTCTCTGCTTCAGCCGCCGCTGGTCAGTTCCCGATTGGCCGCATCGAAGTGCTGGATACCAAATCAGTCTCGGTGGGTTTAGGCATCATCTTGATGAAAGTTGCTCGAGCCGCCAAAGCCGGCGCTTCCTTGCAAGAATGCCGTGAAATCGCGCTGGATGTTGCCAGCCGCGTAAAGATTTACTTCTCAGTGGAAACGCTGGAAAACTTGCGGAAAGGTGGCAGGATTAACTCAGCAGCTGCTTTTCTAGGCACAGCTTTGGATATGAAACCTATCCTCGAATTCCGCGGCGGCCTCATCGAAGCCAAGGAGCGCGTGCGGACTTCCAAAAAAGCGCATGCGCGCTTACTCGAGCTGACGGAGGAAATTGCCGGTCCACAGGGCGAGCTTGAAATGGTTGGTTTTGTTTCTGCGGCTGCCCAGCCAGCAATGGAAGAACTCCGCCAGGCAGCTCATGAACGCTTTACCATCAAAGAAGAGTTCAGTGGCGAATTAAGCCCCGTGTTGGGCACGCATGTGGGTATCGGTACAGTCGGGATTGCTTTCCTTGCGTAATTAATTTCTCTGATACAATAGGGGAAATTCTTTGCAGAAAGGATTTCCCCTCATGAGCGTTGCCGAGCAAATCGGTGTCAGAATCCCTGAGATTCTTCTCCCTATACCAGAAATTAATCTGCAAAAATGGGCAGTGGTTGCCTGCGATCAATTTACCTCGCAGCCCGAATATTGGCAGGAGGTGAGTGATTTTGTCGGGGATGCACCCTCAACCCTCCACATGATTTTGCCTGAGGTCTGGCTAAACAGCCCAGATGTTGACCAGCGCATCCGGAGGACGCAGGTAGCCATGCAGCAATATTTGTCCGCAGGTCTCCTGAGAGGGCATCAAGGCATGATTTTGGTTGAACGGGAAGCTTCTGGCAAGACGCGCACTGGACTGATGCTCGCGTTGGATTTGGAAGCGTATGACTATCACCGAGGTTCTCAAACCCTCATCCGTGCTACCGAAGGCACCATCTTGGAACGCTTACCTCCGCGCATGCACGTGCGCCGCGGCGCACCATTGGAGCTTCCGCATATCTTGGTGCTCTATGATGACCCTGAGTTTTCCGTCCTTTCCCCGGTTCTGGAAGCAAAAGCTGACTTACCCATTTGCTATGATTTTGATTTGATGATGGACAGCGGACATCTCACTGGAAGGTGGGTTGACCAGCCTCAGCTTTTAGATGCCGTTATCCACGCTTTAGCTAGCTTAATCGCGCCGCAAGCGTATGCTCAAAAATATAATCAGCCTGAGGGCACAGCACCCTTACTCTTTGCTGTGGGCGATGGCAATCATTCCTTAGCCACAGCCAAAGCGATTTGGGAGGAACTCAAGCCGCATGTAGGCCCGGACCATCCAGGGCGTTATGCCCTCGTAGAGATTGAAAACTTACATGACCCAGCTATTCAATTTGAAGCCATTCATCGCTTACTTTTCAACGTCAGCCCAAATTTCATTATAGACCTGCAAACTGCTTTTACCCCTAACATTCACCTGAGCACGCTACCAAATTTTGAAACGCTCAAGCAAATGGTTTTAGCGCAAAGTGGACCAAGCCAAAAAATGGGTTTGCTTTCAGAGCAGGGTTTTACGCTCATAGAACTAACCCAGCCGCAGCACAATTTGCCAGTCGGCAGCTTGCAGAACTTCTTGGATGCCTACTTAGCTGAGCACCCACAAACGAGCATCGATTACGTGCATGGCGATGATGTGCTCAGTACTCTCGGACAGAGACCGGGGAATGCCGGCTTCTACCTGCCGCCAATCAGTAAAAGCGCGTTCTTTAAAACCGTCATTAATGAGGGTGCCCTACCGCGGAAGACTTTCTCAATGGGACACGCAAAAGATAAACGTTTTTATATGGAATGCCGCAGAATTACGGATTAGCACTTGACCTTTGGAACAATTGTGCTATATTTGATTAGAAAATATTTTCAACTTAATACGGAGTATTAACCATGGCTGCCAAAAAACCAACCTCGAACCAAGCCAATCCCGACGCGGATAAGAACATGAATGACGCAAAAAAAGCGGTTTTAGACCGTGCTCTTAATGACATTGTCAAACGCTATGGCGAAGGCAGCATCATGCGCTTAGGCGAAGCACACTCGATGCAAGTGGATGCCATCCCTACCGGCTCGCTTTCCTTAGATTTGGCATTAGGCGTTGGCGGAATCCCGCGTGGGCGGATAACTGAGATTTTCGGTCCCGAATCTTCCGGCAAGACCACGGTCTGCCAGCATATCGTAGCTGAATGCCAAAAGCGCGGCGGAACAGCAGCTTTTATTGATATGGAGCATGCACTGGACCCTAAGTATGCAGCCCGCTGCGGTGTAAAGATCGATGAACTCCTTATCTCGCAACCTGATACCGGAGAGCAAGCTTTAGAAATTGCCGAAACTCTCGTGCGCTCTGGCGCTGTGGACTTAGTAGTGATTGACTCCGTTGCCGCGCTGGTTCCACGGGCTGAAATAGAAGGCGATATGGGTGACCCGACTATGGGCGTGCAAGCCAGGTTAATGTCTCAGGCACTGCGCAAGCTTTCAGGCGCTATCAACCAGACCAAGACGGCTGTGGTTTTTACCAATCAGCTGCGCCAGAAAATTGGTGTGATGTTCGGCAGCCCCGAAACAACCACTGGCGGTATGGCGCTTAAGTTTTATGCCTCAGTACGTTTGGATATCCGCAGAGTGCAATCCATCAAAGTCGGCGCGGAAATTGTAGGTAACCGCGTGCGCGTGCGTGTGGTCAAGAATAAAGTCGCTGCGCCTTTCCGCACAGCGGAGTTTGACATTATGTACAACGAAGGAATTTCCAAAGCCGGCGATATTCTGGACTTGGCGACCACTTTAGAAGTAATCGATAAGCGTGGTTCCTTCTATTCATATAAGGACACGCGCTTAGGGCAAGGACGCGAAGCTTCCAAAAATTTCCTCAACGAGAACCCAGAAATTATGGAGGAAATAGAGAACACCATCCGCGCAATGGGTAATGTAGATACCCTCTCTGGTAGCTGGGAAGGAGATAGCGAAGAGCAGCCGAACGAAAATTCAGAATATTGACTCACTTACCATTTTTGAGGTAACGATTTGTGCATGAAAGTGATAAAATCTACGAATATAGTTACTATTTATAGGAGAAAATTATGGAACCCATGGCTTTACTAACTAGAATCATTGTCGGTGCGATTGCTGGCGCCTTAGCCGATTACATTGTAAAAGGGATCGACGTTTCCTTTGGAGCAAGACAATGAAAAAATTATTAATATTGCTTGTGGTCATTATTCTGGCAGGTTGCGCCAGTAATGCGCCAACAGTAGAGATACCAACCAATACGCATGAACCAACCAATACGCCTGAACCAGGTGGTGGTAGGGATTTATCTACCCCTTCAAGTCGTCTGGTGGGTCATTGGCGAGTTATTAGAGAGATAGAAAAGGGATACCACATAGAATATTATTTTAGCGAAATAGATTCTGAGACGGGCTTGGGAAAACAGACAGAATATGACCCCCGAGACGGTACAGTGTTTATCTGTGATTACGAAATATCGAGCGAAAGTCCAGACGGTGAAGCTCTTCGAATCTTTGTGTCTTGTCCGGGATATGAGGAGTTTGACGACTTCACAGAGTTTGTTATTCAAAAAGATGGACTGAAGGCGCAAATGAGAAAATTCTTTATCGAATATGTAGACGATAAAACAGAATACGAGTTGTCAAAATAGGTCTCAAAATCACCTGCTTATAACCTGATCGGTTATCGCTCATTCGCTTGCTTGTTTTTGTCGTTCTGGAACGCCAGGTGCTTTGTCCAGTGACCATAAAGCCTGGTCAGTTGATACAATATCAGCAACAGAGAAAGGAGCTGCAATAAAAAGGATCGTTTTTATACTTGTTTTATTTGCTTTGCTTTTATCTGCTTGTGGTGGCAAGGATTTGTCTACGCCAGAATCTAAAGAGTCTAAAATAACTGTCTATGAAGTCAACAAAGATACCGGTCTTTATAAAGACAACAATGCAGATAGTGAGCAATTGGCTGTATTACGCATAGGACATCGTTTAACCCCTGCTAATGGACAATCTACTCCCCAATGTGAAAGCATAGACGCTGGCGGAGGCATGACTATCCATTTGTGTTACATGACGTCTTTAGAGACAGATGAGTCAGGCTGGGTGATATCAAAATGGTTGACAAAGGTTGAGTAACTGGCATAGCAGTTAACAACGTTATGCCTCAAAATAAAATCTAACCGTAGTATGCAACGTTGCCTCAAAATGAACCTAACCGATCAATTATTAAGATTCGGGCACGTGCTGATTGAATCGATTTCCACAGCTCGACCGGGTTGAGAGAATTATAAACGCTCATTAGTTTCTCTTTGATGGCAGGATCAACTTGCTCAGAGTCTAACACCCTTTGATAAGGGGTTTTAGCACGGTCATGAATGCGATGCGTTTTGTTGTCCACCACCGTCTTGCCAACTAACTTCATCACGGGCTGAAAGAAATTGACAAAGAGGTGCATATCCTCATAAAGCGCTCTGAGCAACTCTAACATCTCTGGACTTTCAAAGCGGTCATAACCCACAGCCTTGCGAACCACAGACCAATTTTTTTGTTCGATATGCGCTTGGTCATTTTTTTGATAAGGCCTGCAACGCGTAAGGGTAATTTCATTATCGCGACAGTAGTGATAAAGCAAACCGTTGATAAATTCAGTGCCATTGTCACTGTCTACACCTAGTAAAGGGAAGGGCAAACGCGCTCGCAGCATATCAATCGCTTTTATTGTTTCCTCTTGAGTTTTAGCAGGCAAAGCGATGCACTCCGTCCAGCCGGTGGCAATATCGGTGGCACTGAGGGTGTAAAGGTAAGTGCCGACGGTAGTTTCCCCACAGTGCGCCACCAAATCAACCTCCATAAAGCCTACACGTTCCTCATCCCAAGGTGTATAAATGCGCACGGGGATTTGGCTTTTGAGCAAGCTCCCTGGCTTGGTGGTGGAAAGCCCGTGTTTTTTAGTGCGATAACGGCACTCTTTCAAGCAGCGATCCATGGTTGCAGCGCTCATGTGCAATAAGGCAGCTTTATGCTCCTCATTGAGCACCAGCTCACCACAAGCTTCTAAATGCGCAATGAACTCTCCCATAAAGGGTTGCAAACGTTTGGAGCAAATATAACCGCTCCATTCCCAGATTTGTTCCAGAATCTTGACGACATCCCCACGATAGACTTTCTTCCTGCCTGGTTTTTTGAGGCCCGTCCCTTGTTTCTCATGCCGGAGCAAGTTAATCGCATATTTGCGATTGTAGCCTGTAGTTGCTACCAGTTCATCTAAAATCCGGCTCTTTTGGGCTTTCTTGGCTTTCCAATAACGTTCCCGCACTGCGGCAATGACTTCTGCTTTACTCTTTTTGCTCATCATAGTCTTTCTTTGCGATACTCCTCATACCGCAATAGTATGACCTATTTTGAGGCAACGTATACTCTGATAGTTAGATTATTTGTGATGCAATACGAACAATGACTATTGGTCATTTAATGTGTTATAATATAATGTAAGTCCGTCAAACCATTAATAAAAAGAGCAGATTATGAACATTTTATGGAGAATTCTTATTGGGGCCTTGGTCGGCTTATTAGCAGACTTCATTGTCAAAGGGTTTGAAGTTTCCTTACTGGTCAAGATTTTGGTCGGAATGTTAGGAGGCTTTGTTGGCGGTTGGATATTTACGTTGCTAAATATCAACGCTGTTGGTCTGATCGGCGAATTGGTCATGTCGCTCGTTGGAGCAATTATCTTATTGCTTATCCTAAAGGCAATCAGACGCTGATTTAACCCATAAACCTATTAATACCTGAAATTAACGAAAAAGCCCCGCAATTATTCGCGGGGCTTTTTTAATATACGAAATTTTACGTGCCTTCCTGCCAGGAGTTGAGGTACTTGACCTGGGCTTCGGTTAGAGTGTCGATGTTCACATTCATAGAAGCGAGTTTCAGCCGAGCGATTTCTCGGTCTATTGCTTCCGGAACATCGTAAACTTTCTTCTCGAAGTTAGCGCGATTTTTCACCAAATACTCTGCACAAAGTGCCTGGTTGGCAAAAGACATGTCCATGACGGAAGCCGGGTGCCCTTCAGCAGCTGCTAAATTAATCAAGCGCCCCTCACCGAGCAGGTGAATCACGCGCCCATCGGCTAATTCATAAGCTTCCACGAATGGGCGTACCAAGCGTTTTGCCACAGCCATCTCTTCCAAGGCTGGGATGTTGATTTCCACGTTGAAATGCCCTGAATTGGCTACCAGCGCACCATCTTTCATGATTTCGAAATGGTGGCGGTCAATCACGTTCAAATCACCGGTGAGGGTTACAAAGATATCCCCAATAGGGGCAGCCTCGTTCATCGGCATTACCCGGAAGCCGTCCATTACTGCCTCAAGCGCCACGAGTGGATCCACTTCGGTCACAATTACGTTTGCGCCCATGCCGCGCGCCCGGTTTGCCAGCCCGCGACCGCACCAGCCATAGCCTGCAACCACGAAGGTCTTACCAGCCAGCAGGATATTGGTCGCCCGAATGATGCCATCAATAGTGGATTGACCAGTGCCATAGCGGTTGTCAAAAAAGTGTTTTGTCATCGCATCATTGACCGCGATGATAGGGAATTCCAAGGCACGGTCAGCTGCCATAGCCCGCAAGCGGATAACGCCTGTGGTGGTTTCTTCTGTTCCGCCAATAACATTAGGCAGTAGCCCGCGGTACTCACGATGGAGCGTCGAGACCAAGTCTGCACCATCATCCATAGTGATATGGGGTTTGTGCTCGATAGCAGCGCGCAGGTTTTCATAATACGTGCGATCATCTTCGCCCTTGATTGCAAAGACCGGGATTTCGTATTGGGAAACCAAGGCGGCAGCCACATCATCTTGCGTGGAAAGCGGGTTAGAAGCGGTAAGTACAAGATCCGCACCGCCAGCTTGCAAAGTACGCATGAGGTTGGCTGTCTCGGTGGTCACGTGCATGCACGCAGACATGCGAATGCCCTCGAACGGGCGCTCTTTGCGGAAACGCTCCTCGATCGTGGCTAAAACGGGCATTTCACGCGAAGCCCAATCAATACGGCGCCTTCCACCTTCAGCCAGATTCAAATCTTTAATACGATAATTTTCCATTTATTTTCTCCAATATTTCCTCATAATTCCAATAAGTCATCTAACTCACCGTGGTCATCAAAGTATCGGTGGTATGTGTGAATAAATTCCGCGAGTGTAAAGTGGTGATTTTGCGTCCCATTGCAAGTAATACAGTATGCAGCTGCAGTTGTGCCCATTTCCCCACACACCCGCATGCTCTTACGATGCAAATAACCAAAAAGAAAGCCCGCACGGAAAGCATCTCCTACGCCTGTCGGGTCGATTACTGGAGCTTCTTTGATAATCGGGACGACGAAATCTTCTTCAGTGGTATGAATGCGCGCACCTTCTTTCCCCAAGGTAATTACCGAAAATGCTGGAGCAGCTAAAATTTGCTCCTCAGAGAGCCCGGAGTGTTTTTGCAGCAGCTCGAACTCATAGGCATTCACAAACAAGCCGTGAGCATTCATGACACCCTTTCGAAGCGCTTCGTGGTCCATACGGATAATTTGCTGTCCGGGGTCAAAAATCGAACGCAGTCCAAGCTGCTGAGCTTCCTCAATATAGCGCTCCATGGCACGCGGGTCGCTAGGGGAATTGACCACAAAATCATCCGGCTCGCCATGTGACTCAGCCAGCGGGAGATCAGCAGAATCAGCCATCGCGCCAGTATAAAACGACGCAATCTGCGCGTTGTCAAGGTCAGTATTAACAAAAAACGAAGCGGTAAATTTATCCGCAATAACGCGGACACCGCTGCAATCCACACCCATAGCTTCTAACCTGCGTCCATATTCTGGGAAATCTTGCCCAGCAGTGGAGAAAAGCAGTGGGCGCTCACCGAACAATGCCAGCGTATAAGCAATATTCGCCCCTACACCGCCATAGTGACGCACCATGTCGTCCACCAAGAATGACAAGCTGATTTTATCCAGATGCTCCGGCAGGATATGATCCTTAAAATAACCCGGGAAGCGCATTAAATAGTCAAAAGCAATCGAACCGGTCAGGATAATTTTCATAAATTCCTCCCTGCATGTTTTAGAACCGCCAAGCTGCGAAAAAACGGCGGATATAGCACGCCGCTTTCGGTGATTAACCCAGAAAGCAAGCGATGCGGAGTAATATCGAAGGCATAATTGCGCGCTGTAGCTCCTTCGGGCATGACTGCCTTCCCTTGGAAGGTCAGTTTCAGCACTTCAGCCGGGTCACGCTCTTCTATCGGGACTGCATCACCATTTGGGCTGGTAAAATCAATTGTGGATATCGGAAAAGCTGCATAAGCAGGAATACCGTTATCATAAGCTGCTAAAGAGAGCATATATGTGCCAACTTTATTAATCACATCCCCATTAGCAGCAACACGATCAGCACCAAACAGCACACGGTCAACCTTTCCAGAGCGAATCATATAACCCGCGGCTGCATCCACAATGATGTCATAAGGGATTCCGTATTGCTTGAGCTCCCAAGCAGTCAAGCGGGCTCCTTGCAAACACGGGCGCGTTTCGTCCACGTAGACATGCAGGCGTTTGCCTTGTTCGTGTGCCAGGCGGATGACTCCTAAAGCAGTGCCATAATCGACTGTCGCAAGTGCGCCAGCATTACAATGGGTGATAATCACATCCCCATCCATAAGCAGTTCAGCACCGTTCCGAGCGATAGACAAGTTAGTGTTTACATCCTCATCAGCCAACTGTTGTGCCTTGCTTAAAAGCGCTTCTTGTAACTCACTGACCGAGCCGGAAAATTGATCAACCAAGGAGAGCATGTTTTCCACTGCCCAGGTTAAATTGATGGCTGTGGGGCGTGTTGCCAACAAATATTGTCCAGTCTCATGCAGATAAACCTTGAGTTTATCTCTATCGAAATGGCTGCTTTCTCTGGCAGCTAACGCCATGCCATATGCTGCACATACGCCGATTGCAGGTGCGCCGCGTACTACCATCTTTTGAATAGCTTCAGCAACATCCATGCTGGAATGCAGTTCAAGATAACGTAATTCCATTGGTAAGCAGCTCTGGTCAATGACCTTCACACACTGCAAATTTTCATCCCAAAATATTGATCTCATCGTGTATTCCATTAAAAAGCGCCTATTCGGCGCATTAATCAACGAAAGTGTATCATTCTCTTGATATACTGTCAAAAATCAACCGCCTTGGACGCTGATTTTTGTTCGTTTCAACTCGTTATATAATCAGGACGTTATGAACCGACGGACCCCACCCATTCGCTGGGCAGCAATCTTCATGCTTACCATGACCTTTTTCCTCACCACGATGGAGTTGGTGCGTTATGCCAGTTTCCGAGCCCGATTCCCTTTAGGTATGCTGATTGCCGGTGTTCCTGTTGGCGGTCTAACATATGAAGAAGCCGCAGACCGTTTGGTCCAGGTTTATCATGCCCCTATTGAACTACTCTACGAGGATGCACGCATCCAAGTTCGTCCAGCAACCCTCGGCTTTGAACTCAAGCTAGAAAATATGCTGGCAGCTGCAGATAAACAGCGCGTTGCCCAATCGTTTTGGGCTGGTTTTTGGAATTACCTTTGGAATCGGCCAATGAGCTCTCAAGATATTCCCTTGCAAGCGGAATTTGACGAACAACGCATGCAACACTTCCTCGAGAACGAGATTGCTATTCGCTATGACCGCCCTGCTTTACCGCCCATGCCACTGGCTGGTGAAAGTGCTTTTTATCCTGGTCAGCCAGGCACCGAAATCAACTACGAAGTTTCGATTCAACGCATAAAACAAGCCTTGGTCTCCAGCGAAAATCGGGTGGTAAGGATGGAAATTCAACAGACACAAGCTCCCCGCCCAACGATTGATGTCTTGGAAATTATGCTCAAAGATATTATCGACACTTCACTCTTTGACGGCTTGGTTGAGCTTTACTTCAAAGACCTTCAAAATGGCTTAGTGTTGCATTTTACCCATAATCGAATAGACGAAGAAGAAATTCCAGTCAATATCGCTTATTCCTCGTGGAGCACCATTAAAATTCCAGTGATGGTTTCGGCTTTTCGCCGGATCTCCGCACCTTATGACCCTAACGACCTGACATTAATGGAGCAAATGATTGAGCGCTCAGATAATGACTCCACAGATGCACTTGCCAAAGCGGTTATTGACCCAACCTTTGCGCCTATGGAAGTTACTGAGGACATGAAGTTACTTGGGATCGAAAATACATACTGGGCTGGCTTTTTCACCCCTGGTTCACCGATGCTGCAGGATTACAAAACCCCAGCGAACCAGCGTACAGATTTCTCCACAGAACCCGACCGCTACGCCCAAACCACGCCACAAGACTTGGGCTTGCTGCTCGAAGATATCTATTATTGCGCTAAGGATTATGGTGGATCCTTCCCACTGGCTTTTGATGGGGAGATAACCCAAGAGGAATGCCAGCTGATGGTGGATTACTTAGCCTTGAATAAGATCGGGGTACTCATTCAGGCTGGCGTGCCCGCCGATGTCACCGTCGCGCATAAGCATGGTTGGGCTTATGAAGTTGATGATGGCTACATTCACACTATCGCAGATGCAGGTATTGTGTACACCCCTGGCGGGGACTATGTATTATCAATTTTTGCTTATCACCCTGTTCAAGCCGTCTTTGAACCCGTAAACCAATTATTTGCGAAGCTTTCGCAAGCAGTGTATAGCTACTACAACCTATCTGCAAGCCAGTAACCAATGCCATCAGACAAAATAAGTCATCATCACCTATACGCAGGTCTTATGATTTTTGATTCAGCCAAATTCACTAATGGTTTGATTTTCAGCAGATGAGCCTTTTACGAACAATGCTTAGGAAGTGCTTCAAAACCAAGTATAATTTCTGCACACGCCCCCGTAGCTCAATGGACAGAGTGCCTGACTTCGAATCAGTCGGTTGCGCGTTCGAGTCGCGCCGGGGGCACACTTTTTACCCAACCGCTTACGAATCCCCTTGGAGAGGATAAATCATTCGTTTGCGCGTTTCCCCCTACGGAGGACAGGCGAGTCGCGCCGGGGGCACAATTTTTACCCAACCACTCACGAATTTCCTGGGAAAGGATTGATCAGTCATTTACGCGTTTCCCCCTGCGGAGGACAGGCGAGTCGCGCCGGGGGCACACTTTTTACCCAAATTCCTACGATTTTCTAGGAAAGGATAGGTCAGTCATTTACGCGTTTCCCCCTACGGAGGACAGGCGAGTCGCGCCGGGGGTATACAAATTTTTTCCAAAATTCATTTCGTTTTCTAAGGTATCTTTCTAGAGATATAATCATAAAACGCTACTTTATAGGTGAAGCATTCATGAAAATCGAACAGAACAGCCGCTTATTATTTATTGGAGATTCCATTACAGATTGTGGAAAGGCTATTCCGATTGGAGAAGGCATTGGATTAGGTAACGGCTATGTCAGTTTAGTTAACGCTTTCTTACAAGCCTATTACCCTAAACGTAAAATCCGTGTCACTAATCTGGGAACCAGCGGAAATACCGTGCGGGACCTGAAAGCCCGCTGGCATAACGATGTCATTTCTCTTGCTCCCGATTGGCTGAGTATCATGATCGGCATCAATGATGTTTGGCGGCATTTCGATTCGGCATTCCAACCAGAAATTCAGGTTTCACTTCAAGAATACCGATCCACGCTCTTAGCCCTCACCCAGGCGGTTCGCCCAAGCCTGAAAGGTTTGGTGATCATGGCTCCTTATTTTTTGGAGACAAACACCGAAGAGCCTATGCGCCAAATGATGGATGTATATGGTCAGGCAGCAGCGGAGGTTG
>BAABOD010000001.1:0-133590 GCA_040371255.1 Anaerolineaceae bacterium | reverse complement strand
TCCCCTCTTACTCCCCTTCCCAGCGGACTAATATTTATAATATTATCCTCATTAACTATCGCTGGGACGGGGAGTTGATGCTTGAAAGAGGGCTGCGCCCTCTTTCAAACTATTTTCCCTTCCCCAGCGGCTCGGCCGAGGCACAAAAAACAGCTTGCCGCTGGGGAAGGGTCAGGGTTAGGGTTACCGTGAATCATTATAGACAAGAAGAAATAAGATGGTTAGTTATGAGAAAAAACCCATACTGAGGACTTTATCCACTCATTAGGACATTTCTAAATTGCCCGCGTTAGGACATTTCTATTTAGCCTTGAAACCCAAAACAAAATTCCTTCGGCGCAGGGTTTTCTCGGTTATAATTCCACAACTATGGATCTGAAAGAACTCACTGAGCAAATGCAAGCCCTGGTCGCGGCTAAAGGCTGGGATCAACCGGCTTCCTCCAAGCCACAAACGCCGCGTAACCTCGCCATTTCGCTGGTGCTCGAGGCAAGCGAAGTGCTGGAGCTGTTCCAGTGGCAGGACGAAGCCTCTGACCAAGCTGCCCTGGCAGGCGAGCTTGCCGATACAATGCTCTACCTGCTGCAGCTTGCGAGCGTCTCTGGTATCGACATAGAGCAGGCTGTGCTCTCAAAAATCGCTCAAAACCACCAACGCCAATGGCCAGAGCACCAATCCGGGGAGGCACCGTTATGATCGTAGCAGTATATGGCAGCGCCGCCCCAAAGCCTGGAAGCCCCCTTTACCAGAGCGCGCTGGAGTTAGGCAGGCTGCTCGCTCAAGCTGGGCACACCGTCATGACGGGTGGTTACTGCGGCACAATGGAGGCTGTCTCTCGCGGCGCCTCGGAAGCCGGAGGCACCACGTTAGGCGTCACTTGTGCTGAGATTGAGCAATACCGTCCTGGCGGAGCTAACCCTTGGGTACAGCAGGAGATTCACACGGAAACTTTACCGCAGCGCTTAGAGGTGCTCACGCGCCAGCCAGATGCCATGATCGCGCTGCCCGGCGGCATTGGCACGCTGTGTGAGATCAGTTTAGCGCTCAACCTGATGGTCATCTCCCCAGCTCCGCCCAAACCCTTCATCTTAATTGGCACTAGTTGGGAAAAGATCTTTCACCAGTTTTTCACAGTCAATCATGAGATGATTAACGACTTGGATCAAGCGCGGGTTCAATTTGCCCGCGATCCCCTTGAAGCTGTTACTTATTTGCAAAAATCTTTATCTTAGGAAATTATTATGGATAAAAAGTTACCAACCCGTCAAGAAAATTTCTCTGAATGGTATAACCAGGTGGTTCTGCGCGCCGAGCTAGCCGATTACGCCCCTGTGCGCGGTTGCATGGTCGTGCGCCCCTATGGCTGGACTATTTGGGAGAATATCCAAAAGGCACTCGACGAGCGCTTTAAGGCTACCGGTCACGTGAACGCAGCTTTCCCCTTGCTTATCCCACAATCTTTTATGTACAAGGAAGCCGAGCACGTGGAGGGCTTTTCGCCTGAGTTAGCTGTGGTAACCCACGGCGGCGGCCAAGAGTTGGAGGAACCGCTCGTGGTGCGACCCACCTCTGAGACCATCATCGGCACGATGTATGCCAAATGGATCCAGTCTTATCGCGATTTACCCGTGCTGATCAATCAGTGGGCGAATGTGGTGCGTTGGGAGATGCGCACCAAGCTCTTCCTGCGCACGCTTGAGTTTTATTGGCAAGAAGGCCACACTGCCCACGCCACAGAGCAGGAAGCCATTGAAGAAACCGAGCGCATGTTGGGCATTTACGCCGAATTTGCACGCAACATGGCTGCCGTACCTGTCATCCCCGGCCAAAAAAGCGAATCGGAGAAGTTTGCCGGCGCGGTCAATACCTACTCCATCGAAGCGATGATGGGCGATACTAAAGCCTTGCAATCTGGCACTTCCCACTTCTTGGGGCAAAACTTCGCCAAAGCTTTCGATATCAAGTTCTTAGATGAAAACAACCAGCTGCAATATTGCTGGACGACTTCCTGGGGGCTCTCCACCCGCTTTATCGGCGCTATCATCATGACGCATGGCGATGACCAAGGCTTAATTCTACCGCCCCGTCTTGCCCCGATTCAGGTCGTCATTGTGCCGATTTATCGCTCCGATGAAGAAAAATCCCAGGTGATGGAAGCCGTGCAGAAAGCTGCACAGCAATTAGCAAAATTCAGCGTCAAAATTGACACACGCGAAGAGGTCACCCCAGGATTTAAATTCAACGATTGGGAGCTGAAAGGCGTGCCCGTGCGCATGGAAATTGGGCCAAAAGACGTGAAGAACAGCACCGTAGCCGTCAGCCGTAGGGATATCCCCGGGAAAGCCGGCAAAAGCTTCTTGCCCATGGAAAACTTGGAGCAATCCATCGGAGAGCTTTTGGATGCAATCCATGATAATATGCTCGCTCGGGCAACCCAATTTCGTGATAGCCACATCTTCGAAGCCCAGGATTACGATAGCTTCAAACAGATTGTTGCGGATCAGGGCTGGGCAGTTGGCTGGTGGAGCGACGACAGAGAAAACGAAGCGCGCATCAAAGAAGAAACGAAGGCAACGCTGCGCATTTATGCCAATGAGCCTGATATAGGCGAAGGCGTGTGCTTCTATAGCGGCAAGAGGACTCGTAAACGCGCTTACTTTGCGCGTTCCTACTAAGCTTGCCTGCGAGGTAATCTCAGCCAGGTAGATACAATGGTAGCAATCGATCTTACCAAGTTAGAGCAGCAAATTGGGTTTCTGCGAGAAAGCTACGCTGAGCCAGAGCGCTTTTCCAAAGCTCTTCATGCGTTGTTAGGCTTTTATCAGCGTTATTCTTTCCGCCCGCACCGGCGAGCGATGCCCAAGACCTTCCTGCGTTCATACAACCTACCGCAGCAAGTGCTCCCTCAGATCGAAATCGGCTTGCGTAAGACAGCTCAAGCGCATCCTGAAGAGACCTTGACCTTGGCACAAACACTTTGGCAAGATCCTTATTTTGAACCGCGAGCGTTAGCTGCTTACTTGCTCGGTCAGCTGCCGACGCAATACGCCGATAAGCTAAGCGCCCTGTTACACACCTGGCTTACGCAGCCAATTGACCGTGGTGTGCTCGAGACGCTCCTTACCAAAGCAATTACCCCTTTGCAGCAAGCCAGCCAATGGAAACCTTTCGTCCTCGAGCTGCTAACCAGCCCAGAAGACCATCTGCGTAATTACGGATTAGCTGCTTTGGCACATACGCTCGACCAATTTCCATTAGAAGAACTGCCTGGACTGCTGAATGAAATCAAACCCCTGATTGAAGCCGCAGACGACAAATTTACAGCTAACTTAGCTAAAGTGGTTGAAAACTTAGCCCGGCGCTCTCCGCAAGAGACTGTCTATATCCTCAAGCTCATATTGATCGAGACCCCCGGCAGTGCTATCGAACGGAGGATCCGTTCTTATGTGCCGTTCTTTCCGGAGGAGAGCGCGCAAAGCCTAGCAGAGGCGATAAAAAAGCACGCCCGGCTACGTGAGCTCGAATCCCAAGCAGCAGCACCTCCCTCAGAGGATGAAACGTCTACTCAAAAGAACTAAGGCTTTAAAACAGACTGCCCGAGCAAGCCCGGGCAGTTTTTATGCTTAATACCAAGTTTAAAACAAGTGAAACACCGCAATGATGGGTGCAAAAAGCGATGAAACCAAAGACATCACCGTAATGAGCGTGTTGATCGAGGGACCTGCTGTATCCTTGAATGGGTCACCAACGGTATCGCCAACCACAGCAGCTTTATGCGCCTCGGAGCCTGGTCCGCCAAATTTGCCAGATTCAATGTACTTTTTCGCGTTATCCCAAAGCCCGCCGGCGTTTGCCATAAAGAGCGCAAATATCACGCCAGTAAAGATTGCCCCGCCCAAGAAACCGCCTAGAGCATCCGGACCAAGCACAAAGCCCACCAACAGCGGTAAGCCAACGGCTAAGAAAGTTGGCAAAACTAACGAAGAAAGCGCGCCTTGGGCAGCTAAACCTACACAGCGATCGTAATCTGGTGTTTCGGTGCCCGCCAAAATGCCCGGTTTTTCGCGGAACTGCCGGCGGATCTCTTCGATCATATCGAAGGCGTTATGAGTTACCGAGAGCATCAGCAGCGCGCTGAAAATTGGCGGTGCAGTGGCACCCAGCAGAACGCCTGCAACCACCAGCGGTTCCCGCAAACTAATCGCGATTGCCATACCATTAGCCTCCACTACCTCAGCATAAGCCGCGAATAGAGCCAGCACAGTCAATGCTGCCGCGCTAATAGAAAAACCTTTGGTGATTGCTTTAGCTGTGTTGCCAGCCGAATCGAGTACATCCGCACGGGCAATAACTTCGTGTTCCAGACCAGCCATTTCTGCAATGCCGCGAGCATTATCCACAATTGGTCCATAAGCATCTGCCGAAACAATCATGCCGCTGATGGCAAGCATCCCCACTGCCGCCACGCCAATTCCATACACGCCTGGCAATCCGCTGGCTTGGGTGACGTTGAAGGAAATTAGCGTGGCAATAACCACGCCCAAAATGGAGGGTAAGATAGAAATTAAGCCATAACTGAAGCCAGTGATAATCGTAATGGCTGAACCAGAAGTGGATTCTTTAGCGGTTTGTTGCACGGGTTTGTGTTGGTCATCGGTAAAATAATCGGAGGTAAACCCGATGAGCACGCCTGCCACAATGCCGACAAACGCTGACCAAAAGATTGCCATATTAACATGCCCCAAGAATACTAAAACAAGCAGCATAGCAATGTAAATGATACAGGTGATTATGGTGCCCCGGTTAAGCGCCGCGCCCGGCTTCCCGCCTTCGCGCACACGCACAAACTGAATACCCAAAAGTGAAGCAAACACACCCAACGTGCACAATATAAGCGGGATAACGGTGTATTGATACTGCAGCGTTTCCGCAAAAGAAGCCCCTAAAAGCATCACAGCCACGGTACTGGCAACGTAACTATCAAAAATATCGGCACCCATGCCAGCCACATCACCAACATTGTCGCCTACGTTATCTGCGACCACGGCTGGGTTGCGAGGGTCATCCTCTGGGATACCAATTTCGACCTTGCCGACCAGGTCAGCCGCAATATCCGCGGTTTTAGTGTAAATCCCGCCGCCGGCTTTAGCTAACAAAGCCAAAGTTGAAGCACCAAAGCTGAAACCTAAAACAGCATGTGCTTGTCCCGTCACCAAGAAGATCACGCTCATGCCAATCACAGCTAAGCCAACCATTGCTAAGCCCAGCACCGAGCCGGCATAAAAAGAAATTCTAAAAGCGCTTTCCAAGCTTTGCTCCGCTGCCGTAGCCGTGCGCACATTGGCTTCCACAGCCACACGCATGCCCATATAGCCAGCCACAGCTGAGCAGAGTGCCCCAACCACAAAAGAAATTGCCATTTGTATGCCGTTTTTCGGATCAACGACGATGCCCGTCGTACCGATGTTTTCGAAATTAAAGCTAAAGATAAGCGCGATGATGACGCCGATAATCACAGCAAGAATAGCCAGAGCTGTATACAAGCGCCGCAGGTATGTATTCGCGCCACTTCTGATCCAGGAGGAAACTTCCTGCGCTTTCTCACTTCCTTTATTTTGACGCATCACCCAGAAGTAGAGATATATCGCAACGCCTATCGATATCACCCCGCCAACAATTCCAATGTAAATCCAAGTTGTGTAATTCATAAGATATCAGACTCCTCTGTTCTATAAATTCAGTGAGATGTTTACTACATGCTGGCAGACCGGAACCAGCGATAATTTTCGGTGCGGAGAGTTTCTGCAGAAGGCATCGGGTAGTAGCGTAGTTTTTCTGTATTCCCGACAAAAAAGCCATTCTTGACGCAGCGATAAGGTACCACGGGCGAATGCGTGCGGTCGACCATCTTAGTGGAAACGAATTTCGTCTTCACATCTGAGAGGCACTGCCTCAAATGGTCGATATTAGAATAAGGCAGGTTTTCAACCAAGCCCATTTCAGGGTCATTGGCTAATTCTCCTAATTGCAATTCGACGAAAGTAATCGCTGGTACAGTAATCAGTGAGGTTGGGGTTTTGACGATAAGTTCATAAAAAGATACAGGATCCAACCGGCTGACCACCAAGGGTGAAACAGGAACAATTTCCTGATACAGGTGTAAGCCCTCGTCTGCTGGCGGCAATTGATCGGAAGATTTCAGCCCAAGCGTTCTGCCATCCTGCGTGGTAAGGTAGAGATCCATGAGCGCATCGATGTCAACATGTTCGAGTACACGGTAAACCGAAACATAGATAGAAGCTTTGGGGGAACCGTCTTCGTGAGGAACGCAGCGCTTTAGTGCCTCATCGATCCGAAAATAAGGATGCCTAAAGGTTGGGTCAACTTCAAAAAACATTGCCTGCCCGCGGGACTTCTTAGCTGAACCTACAGCATAGTAAGTGCCAAATTCTTCGGGGTCGAGCATTGAGACGATTAACGCTTCGGGGAGTAATGAGAGATAGAAATGCGTGGTCATGCTTTCTCCTTCTTATGATGTAAATTGTGTCTCGCAGATAACCAAGCCAATCTGTTCGCCCTATTGTAACGCTAAACATGGGATTTGAACCATATAAAAGCTCAATTTAAGCATACAGCCCGAGGTTTTCGGGCTGTGATTAACTTTTTTGAAGGGTCTAAGGAGTCTAATGAGTCATCAAGTACTGAATGACTTGGTCTTTTTCTTCAGGGGTAAAGGTGACACCATGATGATCGGAAAGAAGTTGATTCCATTCTTCATAGGTTTTATCAAAGGAAAGCACCCACTCGAGGGTATGATGCCCATCCAGCTTTTCCTCTAGAAGAGCTTCAATTTCTGCATCACTCATCTGTGTGGCACCCCCCGCTGGATAAGTGCTAGGGGCATCGCTCGCAACGGTTCCAACGGGATAGGTAGAGTCAACGCCATCAATCGGATATGTCCCGGCAGATTCTGTCTCCTGGCCGATCGAAACCGCTGGGATGTTAATCGCAGTTGTAGAGGTTTCCGTCTCAGCTCCACAGGCACTCAGCAGCATTGCCACTGCTAAGAGGATTACAAAACTAAGGTTAAATTGTCTTTTCATCGTGCTCGCTTCCTTTCAATTAGGTAGGCTTTTTTACTTGTGCTTTAGTTTGCGTCAATCATACCTCAGTCAGGTTCTCAGAGGTTTTTTTTGTATATTAACGGAATTGTTGCCACTTCACTAAAATAATTCGCAGTAATTGATTGAGAGGTTTCCTCTTCTGAGAGATTCATCTTAGCCCAAAAGTTTGGGTGCACTGCTTGTATGCTCTCCGCCATGGCACGCGCTGCCCGCCGCATGGAGAAATGTGCATTGGGGTTGCAGCGCAAGCGTGCTAAATGGAATAACTCGCGCATGTTCAGCCGGCAGAGTACCCTCCGGTTGAATGCATTGGGCACCAGATAGGCTGCGACTGCGGGGTTCCAAGCAGCAAATTCCTCATAAGCCGCAGCTGCTAAGTTCATAGCTTGGCGGTAGGGCTGCTCAAAACCTGCTTCACTGATCGCTTTGGGGATAGCATATCCCAAACGGGTGGAGAGATGCTGCGCAGTTTGCGTCATCATGCGATGGCGCTTGAGCTCAAAATAGGCGCCCTGGTCAAGGACTAGATCAAAATCATAGGTAGCGTATTCCAGCTCGCGCAAGGGCACATCATAAGGTCCTATTTCTGCAAAGATTTCGTTCACCAGCCTGCTTTTTTCAGCTTCTGTCATGCGCCGTACCTGATCCAAGCAATCAACATAGCTTTGACTGCCAAAACGGTAAAGCACCGCTGCCAACACTTGTTCTTCGCCCTCCGGTTCCACCTTGAGCAACCGGCACCAAGCCTCGGAGGAGTTAAATTCTGCAGGGGTTTCTTTAGTGCTTAATTGCTCTCGTATAGACATTAATGAAGTGATTGGGTTGGCATACTTCACCAGCGTGGGTACTTCCTGCGTGGCTACGGTTTTGAATTCTGCGCCAATCTCACACACCTCTTGCAGCTCTGAGCTAAGCAGCTTGCGGATGGCATACTCTAACGCCCGCGCGTTAATGGTTACGCCTACATTTGCCAACGAAGCAGCCGGCAGCAAGAAGCGGCACACATCTATCGCTTGGGTACGCGCACGATTTAGCCAGGTTTTTTCGCTTTCGCCTTCTTGACGAGGGGTGCTTAACTGGCTCCAATTGCGCAATGCCAATAAAGCTTCTGCGTAGGTCTCAAAAAGCTTGGAAACAACTTCTCGATAACGGCTTTCATAAGGGCTGCCTGCGATTTCGGGTGGCACCACGTAAGCCTCAGGATTCCACTCCTGATAACGCGTCGATTTCTCAGTATAGGAAGCTAAACGGTTGGATTCAATCGTTTCAATTGCTAATCGGGAGACGTTTTCGAGCGCTAAGTGTAGAACGGCATGCTCTGCCACACTGGAATGCCCATAACCGACAATCCACTTTTCGCTGAATTTGGCGGACTTTTCTGCATCAAGCTCGGCAGCAATCACATCAAAAGGCTCTGGTGAGCGTGAAGTCTTCGCAAAAGTAACGGCTATGGTTTCAGCGCTGAACTGACTGGGGCTGAGAGGGTAGATTCTGCGGGTAGGGTTCATCACTTAGCAGCCTCCTGGCAATTATTTTATCCTGCTCGATCTGGTCAATAAGCTCTTGCGCATTCGCAAACTTAATTTCCTCGCGGATAAAATGCGCAAACTCGACTGTTAACTCTTCATGATAAATATTACCAGTAAAATCCAAGAGCAGCGTTTCGATGTTAGGCTGCCCGCTTTCTTCAAAGGTGGGGCGCACACCCACACTGGTCACGCCTTGATAGCGTTCGCCATTCCAGCGCACATAAGTAGCATAGACACCATACTTCGGGAGAATCTTCTGCTCCAGTGCTAATTGGTTAGCTGTTGGGAAGCCAAGCTTTGAGCCAAGGCGTTTACCCTCAATAACTTGGCTGCGCACAAAGTAAAGCCGCCCAAGCAGCCGTGCAGCTTGCTCCACATCGCCTTTCTCTAGCGCAATACGGATGCGTGCAGAGGAGACTGGTTCCCCATCCAAGTTGAAAGGCGGGAATACTTCAAGCTGAATGCCCCGCTCGGCACAAATCTGCTGAATCACATCCAGGGTTCCACTACGGTTTTTACCCAAGGCAAAGTTTTCTCCTACCACCAAACCTTGCAGATTTATCCGGCTAGTCAGCAAATCAAAAAACGCCGCTGCTGAAAGGTTGGCAAACGCTTGATTAAATGCAAGTGTGATAACTAAGTCTAACCCGGAATGCTTGAGCAGTTCTTGCTTTTCGCTTTTTGTGGTCAAGTAAAACGGACCATCAATTCCTTGAAAAAAGACACGTGGATGGGGCCAAAAGGTGAGCATGCCACTTTGAGCCTCTTGTGCCTGAGCTAAAGCTTTGAGGCGAGAGAGTAATGCCTGGTGCCCGAGATGCAGCCCATCAAAGTTACCGATGGTAATCCATAGTGGCTCCGTGAGCTTTTCTGGCAAATCTTCATAAAATCTTGTCAAATAATCCTCTGTCAATATTCAAAAAAATAACCCCGCGTACGTCAAGCCAGCTGAGGTTATTCATTCTTTAGAAGTTAAGTTTTATTGGAAAAAGACCTTGCGTGGCTGCCACTCATGCGCCTCGGCGTCATATTCTACCAATGCAACGAGTTCGCCTTCTTCGCTTACAGCTCTGGCAATCGTATCGGTTGGTACGTCTTCAACAGCCGGCACGCGGTGGCCATGCCGAACCTGATCGACCTGGTCTAAAGTCAGCTCAACGGTATACCAATCGCCCAATGCTTCTGCAGCGGGGATGAGAAAACGGTACCAATCGCCATTGACAAAAGCTTCCTGCAAGCGGCGTAAGGACACCGCATCGCGTAAGCTAAAACGCCCATTTTTTGTACGGCGCAAGCCAACCAAGGTAGCACCACAGCCCAATTTTTCGCCTAAGTCATGGATCAAGGAGCGCACATAGGTGCCAGATGAGCATTGAATATCAATAATAGCTTCTGGCGATTCCCAATCGAGTAACTCAATGCTATCTACGCGCACCTTGCGGGGTTCCATCTCAACCTCTTCCCCACGGCGGGCACGTTCGTAGGCTTTTTCCCCATTGATCTTGATTGCAGAATAAGCCGGCGGAATCTGGTCAACCTCTCCAATGAATGTTTTCAGGGTTTCTTCCAATTCTTCATAAGAGATGTTCACCGGAGAGCTCGTTAGCACACGTCCATCCATATCATAGGTATCCGTGGTTAAACCTAATCGCAATACAGCCTGATAACGCTTTTCAGAGGCTGAGATAAATTCACTCAAGCGCACTGCTGGTCCAACCAAGACCACCAAAACACCTGAAGCCCGCGGATCAAGCGTACCAGTATGCCCAGCCCTGCGAATATGGGTGCCATTGCGCACAATTTGAACAACATCGTGTGAGGTCATTCCCGTGGGTTTATCGATGACTAATACACCAGAGACATTACTCGCCAAATTTGCATTATCTAGCATGAAATCTTCTGACATAGGAACTCACTTTTCGAGAGATTTAATTTACCCTTCGATCTCTTAATAGTTTTTTTGTTTTTGTAAGGACTAACTCAACAACCTTATCTAAACTTCCAATGATATCTGCACCAGCTGCAGCAGCGTGACCCCCGCCTCCAAATTCAAACGCAACCTGCGAGACGTCTATGCCCTCTGCTGAACGCCAACTTACTTTCACTTTACCATCTGCCTGCTCGATAAATAATACCACGATGAGGAAATTAGCGGCTGAGCTAAGCAAGTTAATCAAATCTGCATCATCATTTTCCGGATAGGCAGCTTTAATTCTATCATCAAGCGTTAGGGTTGTCCAAAGCAATCCATCTTCATAGCGGATATTGATTAGACCCTGCCCCCAATAACGCAACTCAGCAATCGACCGCGAAAGCAGAGTCTTCTGATAGATAGTTGGTAGATCAGCACCTTTTTCCATGAGATCTGCGGCAATGCGCAGAGCGTTCGGGCTCATATTGGTTGTGCGAAAGCCGATGGTATCTCCTAATATACCGGTAAGCAGGCAGGCAGCTACCTCTTCATCGACTTCAAGCCCCCAAACAGGCAATTTCTCAGCTAAGATCGCAGCTGTTGCCACCGCTTGCGGCTCCACATAGTTGAGGCTGCCAAAGGCTAAATTGGTTTTATGGTGGTCAATAACCAAGTCCGGTGGATTTTGCCCTTGCAAAATCACACCGGTACGTTCCAGATCACTGCAATCCACCACGATCAGCGTATCAAATGGTGACTCGATCCTTCGCTGGATCAACTCTGACCCTGGCAAAAAGTTGTATTTCTCGGGCAGCCCGTCTTGCAGAACCATTTGGACTTTCTTGCCAGCATGCATTAGGGCTAACCCCATGCCCAGCAGCGAGCCAATTGCATCCCCATCCGGGCGGATGTGTGAGACCACCACCACTGAGTGCGCTTGGCTGAGTAAAGCGCTAATCTGCTGATCCATTCGCCTCGCCTTCATCGCTTGGGTTTTCTGTGGTCTTCTCTTCCGCCTCGTGTTCTTCTCGCAGCAGCGCTAAAAGCGTGTCTATACGGTCTGCCCGCTCCGGGGTCACGTCCCAAAAGAAGCGCAGCTTTGGCATAATCCGTAAATCAATCTCATTGGCTAATTCGTATTTTAGGAAGCCTGCCGCATGGTTCAAGGCTTCGAGAACCTCTTTTTCGCGCACGCGCCCCTGGGGAGCGGAAACATAGATATTGGCATAATCTAGCTCCCGATCTACTTTGACATCGGTAACGGAGACATCAGTTAACCGCGGATCTTCGATCTTGGTCAACAAGATCACTGAAAGAACCTCTTTAAAGCGGTCATTAATGCGTTTCATTCTTAAAGGTGAAGGCATCTTAACCTCTCATCGATCTTAGATGGCGTTAACCGCCAAATTGTTCCATTACAAAACATTCGATAACATCGCCTATCTTAAAGTCGTTAAAATTCTTGATGGCTATCCCAAACTCCATGCCTGCGCGCACTTCCCGCACGTCGTCTTTTTCACGTTTCAGCGAAGCAACCTCGCCAGTATGAATGACCTGATCGTTTCGGATGACGCGCACAGAAGCATTCCGCCGAATTTCTCCCTCAATAACCCGGCATCCGGCAACCACATTGCTTTTAGAAATCTTGAAAGTGGCTAAGACTTCTGCTTTGCCAATGACTTTCTCGACCATTTCCGGCTCAAGCAAACCCTTAAGCGCTTTTTCCACATCCTCCAACAATCGATAGATGATGTTGTAAATGCGGATGGATACACCTTCATTTTCTGCTAAGTGGCGCACATCTTGGTCAGCTTCTACGTTGAAACCTAAGATAATTGCCTCCGAAGCGGCAGCTAACATTACGTCAGATTCCGTGATATTTCCGGTTTCAGCATGCAGGACATTGATGACCATGTCTTTTTCTTTTTTGCCGAGCTCTTCTAAAGAGTTGACAATGGGCTCCAAAGATCCATAAACATCCGCTTTTAGGATCAGGCGAAGCTCTTTAGTTTCGCCGGATTTGAAACGCGCAAACAGTTCTTCAAGCGTGGCACGCTTGGCGCTGCGCTTAGCTTCGCGTTGGGCAATGCGTTCGGCAACAATTTGGCGGGCTTCTTTCTCGTTGGAAACCACTTGGAAGAGATCCCCAGCCTCAGGCAGTTGATCTAAACCCATGATTACAACCGGTGTGGAAGGCGGGGCTTCCTTTATGCGCTTGTTTCGCTGATCGAACATGGCTTTAATCTTGCCCCAGCTCTCGCCAGCCACAACGACGTCGCCAACCTTTAATGTTCCATTTTGCACCAAAAGCGTTGCCATTGGACCGGTCGTTTTCTCTAACCTGGCTTCAACCACGGTGCCAATGCACTTTCCCTTGGGGTTTGCTTTGATCAACATGCTATCTGCCACCAATAAGATTGTTTCCAGCAGGTCATCCAGACCTTGCTTCGTCTTAGCTGAGACCGGTACGACAAAGGTGTCTCCTTCCCATTCATCTGGCTGCAAGCCGATATCGGCTAATTGCCGCTTGACGCGATCGGGGTTGGCATCTGATTTATCAATTTTATTGAGTGCAACGATAATCGGCACTTTTGCCGCTTTAGCATGGTTAGCCGCTTCTCGGGTTTGTGGTTGCACTCCGTCATCAGCTGCCACCACCAACACAACAATATCTGCACCTTGCGCACCACGAGCGCGCATAGACGTGAATGCCGCGTGACCGGGGGTATCTAAGAAAGTAATCAACCGCCCCTTGTGCGTAACCTGATAGGCGCCGATATGTTGGGTGATACCACCAGCTTCGCCTTCAGCCACATTGGTATGCCGGATGGCATCCAACAAGGTGGTCTTCCCATGGTCAACATGCCCAAGGATGGTTATTACCGGGGGTCGATTTACCAACTTTGCCGGATCCTCTTCAAGGATTACGCGGCGCCAAAGAGGCACCTCGCCAGTCTCTTCTTCCTTGACCTCTTCCTCTTGTTGAACCTGAGGTGTATACCCCAATTCGGTGGCAACGACTGCCGCCGTATCAAAATCAATCTGCTGATTAATGCTCGCCATCACGCCGTTAGACATCAAAATCTTGATGACCTGCACAGCGCTGGTATCGAGCTCATTCGCCAGCTCGCGTACGCTCATACTGTATGGGAGTGTTATTGTTTTCTTCCCGTCATTGCTCATATTCCACCTCACTTTTTCTATTCGTAATCGGTGGCAACTTTACGTGCAAATCTATGAGCCGAGCCGGGAAGGCGTTACATGGTCATTCTTCCTTAAGTCGTTTTCCTGCCTGAGGTGCACCCTCTTCTGCCGGTGCCTCTTCAGGTAAACCTTCCATGTACGCAGTCAATGCGACCAGATCCTGCTCAGAGATTGAAGTGCGCAAAGCATTTGCAAGTGAGCCTTTCAGCCCTTGCTCCCAGCAACGTTTCGCATCATGTAGATAAGCCCCTCTTCCGGCAAGTTTCCCCGTGGGGTCAACCCGGACACCTTCTTCCGTGCGAACCACACGGATCAGGTTGCGTTTGGGTAAAACTTGCCGGCATCCTACGCAAGTGCGTTGCGGAATGTGCTTTGGTTTGCTTTTGCTTTTTGCTGCCACCTTTTCTCTGCTCTAATGTTTAGCTCTCAACTTACCAATCTTCATCCCAACCGTCATCCTTGCGATGTTTGTATCGCACAAAGGATTCATCTTTGTCGGGGTCGTATTCTACGGTATGCCCCTTTTTCTTCTTGCCTTTGGACTTCTTACCCGTTCGCGGACCGGTGAGCTCTTCATCTTCAGGAGCAACCTTGCGGATCTCTTTACTGCGCAGCAAGGTATCCATGTTGAAGAGTTCCTCAAAACTCTTTTCTTCGCTTTCTTCTGATTCAAGCGCAAAAGCCTGTTCAGGCTCTGATTCTGCAACAGTGACTTCTTCTGCTTCAGGCTGCTCGGTTTCTGCTTGTGGCTCAACCTCCACAACAGGCTCAGCAACTTCGGTTAGGGTTTGCTGTGTTTCCTCAGGAGTTGCCTCTAAAACTTCGGCTGGTGCTTCCTCCGGGAACTTGAAGGTATTGACTAATTCCATAATTTCTTCGAATGTTCTTGGACCAATACCGTTGTAACCAAGAATTTCATCGGGATTTAATTTTGCCGTAAGCATCAAATCCCCTAAAGTTTCTATGCCAGCTTCCTGCAGGATAAAAATCGTATGCTCCCTGAGAGGGACATCCATTATCGAGATATCAAAAGCGCGTGGGTCGATCGTTTCTTTCACCGCTTGGATACGGGCTTGTTCTGCTGCATCTTCTTCCCTGCGGATAGCTTCGCCATGCCGCTGAACGCGGTCCACAAAACGCGCCAAGAAGGAGGTTTCCTCAAGCGTTAACGTTCCGCCTTCTTCCTTCTTTTTCAGCAGTTCTTGCACGCGGACAACCGTTTCAGCCTCCTGCTGTGCCAATTCGGCTAAGGAAGGATCTTCGTGCAGCTTAACCAGGGCTTTGCCTGCAGCTTCACTCACGCTCATGATATCAATCCGCCAGCCGGTAAGCTTGGCAGCTAAGCGGGCGTTTTGCCCTTCTTTGCCAATGGCAAGGCTGAGCTGGTCTTCAGGGACCACGACCGTTGCAGTTTTATTTTCTCCATCAGGATGATTGAGGTAAACCCCAGTCACTCTTGCAGGGCTGACCGCTTTGGAGATAAACACAGCTGGATCGCTGCTCCACTCGATGACATCGATTTTTTCGCCATGCAGTTCGTTGACAATTGCCTGAATGCGTACGCCGCGCTGCCCTACACATGCCCCCACCGGATCGATGCCAGATTGCGTAGCAGAGACTGCTACCTTAGCACGCTGACCAGGTTCACGGGCAATCGATCGAATTTCAACGATGCCATGATAAATTTCCGGCACTTCGTTTTCGAGCAACCGCCGCAAGAAGTTGCGGTGCGTATGCGAAAGCTTAATCTGCAACCCCTTAGGGGAGTTGGTAACCTCATAAAGGTAGGCACGAATGCGCTCGTGAATGCGGAAGCGCTCCCCAGGGATCATGTCCTTGCGTTCCATGATGCCTTCCGCTTTGAGGTCCAACCCTATCGTTGCTTGCCGCGAATTTACTGCTTGTACCACGCCGCTGACAATCTCACCAACTTGTTTGCTGAAGTATTCAAACTGCTGATTTCTTTCAGCATCGTGGATCTTTTGCTGGATGGCTTGGCGGGCAGTCTGCGCAGCGATACGCCCAAAATCTGCAGGGGTCGACTCGACCATCACCAAATCCCCAATTTGGGCTTCGGGATCAAACTTGCGCGCTTCTTCTAAGGTAACCTCAGTACGTGGGTCTAAGACCGATTCAGCGACTTCTTTTTCGACAAAGACTTGCACATTACCGCTATCCAAGTCAATATTGACCTTGACGTTTTGCGCGGCAGAAGCGCCCACCGATTTGCGGTATGCGGCAATCATCGCCGATTCCAAGGCGCTCAGGATCACTTCGCGTGGAAGCTGCTTATCTTCTAAAACCTCATTAAAGGCTAAGGCAAACTCGCTTTTCATATTCCTCTTACTTTATTAGTTCTAATACAAAGAAAAGTGGGAAACACCCACTTTTCACATCGAAAAGTATTGCTCTTAAAGCATCTATATAGTATCATAATTTTGAGAAATTGCAAGTGTTTTGTAATTGGAAAGTTTTATTTATTTCCAGTAGATATTTCTATTATTAATTTCTCCACTTTTTCCTCTTCAGTAATTTATCGCAGGGTATAATACTCAAAATATACAATACCCGAAGTGTATAATCTAAGCAGATTTCCCCGGAGGTGAGGATGGCACAAGAAAAACTTTGGTGGCAGCACGGCATCATCTATCAAATCTACCCGCGTTCCTTTCAGGATACCAACGCTGATGGCATCGGCGACCTGCCTGGCATCATCCAGCACCTCGATTACCTGCAAGACTTAGGCGTCGACGGCATCTGGCTCTCGCCCATCAACCCTTCACCCGATCGCGACTTCGGCTATGACGTCTCCGATTACAACGCCATCGACCCCAAGTTCGGCACGATGCAGGATTTCGACACCTTGCTCACTGAAGCAAACCGGCGCGGTATTCACATCATCCTCGACCTCGTGCTCAACCACACCTCAGACCTGCACCCCTGGTTCCAGGAGTCGCTCAAGTCCCGTGAGAACCCTTACCACGACTGGTACCTCTGGCATGATCCTGCCCCCGATGGTGACTACCCCAATAACTGGGTCTCTATCTTTGGCGGGCCAGCTTGGGAGTACAACCGTGCGCTCAATCAGTACTACTATCACATGTTCACCCCCCAGCAACCCGACCTCAACTGGCGCAACCCGGAAGTACGCCAGGAAATGCTGGACGTCTTCCGCTTCTGGCTCGACCGCGGTGTGGATGGCTTTCGCTTAGATGTTTTCAACGAATATTTCAAGGATAAAGACTTCCGCAATAATCCGCGCAAGCCAGGCATTCACCTGCTGCCTTTTGACCGTTATGAGCATATTTACGACACCTCGCAGCCGGAAATGTTCCCGCTCCTCAGGGAAATCCGCGGTATCGTGGATAGCTATCCCGAGCGGTATGTGGTTGGGGAGACCTTCTTAGCAGACGCTGTGCACGCCCGCCTCTATATCGGACCAGATCTGCTGCACGCCGGCTTTGACTACGGCTATGCGAAATCCCCTTGGGGCGCGCGCAGTTTTGGCAATGCCATCGCTTTCTGGGATGCCCTCCATGGCGAGGAAGCTTGGCCGAATTACTTCCTCAACAACCACGATACCCCGCGTTCCTCGGTTCGCTACGTCACTGGCGAGAATGATGCCCGCCTAAAGCTACTGGCAGGTATGCACCTAACAGTGCGCGGCACGCCTTACCTCTACTACGGCGAGGAAATCGGTATGCGCGATCCACGCTACCGTCGCAGCGAGCTCCAGGACCCAGTGGGTAAGCGCTATTGGCCTTTTAATAAGGGGCGGGATGGCTGCCGCTCGCCAATGCAATGGGATGCCAGCCTTAATGCGGGGTTTAGCTCCGTGCAGCCCTGGCTACGCACCAATCCGGATTATCCGCTGCGCAATGTTCAAGCGCAAAGCGAAGATCCACACTCCCTCTATCACTTCTATAAACAGCTAATTCAGCTGCGCCGTGAGAATCCAGCGCTCTACGCTGGGGCTCTTGATCTTCTCCCGCTAGAAAACGAATCCGTCTTAGTTTATAAGCGCACGGCTGCTGAGCAGCAAGCGCTCATTGCGCTTAATTTCTCTAACCGCGAGCAGAAAGTGTCTATCCCCTTAGCGGCAGCGAATGGCTCTAAAACTGAAAACCAAGCGTGGCAGCTGCTTTTTGGTGGCAATGATGCAGTCCAGAGCGTACTGACTGAGAACCATGTGCAGTTGCCTGCTTACGGCTTGGCAATTTTGATCGCCTGATGTAATCAGGGAAAGGCGGAAAGCTGAGTACCTCATCTCTAACCACATGTAATCCTGCGCCTTTTGTGCCCGGGCAAGGGCAGACCCAAACCGGCTTGCCGCTGGAGCGTTTCCTGCCGCCGCATTTCTCCGGTATGGCGACAACTTGGGTTGGGCAGTTCGCTGAACCTGGCAGTTGGATTTTAGATCCATTTTGCGCGGATCCTTTTACCGACCTGGAGTTAGCGCGTTCAGGCTACCGCGTGTTGGTAACAGCCAACAACCCCGTAGCTGCATTCATCTTGGAAGTTTTAGCTTCTGCCCCTTCCGCCACAGAGCTTGGTGACGCTCTCCAAGCCTTGGCGGACTTGCGCATGAGTGCTGGCGAACGTTTTGAAGATTACATCAAGAGCTTTTACCAGCTTCCTTGCCCCCAATGTGACCAGACAGCCGAGGTTACCGCCTTTATCTGGGAAGAAGACCATAGCGAACCTCAAATCCTTCAGATTACCTGCCCTCACTGCGGTTTTTCGGCTGATTTGCCTGCCACAGCGCAAGTACTGCAATCGCTAAAGGCGCTACCGTCCTATGCTCTTCACCGTTCACGCGCTTTGGAGCTTGCTGCCAGCCCTGATGATCCTTTGCGCTCGGTAATGGATGAGGTGATCCGCTTTTACTCTCCTCGCGCACTAATCTTGCTGCAGGCTTTGCTCAACAAAATAAGTGATCCATCGTTCACAGAGCGTCAACGAACACTCTTGCAAGCCCTTTTCCTCACGACAGCCGACCAGATGAATCAGTTGTGGGCTTACCCTCTCGGGCGGAACCGACCGCACCAGCTTATCCGACCACCCGCCTATCAAGAAACAAACTTGTGGCATGCTCTGCTTCGTTCCCTCAATCTATGGCAGGTACAGGAGCCAGAAATTGTGCTCAAGCCCTGGCCTGGAATACCTCCACAAAAAGGTGGTATCAGCCTCTTTCGCGGCCGTTTACGTGAGTTAGATCCTCTTCCCGAACCTCACATGTTCAGCTTGGCGACGTCTGCTTTGCCGCGCAGGAATCAGGCTTATTGGCATCTTTCTGGTTTATGGACTAGTTGGCTATGGGGGAAGGAGGCACTTTCGCCTTTACGGCATAGCCTGCTGCGCCAGCGTTATGACTGGACATGGCATACCTACGCCCTCACGAAGGTGCTCTCGCACTTGCCCAAGATGCTCCAACCGGAAAATCCAATTTTATTGCAAATCGGCGAGCTGGACCCACTCTTTATGCTCTCTGGGCTATTGGGTGCACAAGAAGCCGGCTTGCAGATGCAGACTTACGCTCTGGATGGCGAAGAAAGCACCTTGCAAACTGTCTGGAAGCTTTCCTCCGCACCGCCAAAGCCCATCGGGCAAAGCCTGCAGCTTTGCGCTCAACAGGCAGTTCAGGATTTGCTTATGCAAAAAGGAGAACCTGCCACCTATTTAGTGCTACTTACTCAGATTGCCCTTCAGGCACATGCTAAGGGCTTATTGGCTGGCCAACCCCAAGCACAGCCAAACCACACGCTAAACGAATTACAAGCTGAGCTTGAGCGCGTTTTTTTGGATACAACTTTGCTAACGCGCTACAACCCCGGTGCTACGCTTGAGAGTGGTCTTTACTGGTTAGCTGGTTCACCAAAACAGTTAACGCCGTTAGCAGAAAAGCTAGAGACAGCCCTGCTCGCGCTTTTAGCTGAGAATCCTCACTCAAGGGATCATGAGGTTATACAGAAAGCTTATCTTACCTTCCCTGGGCTGCTTACTCCGCCATCAGAGTTGATCGAAACAGTGTTGAGCGCCTATGCTGATAAAATCGAAGGTGAAAGTCTCACTTGGCAGCTGCGCGCCAGAGAAGCATCCAATACTCGCCAGCGGGATTTAAGAGAAATGGTCACTTTGCTCGAAATTATCGCTAAGCGCTTAAATTACAATATAAAGCGGCAAGGCGAAGTGATCACCTGGCATGATCAGAGCGGGAATCTCATCTATAGCTTTTTCCTATTGCTCACCACCGTTACCACGCCATTGATTTATACGTATAATAGCTTTCCCGGCGAGAAATATATCGTTCTCCCAGCCAGCCGATCTAACTTGCTCACTTATAAACTCAGGCGGGATCCGCATCTGCAGGAACTCTGCGGGGAGAGCTGGCATTTTATTAAATTCCGCCAAGTGCGCATCCTCGGGGCAGAACCGCTTCTCACGCGGGAATCCTTCCCTGTTAAGATCCTTGAAGATCCCCCTGAGTACCAGCGCTCACAACTGCCACTGTTTTAAATTGTCAGTTTTCTCAAACAAACTTGTTCTTCCTTGTTTTAGCATGATACCTTACAGGCAGGCTGCGCACTCCCGACTATGCAATGCTTGTGAGACCTACGGACAAAACTACTCGCTTGATACTCTAATGTCAGTCTACGCACTCGGAGACGTGCGTGAAAAGGTAGACCGGCGAGAACAAGCTTATGTAGGTTCGGGTGTTGCTGAAGGCAAAAATTCGGTTGGAGTGCTAATATTAATTTGCGTCGGCGTTTCTTGAGTTGGGATTGGAATTGGGGTATTCGTTGGCTCTGGCAAAGGAGTAGGGGTCGACGTAGGAATCCTGGTTGGGGTAAGCGTTGGCATGAGTGTCGGAGTTGGCGTGAGGGTCGGTGTTGGAGTCTCCGTTGGAGTGGGCGTCTCGGTTGGCGTGGGCGTTGGCACTTCCAGTGTGAGGGTGAAGCGTTTTTCCGCTTGCGTATCCACCGTGCTGCGCATCAGAACGCGCAAGGTTACCACAGGCGCTTCTACTTCGGTCAAATCCCACTCGTAAATCTCCTGGGGTGTATGGGCTGGATCATTATTCCAATCAACTAACACATTCCACTCCGTTGGGTCTTCCCCTTCACCCCAATCGATGCGGAAATCTTGGAAATTCGCTGTGGCATCAATAATCCCAATGATTTTGAATGGATTTTCGCGAATAGTCTGTCCGTTGACCAAATTAAGCTCGATGATGGCATGCGGATCATCCGGCTGGCACTCCCGTTCCGGCAGGATGACCGGCGGGTCCGGAAAACCATAATTATCCGCCCATTGTCTGCCCTCCTCGGTTTCTTTAAGCCAGCGAATAGCGAATTTATCGGTTACATTGATCACTAATTCCCGCTTAGTCAGTTCCGCGCAAGCTGCCGAGGCTTTCAAGCCAGTCCAAGTGTCAATTTCAACTTCTTTCCAAAGGTCTTCTTCCTTCGGTGCAGGCAGCTGGTCAGAGGCAAAATACTCCACGCGCGTACTGGGGCACCACTCAGAGGGCTTGGTGCCCGATACTGCACAGATGACTTCATCTTCTATATCTGCAGGCTGCCTGAACGGCGTTGCTTGCCCGCCATAAATTAAACTGATCCCATCCTGCATCACTCTCGCCCAAATCGGCGCTGCACCGCTGACACCGGTTGTATTGACCATTGGGGAATAATCTGCGTTACCCACCCAAACACCTACAACCAAGTCGGGGGTATAACCCAAGGTCCAGTTATCGCGATAGTCATTGGTTGTGCCGGTTTTAGCTGCTGCCGCAAAGGGTAGGTCAAGTACGGAGGGATAGCCAAACATAGGCGCACGTGCTTCGGGGTCCGAAAGTATCGAGCTAATCAGAAAAGCATGTGCTTCCCGAATTACTTGGTCGCCGGCTGGTGGGGTGTATTCAAAGACGGTCTGACCAGTGTAATCGACCACCTTGGTAACCGCAACCGGTGCCACACGCCTGCCTTCATTAGCTATCACGGCGTAAGCGCCAGTCAATTCCAACAGGCTCACTTCGCCTCCGCCCAGGGTGAGCGAAAGCCCGTAATCTGGGCGCGTCAGGCTGGTGGTGCCTAAGCGCTTTGCCATGGCAATAAAGCCATCTTCTTGTAACGTGGCGGGGTCATCGTAGATACCCACATATTGCAGGGCTTTAACCGCGGGGATGTTGTAAGAGTTGGCTAAGGCACTGCGCACCGTCACTGGTCCGTGGAAGCGTCCATCGTAATTTACCGGCACATAAGGCGCGCTTGGGTCGCCTTCTATGCCAGAAGGTGGAAACTCCGAAGGAACATCCCAAATTAGCGTAGCTGGGGTCCAGTCTTTCTCGAAGGCAGCCAAATAGGTGATTGGTTTAATGGCTGAACCTGGCTGGCGGGTTTGCGAAATCGCCATATTTACTTGCCCGCTAATGGCTTCGTTATAGAAATCCGCAGATCCAACCATAGCTAAAATCTCGCCATTTTTAGGGTTGATGGCTACCACGGCGCCGTTGGTAGCATTATTAGCGGTCATCGTGGCTAATTGGTCTTGTACTGCTCTTTGGGCAGCCTCCTGCAAGTTAGGGTCAATTGTGGTGTAAATCGTGAATCCCGAACGGTAAATCGTCTGAGCATCGAACTGCTGTTCGAGCAGCGATTGGATGTACACCACCCAATGCGGAAAGCGCATCGTGTTTTGCTTTTGCACGAAAGCATAGGTTTCAATCTGTTCGCGGGCAGCTAATGCATCAGCTGCACTCACACAGACTTTATCCAAGTTTTCCCCAATATAAATGCAGTTCTTCTCCTCGCTGAGCTGGTACATCAAGACCAACACCGCGCGGCTGCGGGTAAGGGTTGCCTCCCGGTTATTGTAAACATCATAGATCGCCGGCGATTGCGGCAAGCCAGCTAAAAATGCAGCCTGCCAGAGGTTGAGATCAGCAGCAGTGGTATTGAAGTAAGTCTCTGCCGCTGCTTCCACACCATAAGCCAAGTTGCCATAGTAAATCTCGTTGAGGTATAGCTCTAGCACTTCTTCTTTGCTATAGCGCCGCGTGATTTCAGCTGCCAAGATGATTTCGCGGGCTTTGCGTTCATAGGATTGCTCAAAGCGCTCATCTTGCAGCAAGAGCATACGCGCCAACTGCTGCGTGATAGTTGAAGCGCCGGAGACTATCTCGCCAGATGTATAGTTTTGCCACAGTGCCCGAGCAACAGCCACGACGTCAAAGCCAGGGTGGTTATAATATTCCTTGTCTTCTGTTGCGATTGTCGCCGCAATCATATATGGAGAAATCCTCTCCAATGGTACATAGGTTCGTTTTCCAGCGTTAGGATCGACCATTTCGTAAAGGATGTTACCGTTTCGATCGAGGATACGCGTGGTTTCGAACTGAGAGGTACGCGAACGCAGCTCTGCTACACTCGGTAAGGTCGAAGCAATGCGGAAATATTGCATCCCAACAAAAATAATGGCGATTATGAGGAGAAATAAAATGGCACCTAAAATTGCCTGCCAAGGAAAGCTTTTCTTTTTCTTCGGTGCTTTCCCTTTTGCGGCTGGGGTGTGGTTAGGCTGGGTGGGAATATTTCCGCCCCCACCAGCGTGTTCACGGATGGGGTGGTGTGGAACTGAAACAGGCTGCGTATCGCCAGACGCTGCCCTTGCCGGGGTATAGGCTGAGGATGTGAGGCGGGTGGCACCAGCATCAGTTTCGGTAACACGGCGTGGAAGTGGAACTGGTTGCTCAGCTTGGGGTTGCACCGGTTCCTGTGGAGGAATGGTAGGGATGTTATCCTGCAAGCGGTCAGGCTCATACGTCCAGCCGCCGGCGGGTTTTACCATGCGGGTTTGGCTGGTCGAAGGAGGTTGCTGCTCATTGCGCGCCCAATGCTCAGTAAAAAAGTCGGTGTGAAGGTCAGGTTCAATCGTTTTCGCTTGAACGGCTGGAGTTGGCTCACCACTAAAGCCCGCCACTTCCTTGAACCAGGGTTCTGAAGGTGCCGCGGGTGGTTCTGTGGGCTGTTCTTCCGATTGTTCCCCGCCAGTTGTATTTTCAACATCCTCGCTCAGTTCACGATTCTGCGATTCTGCAATATAAGTTTCTTCGCTAAGGCTCTGCTGATCTTCACCACTTTGGTTCTGATCTTCATCAACGTTAGAGGAGGTTTGTGCCACTTCCTCAGGGGTTGGTCCAGTGTCCTCATTAGAGTTTACCGGCTCGATGGTACCTTCAGAGTCTTGGAAAGCACCAATTTCGCCGAAATCCCCTTGGCGGTTTTCCTCAGGATAATTATCATTTGGGTTAATATTTTGATCTGTCATCAGCTTTATTTTAGCATAACGTCTATGTTTGATTTAACGACGATTAATGTGCTGAGGTTCCCGGAAGGGTGAGAGCATATTGAAACTAATTTGGTGCTGCCAGTGCTAAAATGAGGCTATGCTTGCTAGCCCCTTTTTCCAATCGGATCCCATTGGCTTGACCTTAGCTGCAGACCAGCGCTTCGGATTGCTCGACCCATATATTGATGCTGTCTGGCAGGCAAATTTAAATCCAAACAAGCCTCTTGCGCTTGAAACCAGCTTATGCTTACAGGCAAAAAAGTTTAGCCTCTTTCCGGTTTTCTTGATCAACCGCCAGCCGATATGGCTAATTAATGATTTTTTCTCCCAGCCGCGCGTAGACGAAATCTTCTCCAATTATGCGCGCTTTACTTGCACGCCTGCGTCTGGCTTTCAGGCACGCTTGGAAGTTTGGGCTCAGACCAGCACCACTCTGCTTTGCCGGCTAAGCTTGCACAACTTGACTGAATCCAAAGCAATGCTTGGAATCCAAGCTGCGGCGGAACTTTTTCCGTTGGAAGGGAGCGTTGGAATGGCGCCAGCTGTGCTCCAATATCAGCCCTATTTATCAGGAAAAACAGGTAATCTTTATTTATCCTTAGCAGCATCCGGACAAGCTGCACCAGTGTATAGCCCCTTTTCTGCTTTACAATGCGAAGGTAAAGTTGCTCCACAGGAAATGCTAACATTTACTTGGCGCTGGAGTGCCGCATTAGACGAAGAAACCAGCGTAAAACGCGCATTCCAACCCTTCCCTGAAAATTGGGATGCAGCTATTGCTAACCTTAGGCTTTCCCAACGGGCAGAGATCTTGGAAATCAGCACGCCCAATGCCGATTGGGATGCTGTTTTTCTGACCTGCCAAAATGCCGCTCAGCAAGCCCTCATCCGCACAGAAGCAGACCCTGAGCAGCTGAATTTTTACCCCAATCGCAGCACAGATTATAGCTACATGCAAAATTTAACAGCTTCGAAGCGCAATATGCCGCTCGAACCCAACATTCCAGCGCTCGCTCTAGCACAACTCTGCCAAGCATTAATCCCATTGCACCCATCCGAAGCAGCGGCTGTCTTCCTTGCTCAGCTTCCACTCCTGAGCGATCCTCCCAAGGTGCCTGGTTTGGGGCGCAAAGTGCTGCCCTTTCCATGCTTAGCCCAATTGGCAGTACAGATTTACGCTCAAATTGGTGATCTCGAATTCTTGACAGAAATCTTTCCTCACATCCAAGAAACGTGCTTGGCTTGGTTCGATCCATCTCTGGACCGTGACCAAGATGGGCTCCCCGAGTGGGCAGTGCTTGCGCAAACCGGCTGGAATGATCACCCTACCTTTAATATTTTCAATCCTAAGCACTTAGCCACACGCATCGCCACCACTGAGAGTTATGCTCTGGGAAAGATGTTGGTAAAAGAACTCGACGCGCTGCAAAAAATCGCTCGGATTGTGGGAGATCAAGATACTCTTGAGCACGCGAGCGCATTGCAGGCTAAACTAACTTCTCAGCTTCGGGCAATGCACACACAGTTCCCGGAAGCCAGCTGCTGGGATCGCGATTCTCACCTGCTAACTAGCCAAGCTGTGCTCTTCGAGGGCAGCATTGCTGAACTAGAGCACCAAAGCTTACACTTGGCACAAGCTGCCCGTATCAACGTCAAGCTGCTGATAGGATTAACGGCTCCAAAGCCTACACAAGTTCATCTCCTGGGTAAAAGTCCCGATGGCAAACCGATTGAAGAAACCATACCCAGCGCAGCGCTCTCCCGCTTAGGAGAATATCTGTTTTTTACCACGGAGCAGGTTTACCAACAGATCGAGCGCATCAGCTTTCCCGAGCTGAGCGACCAGACCTGGCTGAGGATTTACGTGGCGGATCTAACGCTCAGGGATATTGGTTGGTATTTGGCTTACACGCCTGAAGAAAAGCTGAAACCCTCGGAGCTTATTGAGGGAGCCCAGGACGAATTCAACGTCGACGCAGAAGATCCCCCACAATCAATTTTTGCCTCTAGCCTTTATGGCTTGCCGAATTACGAACAAAAAACTCAGGAAGCTATCAAAACAGGCTCGATAAATCCAGCATGGAACAGCCTGGTACTGAGACACATATTAGAGGTTGGCGCTAAGCCTGAAGCTGCAGAGCTTTTTACCAGCTTGATGCGCGGTGCGGTTCAAGTGCTGCGGCAGGAGCACCACCTATGTGAAGCTTATAACAGCCAGAACGCTCTGCCTTTGGGTAAAAGCAACTGCCTCACGGGTTTACTCCCGTTGCAAATTTTTCTCGAACTGGCTGGCATCAAGCTTTTGGCACCGGATCGTGTGCAGGTTGCTGGGGAGTTCCCTTTCCCGTGGCGGCTCAGCATACGCTACCGCGGTGTAGAAGTGGTACGTGAGGGCAAGAATACCATCGTCACTTTGCCTGACGGTAGTGTGCATCATCACTTCGGCAGCCAACCGAGGATGTTTATCACGAAGCGTGAGAATATTCAAGGGGAGGAGGAGGAATAAGCTAAGACCGCTCTAATCCACTGTCAGGGTTTTGCTCAGGTTGCGCGGGAAGTCAGGGTCATAGCCGCGCCCAATCGACATGTGATAAGCCAGCAACTGCAATGGCAGCACGGTCAGCAATGCAGCTATGGGAGCCTCGGCAGCCGGGATAGGAATTAGGTCAGTGGCATTGGCACGCAGGCGGCTGTGTTCTGCACCGATGGCAATCGCGCGCCCACCGCGGCAGGTTACCTCGTTGATGCCACTCACGATGAGCGGCACGTCTTCTGGACCCACCGCAAATATCACTGGGAAGCCCTTGGTTACAGCTGAAAGCGGACCGTGTTTGAACTCGGTGGAAAGCATGCCTTCGCAGTGGGCGTAGGTGATCTCCTTGAGCTTCAGTGCGCCTTCCAGCGCCATGGGGAGCGTGGCGCCATAACCTAAACAATACAGATCATTCCAAGCGTTGATCTCTTCAGCCAAAACCCTCACTTGTGGTTCACACACGGCAAGGGTTTCTTCCATCAGGACCGGCAGACCTTCCAACGCCTGCCCATCTCCTCCGCCCAATAGGTTAGCCAGGTAGAGGAAAGTGATCACCTGATTGGTAAACGTCTTGGTTGCCGGCACGCTGATCTCATAGCCGCAAGTCAATGGCAGCCAGGCAGAGGTTTGTTTGGTCAGCGTCGAACCAATCACGTTAGCCATGCTATAGCAGGTCATCCCAGCAGCTTGTGCGCGCTCCAGAGCATTGAGCACATCCTTCGTCTCGCCAGATTGGCTGACGAAAATGCCTACATCCTGCTCATTGACCGCAGGAGCATACTGCGCGATGAATTGTGGCGCTAAAACAGGGATTACAGCCCGTTTTGCCTGCCAGCCAAAGTAGACAGAGCCAGCCAAGCAGGCGTGGTAGCTCGTGCCGCAGCCGATGAAATACACATTACGCGCGGCTTCTATGGCTTGCAAGACGCGGGGCACATCGGGGTGATGCGCCAGCAAGTGCAGCAGCTCGCGTGCCACCTGGGGTTGCTCATGGATTTCCTTGAGCATAAAGTGAGCATAGCCGCCTTTTTGCACCGCGGACATTTCCTCGGTGATCAGCTCTGGCTCGCGTTCAATCCGGCTGCCGTCACTCACCGCGTGCAGTTCTATGCCATCCCAGCTTAGGGTGACCACGTCGCCATCATTGAGGCGCACGATTTTACGTGTCAGTGGCAGGATCGAGGGCAAATCTGAGGAGACGCAGGTAAAGCCGTCGCCAATTCCCACCACTAAACCAGAACCCTTCTTAATGGCGTAGAGCTTGTCGTCATAGATGCTGCCAATCACAAAGGCGTAATCGCCCTGCAGGTCCTGATAAGCCAAGCGGATGGCACTGACCATGTCCTGACCCTGGTTCACATACCGCTCGACGGCATGCACGCAGGATTCGCCGTCGTTCTGCGAGCGCACCGTCATGCCTTCCGCCATAAAGGCTTGGCGCAGCTCCACGTTATTGACCACGTTGCCATTGTGCGCTCCGACCATGTCGCCATCGGAATCCAAATGTGGCTGGGCATTTTCCTTGGATGGCGCGCCGAAAGTAGCCCAGCGCAGCTGTGTTATGCCACGCTGCCCGCGCATCTCGGCAAAGTTATAGCGCTCCGCCACCTCATCCACGCGGCCCTTATCTTTGCGCAGGTCAATCCGCCCGCTGTTGAGCGTAGCGGTCCCCACCGAGTCGTAACCGCGGTAGGTCAGACGTTTGGCTGCGTCGATAAGAATGGGCCCTAAGGGCTGCTCATCTTTAGTTACAATTCCGAAAATTCCGCACATAAATTCCTCTGTCGCTTCAAACTGTCGCTCACGCAACGCATGGTATTATAGCGGAATATTTTCCAGAGCGCCTGCTTTGTGCGTCTTCTAAGTGGATAAGGTAAAATGGAAACCTGAAAAATTATTTAGTTTATTGGAAGCCAGCCCAACATGAAACCACCCAAAGAGCAAATTCGCTTGCAACTCCTGCCACTCGAGCGTTATGTTGGCGTGGATGAAAAAGACCCGATCAAGTTTTACCGCTTACCCGTCATCGGGCGCATGTACCAGCGGCGCATCGAGCTTTGCTTGGAACAGCTCATGGGCGGGCAATCCGTGCTCGAAGTCGGCTTCGGCTCGGGCGTCAGTTTCCTCAACCTCAGCCAACTTTATCAGGAAATTCACGGCTTAGACCTAACCGCAGACACCCGCCAGGTAGAAGAGATGTTTGCTAACCTCGGCGTTCAGACCAAACTGCGCAATGGCAGCGTCCTGCAAATCCCTTATCCTGACCAGAGCTTCGATGCCGTGCTGCTCATCAGCATCCTGGAGCACTTACAGCCAGAGGAGCAGCTCCCGGCTTTCCGGGAGATTTGGCGGGTGCTCAAGCCTGGCGGGCAGGTGGTTTACGGCGTGCCGGTAGAACGGCCTTTCATGGTGTTCATGTTCCGCTTGCTGGGCGCCGATATCCGCGAACATCACTTCTCCACAGAGACAGACGTGCGAGTGGCAGCGCAAGAGGTTTTCGGCCCGGGGAACATCACCCCCATGCGGGGCCCGCTTGGGCTTTTTGGGCAGGTTTACGAAGTAGGGGAATTTGTGAAATTGAGTTAAGTCGGGCAAGAAATTCTTTAGAGGATAATTACTCAACTCATTCAGTATATTTGGGCAAAAATTTTCCATTGTTCTTTGGTAATCCCAAAATTTACGCGCAGAAGAATACTCATCAAGCAATGGGGGAATTCCCCACTTCCATCCCTGGTTAATTTTCGAGTTTCTCGTCGGCGCACCCTACCGCTGAAAGATGATTAAATGAGTCAAATTAAGTGTATAATTTAGTGTATAATTAATTTGATAATCAACTCAAGATACGCTGAACTTTTTTAGTCAGCAATGTGTAGAATATTTGTTAAACAAATATTTACAAAATTATAATGCATTAAATGATTTAGTTGACACAGGCTGTTTTTAGTTTATACAAGTAAAGTAGAGGAGATTAACCATGAAACGCTTTCTTATACCTTCGGTCCTCCTTATTTTAGCGCTGATCACCACTGCTTGCACGCCAAGCGCTACGGTAGAAACTTCAACGCTTCCCTCGGAACCCAGCAGTACACCTTCCCTAGAGCCTAGCAATACACCCTCCCCCGAGCCCACCAAACCACTGGGGTTGGTGGATACCCTTGAAGGCGTCCAGCAAGCTACCATTCAGATTGTGGCTGAGGGTACATTTATCGACCCGCAGTTAGGGACGCTATATAATTCCGCAGGGAGAGGATCAGGCTTCTTTATCGACCCATCCGGTATTGCCGTCACCAATAACCATGTCGTCACCGGCGCAGCCCTGCTCCAGATTTGGGTAGCTGGAGAGGAGAAACCCCGTAATGCCCGCATCCTTGGTGTTTCTGAATGCTGGGACCTAGCAGTAATCGATGTGGAAGGAGAGGGTTATTCTTATCTCGATTGGTATAGCGGTGAAATTAAGCCAGGCATGGATGTGTATACCGCCGGCTTCCCGCTTGGCGATCCGGAATATACCCTGACCAGAGGGATCATCTCCAAGGCTAATGCAAACGGAGAGACTTCGTGGGCTTCGGTAGATGCTGTCATCGAGCATGATGCTCGCATTCGCGGTGGCAACTCAGGCGGACCACTGGTGACCAATGATGGAAAAGTGGTCGGTATCAACTTTGCCATGATTGAATCGACTGACCAAAATTTTGCTATTCTTGGCTCCCGAGCTCAACCAGTTATCGAGAGTCTGCGCGGAGGCGAAGATGTCGAATCGATTGGTATCAACGGGCAGGCAGTTGTTACCGAAGATGGTTCTCTCTCAGGCATCTGGGTTTCATCGGTAAAATCCGGTTCGCCCGCTGATAAAACCGGTATCCAGGGTGGAGATATTCTGACTTCCATGGAGGGATTGCTTTTGGCTACCGACGGCACCATGGCTGATTACTGCGATATCTTGCGTACTCGTAACCCCGATGATACGATAGCAGTTGAAGTTCTACGCTATGCCAGCGAGGAATATCTTGAAGGCCAGCTCAATGGACGTGAACTGGAGACCAGCTTTTCCTTCGCCACTGAGTTAGGGGGCGAGGTTGAGGGTGAAGAAGGTGAAACAATTACGAACTACGATGAGTACGTCCTTGTGCAGGACGATTATGGCGCCATTCAGGTGTCGGTGCCAGCTGCCTGGTCAGAGATAGACGGGTCAGCCTGGGTGGATAGTGGCGATATCATTGGCGCGTCCATCACAGCAGCTGCCAGTCTTGATAATTTTAACGCCTCCTATTCTGAACCAGGCGTCTTCTTTGGCGCTACCGATGACATTGCCGAGTTAGGCGGGTACATCCAGTTGCTGGATGTGTACCGTGATTGGGCTCGTGAAGATGACTGCACGTTCGAGTATCGTGAAGATTATGAGGACTCAGCCTTTGAGGGCGCGTTCGACGTATTTTCAAATTGTCTTGATTCCGAAGGTGTGCTTGTCATCCTTTCAGCCAAACCCCACAGTTCCACATCGCTGCTGGTGCTCGTATTGGTACAAATCATGTCCGATGCCGATCTTGACGCGCTGGATGAAATTCTGAACACTTTCGACGTAATTGGTCCATTGCCATAGAACCCTTATAGAAGGTGCTCTCAAGTTTATCGCACCAGCAACGGTGTAGTGTTCTATAAATTCAAAAGAAAATTACAGGTTTCTCTCGTAGGAAGGCAACGGTATATTGTCACGCATGCTTGTCTCTTAGCGCGGTCTGCTCGGGCTTTTTGGGAAAGTTTACGAAGTGTGAGAATATAAAAAGATAGATTCCTTCCAAACATTTCTTAATTCATAAAAAGATGATAATATTATTTAATAAATATCATTTTCATCAGGCTTATACTATTGCAAATATAATTATTTATAACTACGAAAACACATCGACCGAAAGGAGATTGAGGAGTGATGCGGGAAAAAAGGAGATCAACAATGGACACTGTGACGATGGTGATGGTCGGGCTTGCGGTTGCATTGCTCATTTATGCGCTTATCCGCGGAGGCGGGCTAGCCAAGGAGGGGGTCGAATTAGCTGGTAAAACCTTATGGAACGCACTACCGCTCTTGCTTGCCGGCTTTCTGATTGGAGGGCTGGTGCAAGTGTTGCTGCCGCCAGAACTTATTCAATCCTGGTTAGGGAAGGAAGCTGGGGTCAAGGGCGTCTTGATTGGGTGCTTAGCTGGCGGCCTGATCCCTGGCTCGCCTTATGTGATGTTCCCAATTGTTGGCGGGCTGTATAAAGCCGGCGCTGGGGTTGGTGCAGTCGTGGGGTTCATTTCGGCTTGGTCGCTGTGGTCAGTCTCGCGCTTCCCGATGGAAATCGCGCTTATCGACACCAAGGTAGCTGTGCTGCGTTACGCAATTACCTTCGTGGTCCCGCCTGTGGCTGGCTTGCTCGCAAACGGACTGGCGAGGTTTATGGAGTAAATTACGCGTTCATCCAGATTGTTGCTGATGGAACTGTTGAATATCTTAATCGTTTGTTTTTGACTCAGTAGCTAAAACAAAAAGCTTCGCGTTTGAACCATTAATTATTGAAAGGAGACAAATGCAAACGAGTGTCTCCCTGGTCATCATTCCTTCTTTGGTAGAACTTTACTCGACCGCGTGATCTAGAAATCCACTACGACTACTTAAGGGTTCATTTGATAATTACATGGATCAGACTTCCCAAGGTGCTAGTTTCAATCGCATTTTAAACCTGGGCCTGCTAGGTTAATCTTTTGCAGATTCGCTTTTATATGTGAGCTTGATGAGCAAGCTAAGGTCTATTAACGTAAAGTGTTGTTTTCCTTATGTGCAGCCAAGAAGAAACCATTAATAACCAATAAATAAGCTACGATGCGGATGATGATGAGCAGAAGGTTGAGTGTATCGGTCAGGTTAAATAATGAGGCTAAATGAGAGAGACTGAAAAGCCCAAAGGCAATCGCTACATAAAGGACCACTTTGCTCTTTATTCGCTGCCAACTGACAAAGCCAAAAATGAAGATAACAATACTAAAGACGAAATTGATGAAAGTAATGGTGTTCCAAGTGAAATGCATCGTAATCTCCTTTTGATGGTTGAAAATAAGGCTTTATAGATTGAATTATGCACTAGGTAAGCTGATCCGCTCCACTAAGCCACAAAAAATATTTTGCCAGTTTCTATTTTGAGCTTCGTAACCACATATTCTGACTATCATAATACTTTTTCTCATATAATTATAACTACATTCAATGAATAAAACAATCATGAATTATTGTGCGAGGATTATCAAAGGATTTGCAGCAACTTTGATATTACTAATGAATTTCGAGAAAATAAGCGCGTAGGTTTTTAGAATAACGACTATCCATCAATGCATGCTCCTTCTCCTGTTTTTATTGACAACAGGTTTTAAGTCTCCGTAGTATGATAGTTTAATCATTAATGGATTAAAAATACCTCCTCCCAATCTTGATTGAATTTGATCTCAAACGGTTTTCTTGGCACCTAACAATATCCAACAAAATGGTAAACTTTATTTCTGAGAAAAAATGATAACCGCAAAACTTCAAGCAACCGCACTGGCGCACCCGAATATTGCCTTCATCAAGTACTGGGGCAACCGCAATGACCAGCTTCGTCTGCCACTGACAGGTTCGCTCTCTATGGCGCTGGATGGATTGGATACAGTTACACGTGTCAGCTTCGATCCAGATTTAACAGCAGACCGTTTCATTCTGAACGGGATGGAACAGTCTGGCGCAGCGCTCAATCGTGTGGCGTCCTTTTTGGATCATGTGCGGCGGTTGGCGGTTCTGAACCGCTTTGCGCAGGTGGAAAGCACCAGTAATTATCCTTCTGGAGCTGGCATTGCCTCATCTGCAGCGGCGTTTGCTGCCTTGGCATTGGCTGCAAGCAGGGCTGCCGGCTTAGAGCTGAGCGAAGTGGAGCTTTCACGCTTAGCCCGGTTGGGCTCGGGTTCAGCCTGCCGCTCGGTGCCAGGCGGGTTCGCCGAGTGGCTACCGGGCAGCGGAGATGCGGATTCCTACGCTGTTCAGATTGCCCCGCCAGAGCACTGGGACGTAGTGGACTTGATCGTGGTAGTGGACCGCGGCGAGAAAGCCGTCGGCTCAAGCGCTGGGCATAAGCTGGCAGCAACCTCACCGTTGCAAGCGCTGCGCGTAGCGGGGGAGCCTGAGCGGCTGGAGCAGTGCCGCATAGCCATCCTTACGCGGGATTTTGTGCGCTTAGCGCAAGTCGTGGAGCTGGATTCCGAGTGGATGCACGCCGTGATGCGCACGAGCAAGCCACCGCTTTACTATTGGACACCCGCTACAGAAGTTGTTATCTGGAATGTGCGCGCCTGGCGGGCGCAGGGCCACGCGGTTTGCGCGACGGTCGATGCCGGCCCGAATGTGCATGTGATCGCACTGGCAGAGGATGCAGCCTGGGCAGAAGCGCAGCTGCGCGCTCTGCCGGGAGTGCTGGAGGTGCTCAAGGCGAAGCCGGGCGCCGGGGCGAGGATAATTAATTGAACATTATGGCTTTATGTTAAGCAATTGTTGAATAATTTTACTCTCACGATTTATAGTTCCTTTGAAACCATTATAGTTTGCTGGTTTATCGATGTCGCACGCAGTTAATAAAACATTATCAAGATTTTGAGATTGAGGAAGGTTATGCTGATTGTTCCATCCGCATGCTAATTGCCAATCCTTACTAAGCACCAAATTTACAAAAAGCAAATTTGGATGGTAACTTTCTAAATTGTTTTCTTTTACCTTATTTATTATTTCATTATATATCACATCAGTATATTTTATAGGATCAGAAGCAGAATATATTTTTGATAAAAGTTCATAACTTGCTGGTTTTGCATCGCTATTTTCCAAATAAATAAAAAAATTTGGATATATATTTTCTACAATTATTAATGGTGATACTTTTTGTACTTCAATCTTTTTATTCTCAATAAATGCTGGATCCAAAAAAGGCCTAAAAATAGAATCAAATAAATTGATTCTCTCATTATCTTGACTTAATGAAAACTTCGTAAAGATACCATGTGAGACGCGAATAGTTTTATCAATTTGATTAAGTACTTCTTCTATAAATTTTTCTAATCCGAAAGATTTGTGAATCGTTTTACATTCAACAAACAACTCCTCACTATTCTTCTGAATATATAAATCTGGGCCATTCCTTACATTCCAATTAACTTGCAAATTTGGGAATGATGTAAGAAATTCTGCAACTTGAAGTTCCCATAAGAAACTCCAAAACTGTCCAAATTCATTTTCGTTCTGGATTCTTTTCTTACCATTCCAACCATTTATAGTTTCTGCGTTTTCTAAAAGATAATTGAAATTTTCAAATGAATCTTCATTATGCCAAACACCTAATCTCCAGGCCAAGTAATGACAATAGAATGGAGGTTTCTCGGTAAATTTTTCGCTCTTGAGAGTACTTATTGGAAAATACTTGTTTATATACTTATACTTACTTAGTCGCTCTTCTACTTTTTCCCAATTTATAAATTTATGCACAAAATATTTCGTCGGGTGATTGTATTTGTCATTCATACTAATTTCTATATTATATACTTTCGTTATAAAACTATGGTAATTATATAAACTCTATCTCCACCCGCAGCGGGTAGTGGTCCGATGGGTAGCGGCCAGCCTGTGTAAAGGTATCCACCGAGGCGGAAAGCACATGCAAGCTTGGCGATACCAGCACCCAATCGATGCAAGCCCTGTCTCGCGGATTGCCAAAACCATGGAAGGTTGCCTGATCCCGGGCGCCGGAGTTGGCTCGGCGCCAGGCATCCGTGAGCCAGCTAGCGCCTGTGAGGGTCTGATAGACGCGTGAACGCTTATTAGCGTTGAAATCTCCCGTAAGGATGACCAAACTGCCGGTTGAATTGGCTTGTAGCCAGTCGCGCAGTATTTCAGCAGAGTGCCGCCTTGCGGCTGGGACCAGGTCAAAGTGCGTATTCGCGAAAAGTAGTTCCTGCCTTGTCGCTTTTCGGCGCAAACGAGCCCAACTGACTGTGCGCGGGAACTGGCAACCCCAGCTGAGGCTGCCGGGTTCGTCGGGCTCTTCGCTCAGCCAGAAATTGCCGTAATCAAGCAGCTCAAAACACTCTTTGCGCAGCATTAGGGGTGCCATTTCGAGCGCTGTTTTGCTTTCACCACCGCGCGGCATGCCAAAAAAGAAATATTCAGGCAGGTTTTTAATCAGGTATTGAGCTTGCCCATCCCCACGGCACTCCTGCAAGCCCAGCAAATTAGGCGCATACGCTAGGATGCGATCGAGAACCAGGTTTTTGCGCTGTTCCCAAACGTTCACGCCATCATCACAATTGGCGCAGCGAATATTAAAACTCATTATGCGTAGCATATTTTGATTATGCCATGAAGCTGCTGGAAACGGTCTTATATAACAAAAAGGATCCTTATACTAGGATCCTTTTGCTTGTGTGGTTAATTCAGCGTTTATGCCATGCTGAGCGCCAGGACGGCTTTTTGGGCGTGCAGGCGGTTTTCGGCTTCGTCAAAGACTACGGAGTGCGGGCCGTCGATGACCTCATCGGTAATCTCGACATTGCGGTCGGCGGGCAGGGGGTGCATATAGATAGCATCTTCCTTGGCCAGCTGCATGCGGCGCTGATCCATAATCCAACTTTTGTAGGAATCCTGGATGCGCTTACCCTCAGCCGGGTCAGAGGTGGTCAGCAATGGACCCCAAGACTTGGCATAGACGATATCTGCACCCGTGATGCCTTCGTCCATGTCATGCACGATCTCGAAGGAGGTGCCGGCTTTCTTGGCTTCGTCGCGGGCTTGTTGTTCAACCTCAGGCATCAGCCTGAATTCCTCAGGGTAAGCGAGCACCACGTCCATGCCAAAGCGCGGCATCTGCAAGATAAGCGACTGCGGTACGGAAATGGGCTTAAGGTAGGATGAAGCATACGCCCAAGAGACCACAATGCGCTTTTTGCGCAGGTCGCGCCCCTTCTTTTCCATGATGGTCATCAAGTCAGCCAAGCACTGGAAGGGGTGATAAATTTCGCACTGCATGTTGAAAACAGGCGCGCGAGAGTATTTAGCGACTTCGTTAAGATAGGCATTCCCCACGCCCCAGTCGCAATGGCGGATGGCAATGCCATCAAAGTAACGCCCAAAAATTTCGCCAATCTCTTTAGGGGTATCGCCATGCTTGATCTGGGTGGTTTCGCTCTCGATGAAGGCAGCGTGCCCACCCAGCTGCGCCATGCCGGCTTCGAAGGAACCGCGCGTGCGAGTGCTGCTGAAGAAAAACAACATAGCGAGGGTCTTATCACGCAGGTAAGCGTGTGGTTCATTGAGGGCACGCTTGCGCTTGAGGTCCCAAGCCACATCCAAAACAGTTTCGACCTCTTCCTTGCTGAAATCCAGATCGCCGATCAGATCCCGGCCACGTAAATTAGTTTGCATTTATTCTCTCCTATATTAGCCTTATTTTCTTATTCACAACCTGTGATAGGTTTTTACCTGCAACTTGCCCAAACATCAAGAGCATTTCCTACTCCCTAAAGTTACTACAATGTTGGGGTCGAAATTGGTATCCCGCTGCTCTCAAGTTGAAAGAATTTCTCCGGGTAGCAGCGCATAAAACTCTCCTGCTTTTACCACTTCCTCAAGGGGTACATGTTCATTGACCGAGTGAGCAAAAACTTCATCGCCAGGTCCAAATCCAATTGAGGGGATTCCTGCTTTGCCAGCCCAATAGATGCCATTCGTGGAAAAATTCCACTTACCAGCAGGAGCTGCCGATAATCCGATGAGCTGACGGACTTGTTGACCAGCTTTGATGAGAAGATGGCTTTCATCCAGAGCCCAAGCAGGAAAATACTTCTCCACTGGGAAAACAAAACCCGTATAGGAGGGTTCTGCATACTTAAGAATTTCAACTTTAATTCGCTCGCGTAGTTCCCCTGGAATTAGGTTAGCTACCTGCGCGAGCGCAGCTTCCTTCGTCTCCCCAAAGGTCATGCGGCGGTCGATGAAGAGGGTAGCCTCATCAGGAACAGCGTTAATACTCGGCGTCTTGACGTGCATGTCTGTGGCTGTGATCTTGCCATGACCTAAAAAGGGATCATCGCCAAGCTGCGGCTCGAGGTCTTTCACCCCGGCTATCACTGGAAGAAGTAAGTAAATCGCATTGATGCCTAATTCGTTGGAAGCAGCATGAGCAGATTTCCCCTTTGCTATCACCTGAAGCTCCACCCTGCCTTTATGCCCGCGGTACACTTGCATGCGTGTTGGCTCGCCGATAACGACAAAATCTGGTCGAACCCTAGGATCAACTTCGACAAAAGTATTGGGGGCAATACCATCACACCATTCTTCCATATTGCCAAAATACCAAGCAGTCCAACCTTCCAAAAAGCCTAAATTATGGGCAGCTGCCAAACCATAAATCATCCCTGGAGTGGAACCCTTCTCATCACATGCCCCGCGCGCATAGAGGCAGCCATTCTCCACTTTCCCTTCAAACGGATCCCATTGCCATTGCTGTGGATCCCCAATACCGACAGTATCGATATGAGAATCGTAGACTAATACCTTAGGTCCATTGCCAATCCGCCCAAGAATGTTACCCATCTTATCGAAGCGCACCTCTGCAAACCCTAATTTTTGCATTTCTGCACCGATGCGCTTGCCTACAGCTTCAATCTGAGAATCCATACTAGGGATTGCACAAATCTCTCGCATAAAATTAATGATCTCTTCGCGGTGAAACTCGATAAATTGGTGAACTTGTGTAGCTTTTTCTTGCGTATTCATCTCAATCCTTCGAAAGTAAATTTATATTTTTGCTCTATAAAAGGTTATAATCAAATTAGCTTTTAATGGTCCTTTACTAAAAGAAAAGAGGTGGCATGACTATTCTATCATCTATCAGTGAATCTAAAACAATTCCATTTAAAAAGGAAAACCTGAACTGGGGTGTGCTCGGCACCGCGCGCATTGCCGCTAAGGCAGTAATTCCAGCGCTGAAAGCGAGCCGGCACAACCTAGTAACCGCCGTCGCCAGCCGTGACCTGATGCGTGCGCAGCAGTTTGCCCAAGCTAATGCCATTCCGAAAGCTTACGGCAGCTATGATGAATTGCTTCAGGATGCGGATATTGACGCGGTTTATATCCCGCTGCCCAATAGCGAACACGGACCCTGGGCGATTAAAGCCATGGAAGCTGGCAAGCATGTGCTGGTGGAAAAACCTTTCGCGGTCAATGCTGACGAAGCCCAGCTGATGGTGGCGACTTCACTCGAGCACTCCGTTCTGTTAATGGAAGCTTTTATGTACCGCTACCATCCCCGCTTCGAGGAAATTATGGAAATCGTCAAGGGTGGCAGCTTGGGTCAGTTGCGCTTTATCCAATCTACGTTTAGCTTCCAGCTGACCAACCCCAACGACTACCGGCTTTCTGCGGCTCTGGGTGGCGGTGCGCTCTACGACCTAGGCTGCTACTGTATCAACTTCCAGCGGCTGCTGGTTGGGCACGAACCCCGTCAGGTGCAGGCGTTGAGCTACATGGGCAGCACCAACGTGGACTTGCAGATGTCTGGCACACTCGATTTTGGCGAGCAACTTTTCACCCACTTTGATGTCGCCTTTAACGCTGCCCCCCAGCAATACACGCGCATTATCGGTACGGAAGGCGTATTGAGCTTCGAAAAATCCTTCAACCCTGGTAAAGAAGCTTCGGAAGCCTACCTGCTTAAGGGCAGTGAAACTAAGCGATTTAAGTTCAAGCGCGAAGATGCGTACCAAAAGATGGTCGAGCACTTCTACAATGTGGTCGCCAGCAAAGAAGCCCCACGCTTCCCGCTCTCGGATGCAGTCAATAACCTGGTGGTCATGGATGCACTTTTCCAATCAGCAGCCAGTGATGGCACCATTGTTAAATTGATCGCAGCAGATTAGTCTGACGGAGGGATGTGTGACTGAGCAACCAACCAAACCAAAACACAACCATGATAGTTTTAGAAAAATAATCGGGCGTCTCTATCTGCCAACGATCATTCTCATAGCGCTTGTGGTGATCATTGCAATCGGCGTCGGACATGATGTCAGCGGGACCCCGAGTGAGACGAAGCTGGATGAATATTTTAAGTACATTGTAGATTATGCCGCTCTGTTTTGTGAACTAGCTGCGGTTTTTGTGATCTTGGTGGGCACGGTAAAAACTTTGGTTCGATATATTAGATACAGTACAGATGTATCGTTGGTGCGGCAAATGCGCCGTTCAGAAGCGCTGCGCATCGGGTTGGGTCCCCAGCTTAGCCTGAGCTTGGAATTCGCGATGGCGTCGGATATCCTGCGCATCGCCCGCTCGCCAAGCTTCTCTGAGATCATCATCTTGCTTGCAATTGTGCTGCTGCGCGTGCTCTTGAACTCCTTCCTCGACTATGAAATCGAGACGATTTGCGAGAAGGAAAATCTCCCCGAGCTGGAGAGCCTCGACCGGAAAAAGTAATCCGACAAAAAGCTTGCAGTATTAAAAAGGACACGCGCGAGCGTGTCCTTTTGTTGTGACAATCACCCTATTTAGGGTGTGGGGGTTGGCGTACGGGTTCGGGTGGCGGTAGCGGTGGGCTGTGGCGTCACCAAGTTCACCGGTATCTTGAGCAGGTCGCCGATGTACAGGTCAGTATTATCCTCAATAATATCTAAGTTCTTGCTCCGGCGGTCGCGGTTAGTCTCGTAGAGAATCTTTTCGACGGTGGTGTTGAAGCGGATCGCTAAGCCCTCCAGAGTGTCGCCGGCGCGCACGATGTAATCGATTATCGTGCCAGGACGGATATCGGTGGGCAGCGGTGTAGCGGTAGGCATCTCCTGCCCTGGGGCTGGTATGAGGATGGTATCGCCCACGTAAATGATGCAGCGGCTGTCCAGGTTATTCAAGTAGAGCAGAACCTCAATATCGGCATCGAACTTCTCGGCAATCGTCTGGCAATTATCGTCTTCCTGCACCACGTATTCGAACGGTGCTGAGGGGGTGAAGGTGGGCGTGATGGTTGGCGTCTCGGTGATGGTGGGGGTATTCGTGGCGGTATTGGTAGGCGTTACCGGTGTGGGGGTAGCCGTAGAGGTTGGGGTGGGGGTTTTAGTGGCGAACCAGCCAGGGGAGCCTGCCAAGTTGCCCGTAGCCCACATGACCACGAGCACCAGCCCCGCTACGATGAGCAAACCAGCCAGCACGCTGATGAAGGTATTCCCGCGTTTTTTCTTCTTACGGTAAGAGGAAAGCGAGCTGTAAGATTTTTTCTTAGCCATAATAATATCCTTTCGACTTAAGCGCGTAAGGGATACTTGCAATGCCCTTAATGACTAATTTCGAGTTGTGTCAAGTATACCATTACAGAAAAAAGGCAAGAAAATTACAAACATTATCGGCGAATGTTCTGTAGCGATCAAAATTGATTTAGAAGTAAAGTATTTTTGTGTACCATAATGTTACAATTAAGTAAATTATTGTTTAGTCTTCAGTGAATGCACTGGCAACGAAGCGAGTCTGATGTGAGACTCTACATTGCAGATGTTTAGCTTTCAGGAGAGGTAAAAACCATGCAATTTAAAGAAGCTGCTTATGTCATTTTGAAGGAATCGAGTGAACCTTTGCACTATAAAGAAATCGCTTCTAGGGCGTTGCGAAAAAATCTATTAGAAACCGCTGGCCGAACACCTGAAGCTTCGATGGGGGCACTGCTTTATACAGACACAATAAAACCAGACTCGCGTTTTATAAGGGGCACAAAGCCAGGCACTTTTGCGCTTAAATCAACGTCTGCCCCTGGTATCCAACAGCAGATAGAAAAAATCAATACAACTTTTCGCAAAGACTTAAAAATCTTATTACTTAAATTGAGTGCACAAAAATTTGAGGAACTGATATTACGGTTATTAGAGGCTATGGGTTTTGAAGAAACTGAGCAAACGAGCCTAACCAATGATAAAGGAGTGGATGTCCGAGGTATTTTACGATCTAACCCACTCAGTGTTGTGAAGGTAGCTGTACAAGCAAAACGATGGAAAAACAACGTAGGTTCTGGGATCGTAAGAAACTTACGAGGCTCTTTATTGATTGGTGCTGCGGAGCAAGGAATTATTATCACCCCGAGTGACTTTACACCTACTGCAAGAGATGAAGCGAATGCACCTGGAAAAACCCCTATTCAATTGATTAATGGAGAACAACTTGTAGATTTATTGATTCAATATCACGTAGGCGTAAAGGATGAAGAATACACAATTCCTGTTATAGATGCAGATTATTGGAAAGAGGTCTTAAATATCAATGTTCTTGAACAGGATACATCAAAGGACCAAAGCATTAAGCAACCCCAAATACCTGTAGTTAAAGATGGGATTAAGTTTCCATTATATATTCAAGCAAGGTATAGGGGCACTAATTATCATGCAAGGCTATTATCGCTTATAGGCTCCATCGAGTTAAACGGTAAAATATACAAAACCCCTTCAGAAGCTGCTAAGACCATTACAACAGCTTGGAAATCTGTAAATGGCTGGGATTTTTGGCATTATCTGAACCCTGAAACAGGTAAATTAGAAAAGATTGGTAAGCTGCGTAGCTCAAAATAAGTTATTCCTTGTTCTCGCCGGTCTCCGACCGTGCGAGTGGGTTTGACCGTAGGTCTCCGCATTTCAAACATTTTGAGACCTGAAGGTCAAAAGCCTTGCATGGTCAGGAGACCATGCAAGAACAAGAACAATGGGGTCTGTTCAAACGGCTTTCACGCGCTTTACACACACTCGCGCTGGTGCACCTGGCGGACGTACTTTTGCAGGTATTGCCCCGTATACGAAGCTGGGCTGCCGCACAGCTGCTCGGGGGTGCCCTCCGCCACCAGCTCGCCGCCCTTTTCGCCCCCCTCAGGTCCCAGGTCGATGATCCAATCCGCCACCTTGATGATATCCAGGTTGTGCTCGATAACGACTACCGTGTTGCCGGCATCCACCAGCGATTGCAGCACCTCGATCAGGCGGTGCACATCGGCGGCATGCAAACCTACCGAAGGTTCATCCAACACATACAGCGTGCTGCCTGTGGCGCGCCGCGAGAGCTCTTTGGCAAGCTTAACGCGCTGTGCCTCGCCGCCGGAGAGCGTGGGCGCCGATTGCCCTAAGCGGATATAGCCCAAGCCCACGGCTTGCAGCGTCTCCAGCCGGCGCTGGATACGCGGGAAAGCAGAGAAAAGCTCCAAGGCTTGATCCACCGACAGGTCGAGCACATCCGCAATGTTGAGATCTTTGAAGCGCACTTGCAGGGTTTCGTGGTTATAGCGCTTACCGTGGCACACTTCGCAGGGGACGTACACATCTGGCAGGAACTGCATCTCGATGCGCAGCTCACCCTGCCCCTGGCAAGCTTCGCAGCGCCCACCCTTTACGTTGAAGGAAAAGCGCCCTTTGGTATAACCCCGCATTTTGGCTTCTGGCATGCTGGCAAACAGGTCGCGGATATCATCGAAGACGCCGGTGTAGGTGGCGGGGTTCGAGCGCGGGGTGCGCCCGATGGGGGATTGATCGATGTTGATGATCTTATCCAAGTTTTCGGTACCCTCGATGCGCTGGTAAGCGCCGGCTTGGGTGTGCGCGCCCATCAGCTGGCGTGCCAGTGCGTTATAGAGCACGTCCACGAGTAAGGTGGACTTGCCTGAACCCGAGACGCCCGTGATGCACACGAACTTGCCCAAGGGGATATCAACGGAGAGGTTCTTGAGGTTGTTAGCAGCCGCGCCGATGATGCGTAAGTGTTTGCCGTTGCCCGGGCGGCGCTGCTCGGGGACGGGTACGACAAGCCGCCCGGAGAGGTACGCACCGGTCAGGCTCTCGGGCACCTGCTGGATTTGTTCTGGCGTGCCCTCGGCAATCACCTTGCCACCGTGCTCGCCGGCGCCAGGGCCAAGGTCGACCACCCAATCGGCGCTGCGGATAGTTTCGTCATCATGCTCCACCACCAGGACGGTATTGCCCAAGTCGCGCAAGCCCTCCAGGGTGTTCAGCAGCCGGCGGGTATCGCGCGGGTGCAAGCCGATGGAAGGCTCATCCAGCACATACAGCACGCCCATCAGGCGCGAGCCGACCTGCGTGGCTAAGCGGATGCGCTGCGCCTCGCCGCCAGAAAGCGTGCTCGCGGAGCGCTGCAAAGTGAGATAATCCAGCCCCACATCCACCAAGAAGCCCAAACGCGATGTGATCTCCTTGAAGATGCGTTCGGCGATGGCTTTCTCGCGCGTGGTGAGCGGCGAATCGGCTGGAGAGGCTAAATGCTCAATCCAAGCGAGAGTCTTATTGACGGGCCATTCGGTCACGTCGATGATGTTGAAGCCATCCACGGTGACGGCTAAAGCTTCCTTGCGCAGGCGCTTACCGCCGCACTCTGGGCAGGGCTTTTCGCCCATAAATTCGGCGATGCGCATGCGGATGTATTCAGATTGGGTCTCGCGGTAGCGGCGCTGCAGGTTGTTGATCACGCCTTCAAAAGGGGTGTAGAAGACTGACTCGTGACCGTTATGGCGCGTGTACTCCACCGGGATTTCTTTGCCCTGCGTGCCGTAGAGCACGAGGTTCAGCTGAGCTTTGGTCAGCTTGCTGACGGGCTGGTCCAGGTCGATATGGGCACTTTTAGCCAGGGATTCGAGCATTTGCCAGTAGTAGCCACCTTCCTCACGCGGTCCAGACCATTCTAGTGCTGCGATGGCGCCATCCCGTAGCGAGATGCTTTTATCGGGGATGAGCAAGTCTGGGTCAATTTCCTGCATAGTGCCTAAGCCTTGGCAGGTGGGGCAGGCGCCGTGGGGCGTGTTGAAGGAAAACGTACGCGGCTCGATTTCGATTAGGATGGAGCCGTGTTCCGGGCAGGCTAAGTTCTCCGAAAATTGGATATCTTCGGGTGGATCGCTGCTCAGGTTTTGCACCGTCACGTATCCATCCCCATAGCGCAGCGCCGTCTCGACGGAGTCGGTTAGGCGTGAGCGTTGGGCTTTCTCATCTGCTTCGTTTTCGGGGTGGGAGATGACCACACGGTCGACGACTGCCTCGATGGTGTGCTTTTTGTATCGGTCCAGCTTGATTTCTTCGTCCAAGCTAAAGACGTTACCATCCACGCGTGCGCGCGCAAAACCGGACTTGCTGATGTCCTCGAAGACCGCTTGGTAAGTGCCCTTGCGCTCACGCACCACCGGGGAGAGAATTAGCAGGCGGCTGCCTTCATGTAATCCTAAGATTGCATTGACAATTTCATCCGCGGATTGCTTTTGTACCGGCCGTCCGCAAACAGGGCAGTGCGGGATGCCCACGCGGGCAAAGAGCAAACGCAAGTAGTCATAAATCTCGGTGACCGTGCCCACGGTTGAGCGTGGGTTGTGCGTGGTGCCTTTTTGGTCGATGGAAACCGCCGGCGAGAGCCCTTCGATGGCGTCCACATCCGGTTTGTTCATTTGTCCGAGGAATTGGCGGGCATAGGAAGAAAGCGACTCCACATAACGGCGCTGGCCCTCGGCAAAGATAGTATCGAACGCCAAGGAAGACTTACCGGAACCGGAGAGTCCGGTGAGCACAACAAGTTTGTCGCGCGGGATCTCGACGGTAATGTTTTTGAGGTTATGTTCGCGTGCGCCGATGACGCGCAGGTTTTCTTGAGGCATAAAATCCTTCTAAAATGGTATATTTGTTCTATTTAACTAGTGCAACTTATTATTATAAAACCAAACAGCACGCCAAAACATGGTTAGGCTGGACAAAATGGATCCCTTTTTGTTCTCGCCGGTCTCCACAATCTCAGTTCTCGTTGGTGTCCTCAGTGCGGAACCTCCTGTAAGGACCAGCGAGCTATTGTCATTGCGAGCCCAGCGGGGCGAAGCAATCTTTTGCCACGGTAGATAAGATTGCTTCGTCGGGCAAAGAGCGCTCTCCTCGCAGTAACTATGTTGACTGTCAAGAGTATTCTGGGTTGAAATAGTGATCGGTCATAGGCTGAAATACTCGTCATATCAAACTTTCCAATCAATGTTCTTACAGGTTTCTGAGTTGCACAGCCTACCCGTAAGGTACCATGCAAGAACAGACGAAGCAGGTTATGATGATGCGCAAGATTCTGTTAAAGTTGTGCTGCTATTGGGTAAAATTGAAACACCTTTATTTTTGGGAGATATCCATGGCTGATCGTTCGCTCAAACCTATCTTACAGAAGCTATTAGCCTTTTGGCTCGCCTTTATTGCCTTGCATTTTGCCTATGATTTCTTTCCTTCGCCGTTTTTAGCTGTGTTTTCCGGCACCAGTGAAGCCGTCGCACAACACATCAAAATGTCCTACTTTGCTTATACCTTTGTGAGCCTGGTGGAATATCTCTTTCGTCGAGTCCAACCTGAACAGAGGCTGCAATTTCTGGATTCACGCCTGCTTTCGGTCTGGATTGTCTGCCTCGCTACCTTCCTTTGGTACATTTTGCCAGCTATCACTGGGACGGGGATGCCAACAGCGGGTCTGGAGGTACTGTATGCCAACGTGGTCTTCCTGTTGGTCGGCTTCGGGACGTTGCTGATTGAACGCGATCTGAGCGATGTAAAACTTTCCAAAGCCAGCCGCACGGCAATGATCATTTTTTATATTCTCTTAGGCGTCATTTTGGTGATAAGCAGTTTTCGTGTTCCCTGGGGCGGCTTCTGGGAGATGTAGACAGTCAGCTTAACTTTAATTGGTCAGGATTTTACCCTGTTCAATTGCGTGCAAGATTAGTGTTGCTTTTCTGGCTGAGGGGCTCTCCGGAAATCAGATTCTTCCGCGAATACCCACTATTCTTCTAACGTTTGCTTGCTAATACCCTTGCCCAGCTCAATACCGCGCTGGTAAGCTGCCCATATCGCGCGCGAGATCGCCGTGCGAAAACCAGCTTTCTCGAGGTAGTACAACGCCTCCGCGGAGGTACCTCCGGGCGAGGTGACGTCATCCCGCAATTCCGCAGGATGCCCATGGCTCTGCACGTAAAACTCTGTACTTCCGCGCAAGGTTTGCACCACCAGCTGCTCCGCGATGCGCCGCGGGAAGCCCATGTGGACGCCAGCGTCGATCATCGCTTCCATAAATAAGAACACATAAGCTGGACCGGTGCCTGAGAGCGCCGTAGCCATATCCAGATAGGCTTCATCAGCCACAAAAATCTCCTCACCAAAGGTGCGCATAATTTGAGCAGCTGTTTGCTGTTGCGTCTCATCGACATCTGCAGCTTTGGTCCACACCGTGATTCCTAAACCTATGCGGGCAGGCGTATTGGGCATGGCGCGCACGATGCAGCGTGTGGCTAACTTCTGTTCCAGCACGGAAATGGGCACGCCAGCAAGGATGGAAATCACCAGTTTCCCCGGAGATAAATTGCCCTTTAAGGTTTGGGTGGCTTCATCCAGGCGCTGAGGTTTCACTGCTAGGATAACGATATCTGCGGCATTGCTTGCGGCTAGATTATCGGAAAATGTTCGCACGCCAAGTTCTGAAGCCAGCTGGTTTAACCGGTCGGTGTTTGGACCAGCCATGGCTATCTGCTCAGGCGGCAAATTTCCGGTGCGAATTAGGCTTAAAGCGAGTGTTTTTCCCATCACACCTGGGCCGATAATTGCGATGTTCTTTTCTTGCAGCATTAAAACCTCCTATGATTACGCTTTTACTGGAATTGGATTACGCAGGATGCTGACAACCATTCATTGAAGTTTATCTTAGGCATCTTATCAGCACTAATCTTAGAGTACCACAAAATTGTGATTTTGATGGGTAGATTTAATGTGACTTTTCCGAATGATGTTTAGAGAAAGCTTCCACGCCACGCGAAACAAAATAGACCAGCAAGCCTGCCAATCCGCTAAAGATGCAGAAGGCAGTCATCCCCCGGCTGGTAAAAATGTCCATACGCGTGCCCTGAACAAAAGGCCAAAAAGGGCTCATATCCGGATAGATTAGTCCATCAAGGAGCACATGGCTCAGCCCGCCTACTAAGCCGCTCCACCAAGCAATCTTCCAGCTGATTCGTATGGGCGGCTTTTCTTTTTTGCGGAAAAGATTCAGCAGCGCTTCTGCCATGGGCTTGCCCGAAGCAGCCGCGGCTGCTCCAAGCACTGCAGCGCCCACGAAGGTGTGCGTCACGCCGTGAATTTGACCTTCATGAGTGAGGACAACTACGAGTGGTTGCAGGTCGACCAGAATTTGCGCCCAGCCGAAGATGATCAGGCTGAACTTATCTTGAGCAATGGCTTTGACCGCCATGCCTGGACCCATATGCAAAGGTGTGAAAGGCATTCGGTTTCCTTTAATTCGTCAGAAATTAAGGCTTTTACCCAATCAAAACTTTTGAGCTTGCTATTTTTGAGGCTTCGGGTCAGCTGTGACGGGATCCGCCGGGCTAAAGGCGGGCAGCTCAGGCTTAGCGGCGGGCGTTGATTGCCGGCTATGATTGAGAAACCCCGTAGCAGCAAACCCAAACAGGGTCGGCAACCAAAAGCATAACAAACGGTAAGCTAAAATGACTACTACGCTAATTTCTGAGGGGACACCCAAACTGGTTTGAATCGCAGCCATGGTAGCTTCCACCACACCGATGCCGCCGGGGAAAATGAAAGCAATTTTAGCGAGCAGATAGGGCAGCCCATAGCTGGCAAAAAGCACACCTAATTTAATGTTATAGCCAGCTGCAACAAATATGAGATACATCGCGAAGAGGTCAAAGAGCGTATAACAAAAAGCGCCTAAAAAAGGCTTTCTCCAGTTGCCCCGACCCATTTCCTTCCAGGAAAAGATAAGATTGTCGAGCATTTCCTGCGTCTTTTGTGGATCGTATGGTTTTTTACGAATTTTGTTCCAATGCCAGAGTGTCCAGTTGATGACTTTATAAGTGAACTTCGGAAAGACCAACACCAGCAGGGAGCCGAAGGTTATGAACATTAATAAAAATAGGAAAATAAGGTATTGGACCAGCTGACCGTTGGTGAGCTGCCCGATGATGCCTAAGTACACCAGCCCGACGACGGCGATGAGAGCAATTGACATATTCAATAGCATCGACGGAAGCAGCCCGGTAATTGTGGCGGTGCCATTATCCCCTGTTTCGCGCTTTACCGAGCTGAAAATTGAGCCCGCCAGGGTGACCCAACCGCCCGCTACTAATCCGACGCTGGTAGCCGACATGACGATTAGCGTGGACTTGGGCACTGAGAGCTGCTGCTTGCGGCTTGCCACAATCGCATGGATGCAATACCCATAGCTGAGGTAACTGATAACTTCAGACAGAGCAGCTAAACCCACTGCCCACCAGGTCATCGTCTTGACGACGGACCAAGCCTCCGTGAAATTGGAGATCTGTGGGAGCAGCAGATTGACCGCTAACCCCAACACAATCAGAATGATAATAAACCGCCAAGTCTTCTTTTTGGTCGGGGGCGTTTGTTCTTCGAGGTTTGCCATAGTTCTGTATAAGATCTAGCTTTGTCCCTAAGTATACTTTATTCCTCTCACCATCATCGAGAGGTGATGCTTCTCTGGATGTGTAATAGCTGGCTTAGCGTAGATAAGCCGGCGGGTTAGTGTGGCGAGATTGTAACACACAGAAAATAAGTGCGGATGAAGGGATTTCTCTCAGGTAGAATATAAAAAGAAATCCTTATGAAAGGAGAAGCAAATCATGAAGAGTTATCGAGAAGAAATTATGATGTACCTACCCACGCGGCGCGGGTTTGTCAATATCACGCCACAGGTAGAGCAGGCAGTGCGGGAAAGCGGCATTCAAGAAGGGCTGGTGCTCGTGAACCCGATGCACATTACTGCTTCGGTTTTTATTAATGATGATGAAACGGGTTTACACCACGATTATGAGGTCTGGTTAGAACGCATCGCACCCCATGCGCCAATCAGCCAATATGAACACAACCGCACCGGTGAAGATAATGCTGATGCGCATATCAAACGCCAGATTATGGGCAGAGAGGTTGTTGTGGCGCTCACAGCCGGTAAGCTCGACTTGGGCACCTGGGAACAGATCTTTTATGGCGAGTTTGACGGCAGACGCCGCAAACGCGTATTGATCAAAATTATTGGCGAATAAACACTTAAAAAACAGGCTAAAATTCACCTATTTGCGACAAATCTCGTATAATATAGGCTATAATTACTGTGGTAGAAAGAGCACCTTGCTTGGAAGCGCATCAGAAACTACCAAGCATCGTGCTGAAAATTGATTGACTCCACAATGGGAGATTAGTTCAAAGAAAAGAGGAAAATATGACCAATACAATTTCAACCAAAACCCCTGTTGAATTACCCCAACTTCCTTTTGCAGAAAATGCCCTTGACCCGGTCATTTCTGCAAACACCCTTAGTTTCCATTATGGCAAGCACCACAAAGCCTATGTTGATAATACCCTCAAAATGATTGCCGGCACCGAGTTGGAAGGCAAACCACTGGAAGAGATTGTGGCTGCAGCCCAGAAAGATGGCAAAACCGGCTTGTTCAATAATGCCGCCCAGGCTTGGAACCATGACTTCTACTGGTTGAGCTTAGCACCAGTGGGTTCTGTTGCAATTCCGGCTGAACTGAAGTCCATGCTTGAGGTTAACTTTGGCAGCGTGGACGACTTCAAGAAGCAGTTCACCACTGCAGCCGTTGGTCAATTTGGCAGCGGCTGGGCTTGGCTAGTTATGGAGAACAGCAAGCTTGCTATTGTGACCACCAGCAATGCCGGTGTGCCTTGGTTGGATGGCAAGAAGCCGCTCTTTACCGTGGACGTGTGGGAACATGCCTACTACTTAGACTATCAGAACCGCCGCCAGGCTTATGTGGAAGCTGTGTTGGATAAGCTGATCAATTGGGATTTTGCTTTACAAAACGCGAAAGCATAAGATTCTAAGACTTAAGGTCCAAAAACTGCCGTGGAATGAAAGGGATCCACGGCTGTTTACTGTCTATTACTACTCTAAGTGATTTTTTATTCAAGTCCTAACGCAAATTTTTCTTTTCTAGTGAAATATTGAGCAAAATCTTCAATAAAATAAGCTCGCTGTTTGAATTTTCCACTTTTGTCCGCCCATCTTTTTATTTCACCTTGATATTCAGCAGAATCTTCATTTAGAGGCATCCATGAAATAAGCCGGTAATTATTTGTGTTTGAAATCACTGTGCTGAGCTCTAGCATCCAGAGCAGAGTCCCATCCGGTCTAAAAAAGGGCACAGGCAAGCTAAAAGGTTGTTGATACTGATTCAGTTTTTCAAGGCTACAATTCCACATTTCCTCAAACAAACTGGTCGTTTTCAGAAGCTCCATTAATGCTTGGTAGCGAGGATCTTGATTTTCACAAAGTTCCTTCGTCTCACGATAAAACTGATTTAGTTGATTGCAATAATAAGTCAGGTTATAAGGACCACGCAAACTATAGCGAAGACTATTTGGAGAAAACTTAGGCTTTCCAGATTTGCTAGCGGTGAGACGGTGCCACCAACTCCAATGTTTCATGTCTTCCTCAGTATAGCCAGCAAGAGCCATCTCGTAACTTGTTGATGCACGTACGCACCAATATTCATCAATCACAAAACAAAAAGCTGGCCAACTCGCTAAGTGGTTTTTCCAGTCCGTTGCAAATGAGAAATCGGATTGCCGCTCTCCTGTCTCGATTTCGAGGTCATGTAAAAGTCGTTTAAGTTGTAGGCGATTTTTTACCGGAATATCTTGGTACAAAGCAATCAGACGACGAACTTCACAAGTAGTTAAAACTGGATTGACCCTATGAATATGCTCCCTAACAAACCATTGCACAATTGCAACGATTCGCTCCCCTCTTATTTCTGGAGTTAATCCGCTTACCCTTCTGGCTGTTTCACCCTCACTAGTCCATTGTTTAAATGATTTTAGTCCGATTTCTCCAATATGCTGGTTTGAAGCCGTAATTTCTTCAAGGATAACACTTCTCTCTACACCACTGCGCTTGAGCCACGAATACAAGATAGCTCCGCTTTCACTGTTTTCATCTAGAAAGTTACTATTTCCAAAATTGGAATTTGACTGTTCCATATAGTTCCTATATCTATCCCTAATTTTACAATTGACGCGTGCCTATTGAGATTATTATACTTTTTAAAATTCCAAAATGTAAGGAGGTAACCACATACCGAGTATAGAATACAAAAGATCGTCGATAGAGAAAATTTACAGGTTATTAGACAATTTAGGAGAGAACAATGAAAAAAATTGCAGTATTAGGAAGTTCAGGAGGCCATCTATTTGTCCTCGGAGGGAAGGACCCCCAAGCTTTATTAGGGGAAATTGTACGTCAGGCTGAGGCAGCTGGATTCGAAATCAGCCATATAGCTTTTGTTGCGGCTTCAACTTCGATGGATCATGTCACTGATGGAACAACAGCGACTGTGTGGACACAAACCGCTGAAGGACCAAAACCAAGCCCAGAAATGTCGTTAGACGAAGCTAATAAAATGGCTGAAATGGAATCTAACAAGATTGCGGCTGCAATCCGAAACGGTGAAGTTGACGGATTAATATTAATCAGCGCTGATCCTAAGAATATCAATCGCGATGCCATAAAAGCCGCCGCAGAACGAAAGATCCCAGTTGTTGGCACGGGTGGAACAAACATGGCTGAGGCTCGATCAATGGGAGCAAATGTAATTTCAGCCTCAGGGACAACAGGTACTAATAATCGGTCTCGCGCAGTTGGTTACATTTCAGCTTTTGCAAGCGAATGGAAAACTAAATATTCACCTGTAATCGGCAAAACTACAGAAGCAGACACAAGCAATATCTGGAAGCGAATTAATCTACGGAGTATTATGATGAGTTCACTCCCTGGATTTATTGCTATGGCTTTGATTCTAGCAATAGGTAAAATTCCAGCTCTCAACCCATCAATTGGACCATTGTTTGATATATTGATTGGCGCTTTACCGATTATTGTTGCTGTTGTTGCTGCAAAACAAGTTTCTGGATTGGATGAAGTCGGTATTGTGGCTGGCGTTGTAGCAGGGGTCCTTTCTGTAGATGGCGGTATTCTTGGTGGAATTGTGGGAGGTATCTTAGCTGGCATTTTTGCGAGTTACCTGCTTAATTGGTCATTCCGAAGACGCTTTCCAGCTACGACCGCCAGCCTGGTTGCTGGGGCGATTGGAGGATTAGCTTCAGGGATTTTGGTATATTTTGTGTTAGCGCCCATTACGTTATGGATGGGAAATGGAATTCGCACACTGATCGATGCGGCTATTGCCATCAACCCTGTTTTAGCGGGTGCCTTGGCAGGTCTACTTATCTGGCCAGCTATTATCGGAGGTGTTTACCACGCCGCGATTCTTCCAATTGTCTTATTAGAGATGGAGCAGACAGGATATAGTTTCTTGGGTGCAATTGATATGACCGGTTTAGTCATGGTATCTGCTGGCATCACACTAGCAAATATTATTGCCCCTCGGGAAAAGAGTGAAGCAGCCATTGCATTACCGGGTTTTATAGTAAATGTTGGTTTTGGCACATTTGTAGAAGCAGCTTATCCTTTCATGTTTGCTGATAAAAGAATATTTGGTACTGCTTTGTTTTCTGCTGCGGTATCAGGTGCTTTATGTGGTCTTTTTGATGCTCGTGGCACAGCATACGTACCGAGTATCGTAGCACCAACTCTATCAAACAATCCGTTGGGGTTTGCTGTTGCAATGTTAGCTGCCATGGGAATTGCTTGCGGGCTCACTATTATGTTCAATAAAACTTCAAAGAAAGTAACACCTCAAGAGGCATAAAGGAGATTAATATGATTTATGGAGATATGCAAAAAAAACGGGAAATAGCTCTAAAGAAGGTGAAGGATGCTATAAACGCCGATGGTGGTACAACACTTTTGGCAACCGGGATCACGGGTGATGACGCCAGATTTGCGCTTGCAGCGGTCGAAGCAGGTGCTCGAATGTTAGAACCAAATCATCCCGCGGTAGCGCTTGCACGTGGGCACAAGGGGGTAACGAGTATGCATGCCGCGGAGGAGGTACGCCATGAGATTGATTTTGATGAAATGTGCCGAGTTACAGCTGGTGTTCGTGCTGTGGTAGGACATGAAATCTATATTACCGTCGGTATTCCCGGTTCCTTTACAGAAACAATGCCTACTCCATTTACAGACGAGCAAGCTTATGCACTCTCGAGGGCTGGTGCTGATGGTGTGCATACACACAAGTCTACCCTGGCAGATCTAAAAGATATGGTTGAGCTTTGCCATAAATTCGGTATGCTTGTGGATGCGTATATCGCCCACCCAACAGACCGTCACCTTTTTGGTATTCCAGCAGAAAGTCCCCAACAAGTAGCTGATACTGCTAAGGCAATGCAGGATATTGGGGTTGACCTGATCGGATTAATGACAGGGATGAGTTATGAAGGCGTTGAAGCAGGAGAAATACCAGATGTTGTCCGAAAACGTTTGGAAGCATTGATTAAGGTTACAACTGTACCAACTCTTGCCGAAGGTGGGATTAACCCAGTTAATTTCAAAGCTTTTATGGGAACTGGGGTGAACATTTTGGTTGTAGGTACCGCATTCGATGATATTGCTCGAAAAGCTGTAACGGATACTGTAAAAATATTCTTAGAAAGATAAATCCCTCCCTTTTTAGAAAAGACCCGTTTGATTAAACTTTCAAACGGGTCTTGTTTTAATTTACTCTCCCCTGATAAACGCTTCAGTCTTCTCCAGCGCGATCTCATCCTTAAACTGCACGGGTGGGGTTTTCATGAAATATGAGGCAGGCTCAATCACTGGGCCGGCAATGCCGCGGTCCAACGCTAACTTGAGGCAGCGAATAGCATCGATCACTACGCCGGCAGAATTGGGTGAATCCCACACCTCCAACTTGCACTCCAAGTTGAGCGGCACGTCGCCAAATGTCGTGCCTTCCATGCGGATGTAGCAAAATTTGCGGTCTTTCAACCAGGGGACGTAATCGCTGGGGCCAACGTGAATGTCCTCCTCTTCCAGATCATAAGGCAGCATGCTAGTTACTGCGCCGGTCTTGGAGATTTTTTTGGATTCCAGGCGCTCACGTTCGAGCATGTTCATGAAGTCCGTGTTCCCACCGAAGTTGAGCTGGTAAGTGTGATCAAGCTGCACCCCGCGGTCCACAAACAGACTGGTCAGCACGCGGTGCACTATAGTGGCACCCACCTGGCTTTTGACGTCATCGCCGATAATCGGCAAGCCGCGCTTGCGGAACCGTTCAGCCCAATACTCTGAGCTGGCGATAAAGACGGGGATGCAGTTAATCACACCAACGCCAGCTTCGAGTGCTTGCTCCATATACCACTTGGTTGCCATCTCTGAGCCAACCGGCAGATAATTGATCAATATATCTGTGTGTGTGGCTTTGAGGATGCCCACAATATCATCCGTGGGTCCAGGTGCTTTGGTAAGGATAGTGGAAAGGTATTTGCCTAAGCCGTCGTGCGTCATGCCACGGTAAACGGGCACATTCATATAAGGCACATCACAAAATTTATAAGTGTTGTTGGGATAGGCAAAAATAGCTTCAGAGAGATCTTTGCCCACTTTTGTATCGACCACATCAAAAGCAGCTGTAAATTCGATATCGTGGATGTGGTAGCCGCCTAAGTTTACGTGCATCAATCCGGGGATGCGGTCATCTTCTTTGGCATCGTGGTAATAACTTACGCCCTGCACCAACGAAGAGGCACAGTTGCCCACGCCAATAATTGCTACTCGAATTTTGTTATCTTCGGTCATATTTACTCCATAAAATGATGAACTCTTAGCGCTCGTATACGTTGATTATAAATGGCTTTACTCTGCTCTCAAGACTTTGAGGTGTAAAACCAGTTTTTTCTTATCCTTCCAGTTAGAGCCCTAACCAGCGGGCGGCTTTTTCGGGCAAATTTGCCAACGGTCCTTCCACAAATGTGCATTTTGGCAATGACTCAAGAAAAAACTTGCCATATTGTTTACTCAGGATACGCCTATCCAAAACGGCAACCACACCACGGTCAGTTTGTGTGCGGATCAGGCGGCCGAAGCCTTGTCTGAATCGTAAGATTGCCTCGGGCAGGTTGTATTCATTGAATGGGTCATCAAAACACTCTGCTCGAGCGGCAATGATGGGATCACTAGGGACGTCAAATGGCAGCTTTACGATGACTAACACCGAAAGTGCCTCACCGGGCACGTCCACGCCTTCCCAAAATGCGCGCGTGCCCAGCAGAACAGCCCGCGGCGTTTCTTTAAAGACGTCCAACAGCGCTGAGGGTGAGGCGCCCTCTCCTTGTTGATAGATTGTGATATCGGCACTAGCCAAAGGTCCTTCGATGGCACGGGCGGTTTTTTGCAGTTGGGCGTAGGAGGTGAAAAGCGCAAGCATACGACCGCCAGTGGCTTTAGCTAAGTGGATCAAAGCTTCTTCAGTGGCGCGCTGGTGACCATGGGCATCATTGGGCTCGGGGATATCGCGAGCAACGTAAACTAAAGCAGCATTTTCATAATCAAAAGGCGAGCCTAAGATAAGCTCATCTGCTTCGTAAGCTGAAAGCCGGTTGCGCAGATAATCAAATTCTCCGTGGGTGGTGAGTGTTGCCGAAGTGAGCACGACGCTGGCTTTTTGATGCCAAAGGTATTTTTCCATTAGGTAGCCAATTTGCAGAGGTGCCACCTGCAAGGAAAGCCTGCCTTGCAACGGATCCAGTTCGACCCAATAAATCTGATTTGGATCCGGCGATAGGGTTAGGTTATCTACTTGGATGCCAATTTCTTGCAGATTACCATTTATACTGGCTAAGGAGCCAAGCAAGTCTTCAGCCTCCTCCACATCAGCCTCAGCTAAGGCACGCAAGATTTCGCGCACGGTCTTGAGAGCCTCCAGCAACGCTTCCAAGTTAGCCTTTGCTTGTTCCCAAGTAATTTCGACATCCAGCCAGCAAGGCAGGGTGCGCGTCGCCGGAAGGATGCGGGCTTGCTGCGGATAAGTGCCCAGCGGCTTGCCTTCGCGTAGCTCTTCGAGCACAAAATCCAGAGCTTTGAAGTAAGCTGTCATAGCGTTATCCAACCGGAAAGCTTGATCTGTGGCACGCTCGATTGCTACAGTCAGGGCGGAAAGATCTGAGGGCTTGAGTAGTGGTTTAGCTAAGCTCAGCAGCTGGCCTAAAATACCTTGCTCCGTACTGCCGATCTCGCGAACTAAGCGGGTAACATCTGGCGCACGCAAGCGGAAGGACATGGCATCCGTGGTGGCAGATTCCAAATGATGGGCTTCATCCACAATCAGATAGTTATATTCGGGCAAAATACGATTTTCGGCAGCGGTATCTGCTAAAAGCAAAGCGTGGTTCACCACCAAGATGTGGGCGCTTTCGGCTGCCATGCGTGCCTTATAAAAGGGACAGCGCCCTCCGGTACGTTTGAGACAAACCTCCAACTTGCAGCCTTCGTCTTCAGCCGAAAGGCGCGACCATACCAAACTCTCTGCTGACCCATTCAGGTTAATCTCATTACGGTCTCCGCTAGTGCTGCTCTGCAGCCACACCAGCACCTTAGCCAGCACGCGCAGCTCATCGACGTTCTCTAATTTACGCCGGCGCATCAGCGTCAGCCTTCGCGGGCAAAGATAATTTCCGCGTCCCTTGAGCACGGATGCGTTAATCTGCAGGTTTAGCGCTGTCATCATATCGGGGATGTCTTTGTGGATCAGCTGATCTTGCAAAGCGATGGTGTTGGTAGAAATGACCACGCGTTCGCCATTTTGCAATGCCCAATGCGCCGCTGGGATGAGATAGGCTAACGACTTGCCGATGCCCGTGCCTGCCTCGACCATCAGGTGCTTGCCTTCAGAAAAGGCTTGAGCAACTGCTTGCAGCATCTGTACCTGTTGTGACCGGTGCTCAAATTCTGGGAAATGCTTGTCAAACTCACCGCCGGGCTGTAAAGCTTCCGCTAAAAGCTCTGCATCCAGAGGTTTAATTACCTCTTGGGGAACCAAAGGTTTAGTCTTCTCAGGTTTGCCCAATTCATAAAGTAATGCACCCGCTTCTCCGATTACCCGTTTTGGTTGGATCCCTTGGTGCAGCATTTTCTGCAAACTCCAGCGAAATGGCAGCTCGCCTTTCCAGCCGAGATCCTCACTCAAGCGCAAGATTTCCGCCACAAGCTCCAATGGCAGCTCCTCGAGCTTTTCGAGCAGCTTGAGGTAAACTGCATGCGTGGCTTTAGCATCATCCAGAGCGCGATGGGTAGCAGGCTGTAGAACGCCTAATTGCCTGGCTAACGATCCTAAATTATAGCGGCTAGCCGTAGGCATGAGCACAGAAGCTAATTCGTAGGTGTCAATGGCGGCATTATCGCGGAACGCGCCAGCTTTATGCAAAAAAGCTAAATCGAAACTGATGTTTTGCCCCAAAATGGGCGCACTCCCGATAAAATCGATCAATTCGGGCAGTGCTTCTGGCAATATGGGTGCATTCTGGACCATACTGTTGGAGATGCCTGTGAGGTTGCTGATGAACTGGGGGATTGGTTTGCGCGGATTAATGAGCGTGGAGAACTCGGAATCAATGCGGTTCTGGTTGAACTTCACAGCTCCAATTTCGATTACGGAATCTAGATTGGGATCCAGACCAGTTGTTTCCAGGTCTAGTGAGACGATTACAGGCATGGGGAAAATTATACATCAGGCGAGGTGGCGAAGAGTAAAATTAAAAAAGATGTAAGAGCAAAGTGATACTATCCTAAAGTAGCAAATTTGAAATGTCCTAAATTAAGATAAGAATCCGTTTTCTAGCATGGGACCCTACGGGTAGGCTGCGCACTCGGCGACCGGCGAGAACAAGATGAAATAGGCTGACTTATACAGCGCTTGAAGCATCTGAATTTATTTTTTTATTCTAGGTATAATTTCTGATACTAAGGAGTTTTAATTATGTCGAGTATTCTAACCATTATTGAGTTTGTCTTCTTTTTTGGGCTGCTGATCTTCTTCCACGAATTGGGGCATTTCCTTAGCAGCAAAGCTTTAGGCATTGAAGTGGAAGAATTTGGATTTGGTTACCCGCCAAGGATGGTGAAACTGTTCACCTGGAAGGGCACCGACGTTACCCTCAACTGGATCCCATTTGGCGGCTTTGTTCGCCCCAAAGGGGAGGGGGATGAAACCGTGCCCGGCGGGATGGCTGCAGCCCCTGCGTGGAAGCGTTTCTTGGTGCTCATCTCCGGCCCAATGATGAACTTTGTGGTTGGCGTTGTTGTCTTAATCATCCTCTTTGCGGGTGTTGGCGCCCCAGCAGTGGATAAGGTCCTAATTACTGACATCTCTCCCAATTCCCCTGCCGAGATGGCTGGGTTGCAAGTCGGTGATGTTATCACGGCGGTTAACGAAACCAAGCTAAACGATGTGAACGATCTGGGCACTATCATCCAAGCTAACTTAGGCAAAGAGATCAGTCTCACCGTCGTGCGCGGGGATGAAACCCTAACACTCAAGCTGATACCACGGGTCAACCCGCCAGAGGGTGAGGGTGCGGTTGGCATCTGGTATACTACCCCTTACGAGCCTCAACCGCTATCTCAATCGATAGGCTTTGCTTTTCAGGCTTTCTGGTCTCAGCTGCGGGAAACTGTCTCGCTGCCGTATAACCTCATCACCGGGCGCGTATCTGGCGAAAATGCCCGTTTGGTAGGCGTAGTTGGGATTTATAACATTTTCAGCAATGCCAGCGAGCTCGATGAGACGGCTCCAGTGGCTACTGCCACACCTTTGCCTGTTTTCCGCCTCTCGGTTATTTCTACAGTCTCGATAGCCTTAGGCTTAACCAACCTTTTGCCCATTCCGGCGTTGGATGGTGGACAAATTCTATTCTTACTACCAGAGTTCCTGTTCAAGAAGCGCGTGCCGCAAAATGTGGCGAACGCCATAAACTCGGTGTTTTTCTTTCTGCTGGTTATCTTGATGTTCTACATCACCATACAAGATATTATTAACCCAATCACCTTGCCCTGAAAGAAGGAGGGCAAACTATGGACGAGTACTACCAAGTTCATAATATCAATGAAGCTATAAACGCCTTGACAGACGAATCAAAGCCATTCCCGCCGGCTTTACTCTACACCTTTTCGGATCTCAATGCGGATGATATCCGCATCCTAAAGGCAGCCTGGCCGCACTTACCTTTGATGCGCCGGCGCACTTTGCTCGAAGACCTGACTGAGATGGCGGAGAGAGATAACTTGTTGATGTTCGAAGAGGTTGGCAAAGTCGCCTTAGAGGATGAAGATGCCGATGTGCTCGTTTCAGCGATTGACCTGCTTTTTCAGGCGGAAGACAGCCGGCTGATTCCCACATTCTTACGCTTTCTCCAAAATGTGGCTCTCAATGAGAGGGTGCGAGCGGCGGCTGCTAATGCGCTTGGTCCTTATATTTATCTTGGCGAGGTGGAAAAAATCCATCCTGACCTGCTGCAGAACATCGTTGAAGTGATGTTGAACATCTACGCAAACGACATTTCTGACCTGGTACGTCGCCGGGTGCTTGAATCTTTAGGCTATTCCAGCCATGCTGCCGTCCCGGAGTTGCTGCGTGCCGCTTATTTCCGTCCGGAAGCAACCTGGCAAGAGAGCGCAATGTTTGCAATGGGTAAATCCGCTGATGATCAATGGCAAAGCTTCGTGCTGGCAAACTTAGAACACGAAAACTTCAAAGTCCGTTTGCAAGCTATTCACGCTGCTGGGGAATTAGCCCTCATTGCTGCCCGTCAAACCCTTCTGCACATGCTCAACCAGGAGTATAAAAACGAAGAGCTGCGCCACGAGCTTGTTTGGGCGCTCTCTCAGATTGGCGGCGAAGGCATCGAAGCAGCTTTTTACCGTCTGATGGATCGAATAGACGATGAAGAGGAGCTTGCCCTCATCGAAGACGCCTTAGACGAATTAAACTTCACCAATGATAAGAGTATTTTTGAGCTGATGAACGTTGACATAGACGCTGATTTGATCCATGATGATGAGGATGAAGAAACGCATGCCGAAAACGAGGCATTCGAAGTGATCGACGGAGAAACTGATGGTCCCCATTTTCTCAGCGAAGGCTATGATCCCGACGAATGGCAGCACTACGTTGATGACGATGACTGGGATGATGATTTCGATGACCTCGACGACGAAGATGATGACGAATTCGACGAGGAAGAGGATGAGTAATCCCTTCCAGGCAGGCTTGCGGTTCGATGGAGGCTAATCCTTCCGAGATCAAACGCTTGCATGCCCAAATCGAGGGCTACGTGCAAGGCGTGGGCTTTCGTTATTTCACCTTAGAGCAGGCGAGGCGATTAGGCTTGACCGGTTGGGTGCGCAATCTTCCCAACGGACGTGTGGAAGTCTCTGCCGAAGGCAGCCAGCAAGACCTCGAAGAGTTTTTGCGCAAGCTGTATGAAGGTCCATCAGGCGCTTATGTGCGCGATATCACGTACGAATACCTCCCGCCAACTGGTGAAGACTATTCTTTTCGCGTGACTTTCTGATCCACCTAATCAACCCTACCCACTAAGATCTCTTGTTTTTTCCATTCTGGCAAGTTAGAACTCTCGGCTAATATAGCGCGCAGTTCGTAAATTTGGTCGCGCAGCATCGCGGCGCGTTCGAACTCGAGCTGCGAAGCAGCGGCACGCATTTGCTTTTCCATCTCGGCAATCATGCGCTCCATCTCTTTCACTTCCATTTTTGCTGCCAGCTCCTGCGCATTGCGGCTGGCAGGGCGTTCCACACCAGCAGCGGAAGCTAACTGGTCTGTCAGGTCCTTGATGGCTTTGGTAATGCTCACCGGTGAGATGTGATGGGCTTCGTTATAGGCTTCCTGCTTGGCACGCCGGCGGTTGGTCTCGTTGATCGCTGTCTGCATCGCGTCAGTCATCTTATCCGCATAGAGGATCACCTCACCATGCACATGGCGGGCAGCGCGCCCGAATGTTTGGATGAGCGAAGTGGCTGAACGCAAAAAGCCCTCCTTATCAGCATCCATAATTGCTACCAGGGAAACTTCTGGCAAGTCTAACCCCTCGCGCAGCAGGTTGATGCCCACCACCACGTCGTAAACGCCCATGCGCAAATCCCGCAAGATGCTGACGCGCTCCAGCGTCTCGACCTCGGAGTGCAAATAGTGCACCTTGAAGCCTAGCTCGGTCAGATAGGTGGAAAGGTCCTCCGCCATGCGTTTGGTCAGCGTGGTAACCAGTGCGCGCTCGCCATTGGCGATACGCTTGCGTAGCTCTGCCACGAGATCATCAATTTGCCCTTTGGTTGGGCGCACGGTAATCTTCGGGTCAACTAAGCCTGTTGGGCGGATGATCTGCTCGACCACCTGGTCTGCTTTGCCCATCTCATAAGGACCTGGGGTGGCGCTGGTATAGAGCGTGATACCCATCATCTTCTCGAACTCCGGAAACTTAAGCGGGCGGTTATCCAGCGCTGAAGGCAGCCGAAAACCGTACTCGACCAGAACTTCCTTGCGGGAACGGTCGCCATTGTACATACCGCGCAGCTGTGGGATCATCATGTGCGATTCATCCAGCACCATCAAGTAGCGCGAGGGCATGAAATCCAGCAGCGTCCAAGGGGGTGAGCCCGGCGGGCGCTGGTCGATGTGGCGCGAATAGTTTTCGATGCCGGCGCAGTAACCCACCTCACGCAGCATTTCCAGGTCATACCGTGTGCGCTGCTCCAGCCGCTGCGCCTCGAGGATGCGCCCTTCCTTGCGGAAATAAGCCAAGCGTTCCTCCAGCTCAGCCTCGATGCCTTGCAGCACCGTTTCTTTGCGTGTTTCTTCCGTGATGTAGTGCTTGGCGGGGTAAATATCCAGTCTATCCAGCTTTTCAACGACTTCACCAGTCATGCGGTCCAAGCGGGTGATTTGCTCGACCTCGTCGCCGAAATAGCTGACGCGGTAAATATCGCGGTCGCGATAAGCCGGCAGGATCTCGAGTGTATCCCCGCGCAGGCGGAAGACGCCGGGCTTGAGCTCGAAATCGTTGCGTTGATATTGGATATCCACCAGCTGGCGGAGCAGGGCATTGCGGCGGTAAATCTTACCGGTCTCGAGGGTCAACACGCTCTTGCCGTAAGCTTCTGGATCGCCCAAGCCGTAGATGGCAGAGACCGACGCCACGATAATGACATCCTGGCGGGACATTAAGCTCGTGGTGGCGGAGAGGCGCAAGCGCTCAATCTCCTCGTTGATGTCCGTTTCCTTCTCGATGTAGAGGTCACGGCGCGGGATGTAGGCTTCCGGCTGGTAGTAGTCGTAGTAAGAGACGAAGTATTCGACGGCGTTATTGGGGAAAAACTCGCGGAACTCGGCGTAGAGCTGAGCGGCTAAGGTTTTGTTGTGAGTCATCACCAGGGTGGGGATCTGCAGCTCCTGGATGACATTGGCGACGGTGAAAGTCTTGCCCGTGCCCGTGGCGCCCAGCAGCACTTGATTGCGGTAACCCTTCTTGATGCCCTCGACGAGCTGGCGGATAGCTTCCGGCTGGTCACCCGTGGGTTGATAAGGTGCGTGTAGTTCAAATTCCATGGGGATAATTATAAGGCAAGGGAAGATGGCAAAGACAGTTTGCAGAGGTTATGATGCTCTCGTTCTCGCCGGTCTCCTGAGTGCGAAGCCTACTCGTAGGGTTCCGAGCGAGCAAACTGCCCTGCTCTCGCCGGTCTCCATCTTTGGTTGTTCTCGCTGGTGTCCTCAGTGCAGAGCCTCCTGTAAGGACCAGCGAGGATTTTGACCGCAGGTCTCCATTTTTTATTGCACTTATCGATATCTTATGGGAGTAGGAAACCTGAGACCTAACGGTCATATGCCTTTCATGGTCAGGAGACCATGAAAGAACAAAGGGACCCATGCCTTTCATGGTAGGAGAGTGCGCAGCCTACTTGTAGGGTACCGAGCGAGCACTGCCTGCTCTCGCCGGTCTCTGACCGAGCGAGGAAGTTGACCGAAGGTCTCCTTATTGTAGACCTAAAGGTCAAATGCCTTTCATGGTCAGGAGCGTGCATAGCCTGCCCGAAGGGTATCGTGAAAGAACGGGAGGCAAGGAAAGCCACGAAAATACTTTGCAAAGGTATTACTCGTGTTGTTCGATTCACCCCTCAATCAGCCCTAACGGCTTTCCGCCTGACCTGATCTCCAAAAGAGGGTGGGAGCCTTCAATGTATTACAAAAAAATGTGCCTTTTAAACCTAACAAGTAATGTATAATTCATTTGTAAGCCCGTTCGTAGGTTCATTGTTTTAGCAACCAATGTTTACTCGAAATGTCACTGATAAGTTATGAAAAAATCAACGTCAACGTTGGTTAGTAAGTGTTGTTAAATGATTAATCCGTAGGTATGGAGTTAATCAGTGAATCCATAGCCTTTATAAATAAATCACCCTGAGAGGAGAGATGAAAAATGAAACCCCAATTGTTTGTGACTAATGCCAAAAAAACGCTTAGCTTGCTCCTAATCTTTGCATTCTTGGTTATAACTCTTCCCTCCTGCAATAGAAGTGAACCTCAGCCAACCACAACACAGAAAACGGAAGCAAGCGTTCCAGATGAAAATGCCATCGTTGGAACTCTGAGCAATAATATCTTTGAAGTTTCCGACAATGGTGTCGGGATAGAAATATCTCCAGTTTGTCTCAATAATCCAGCCGAAGTGACCATTACTCCCAGGAATGATTTGCCGCCCTTGGAAGAAATTTCAATTACTGGCTATGATTTTGATATCGATACGGATGAGGAATTAGCTGGTGTTATGTGGATCACCTTACCCTATGATAAATCTCAGCTCGATCCTAACGTGGATGTCTCTCGGCAGGTAGGCGCGGCTTATTTTAATGAAAGTACTCAGGAATGGGAAAGCGTTGATTTTCGCATCGATGAAGTCCATAGTAATGTGATTATCACAACTGACCATCTTTCTATTTTTGGTGCTTTTGTGGTAGGGAAAGAATACACCCGGGCAGCTTATGTCCAATATACCATCCCTAGTATAGCAATGAGAGCCGCAACGTTATCATCCCAATATGAAGATATTATTCGCGAAGCAATTGAACAGAATATGACCCCAGGACCCTCAGCTCTGGTTCTTGGCAACGCTATTGTCACCGATTGGCTAAACATTACAGGCGCTGGGCTTAATATGAGCTCTGTTGTTTATGCGTCAGATTTTATTGAGAATATCAGCAATCTAATGACCAACTTGGGTTTGCTCTCAGCGATTGCCCAGGCTGCTGTGGACTATCAAAGCGGGAACAATACAGCACTCTATGTCAACTTGATTAAAAACCTCACCAACTTTAGTGTTTCCAAATTTGGAACCTCAATGATGAACCTCGCTTCTGTTGGCGTGTTTTGTATCGATTATTCTATAACGCAGTTTGCCAATGAGGCTCTCAGCGGTAGGAAGGATATCTATGATCAAGCTTATCGTCTTTACTATGAACGAGAAGCCAAACGAACCGCTAAAGATTGGTACCTCATATTAATGCCCATGGCTAAGGCGGCTAAATCGCCAGATGAGCTGAACCAGAAGGTCATGGCTGAAATTGACCGTTATACCAAGCAATTTTGGGAAGATGAAACTGTCGTAGCTTATTATCAAGATGAGGCAATGAAATATGGATTCACCGGCGGTGGCGGATTGAATCAGGCTATCATGGATGAACTTAGTAGAAATCATAAAATAGAGCTGCTACAAGGCTTACTTCAGCCGGTATTTGGCCAAATCAGCCGTAAGTTAGCTGCTGAACAGCAAACTGAACTTAGAAAGGTGTTGGATGAACTTGCCAAGCAGCTCAACACACTCGTAACGATACAGGTATTCGACAGTGCTTATGATCAAGCCGAACCAAAACCATTGAAATCCTCTTATGCCGGTTATATCGCTCGGATTGCCCCGTTGGCAGAGGAAGTCAAAGACAAAGAAAAATGGCAGCAAGTCATTGATAACGAGGGCAAAGCCAGCCTGCCTTTTAGAATCTTAGGCCATCTGATGGCAGGTTCTCCCAACAAGATTGAAATTGTTTCTCCGGATGAACCTGACAATGTTTTGAAAACCATCGAGTTTATCGTAACCCCTCCAACCGTCCAAGTCGATATCGGAGAGCAGAAAGCCACGGGTATGGTTTTTGCCAAAGGGACTCTGAATTCTCCGGAAAGTGCTGGTATCTTTGCTGCTTTAGAAGAGCTTGGCGTTATTCCCATTGAGGAAGATGGTCATTTCTCTGTGAGCGTCCCGTATGTAGCGACAACGAGGCAGGAAGGTACACTCCTTTGGAATATCGAGACCACTGACTTTACCATGGAAGGGACTTGGGATAACCGCTCGAAAACTGGAAATGTAGAGATTGGAGCCTTTATCAGTGCAAATGGTGTGGCAAAAGAAGCTTTTTCTGATGATCCAAATATGGAAAAACATTATGCAGTTTGGGAATATGATTATTCTTACATTATGAACGGCTCCGGTAATCTTTCTCTGGAAGGCAGCCAAATAATTATGCAGGTTAATTTCGATTATTCTCGAACGGGAAATTACACCCAGGGAATAACTGTTTGGTTCAATGATCATTGGGAACCTTCTGATAATCCGGTTATTGTAGATCAAAGCGGCGATTTTACTGCTAGCTGGGTTTATTACTTCAACATTCAATAATTTTGACTGATGCTAAAAAAAGAGAAAAGGCGTAAAAAAGCAACGATACCAAAAACAAAGCGTTAGCCCTGCAAGTTAGGGGGAATACCTCACCCCGCTATCAGCCCTAACTGCCCTGCTCTCGCTGGTGTCCTCACCAGCGAGGAAGTTGACCGAAGGTCTCCATATTTGAGACCTAATGGTCAAATGCCTTGCCTGGTCTGGAGAGTGCGCAGCCTGCCCATCGGGTACCGTGCAAGAACACAGGTTAAATTTAAGTTTTTTACCTCTCAATCAACCCTATCTGCTCTCCAGCCTTGGGATTTTCCTTCTTGGCGCGCTTGAAGATCTGATTGATTTGTCAATCAGTAGACTTTCGGGAGCCAGCAGTAAAGAGATTTTACTGGGTATTAACAAATAAATACTAAGTGATTAATTTTGTTTAATTTTTTCTCTGGCATCATCCCACGTCAAGCCATAAAGAATTTGAAACATCGAATGCAGCATAAATACGATGTTGTTTTCGATATCTTGCATAAAGCGTGCAATTGGCTGGTTTTGGTAGGTAATCTCAGTTCGGCTTCTACCGAGTGGGTAAATCACTTCATGATTCGAGAGTTCGAGTTGTTTTTCGTGTGTAGTAGTATTACGCAATTCTGTTAAATAATCGCCCCAAAGTTTAGGATCCGTTTTCTGACATTTACTATAAACATTAGAAGTTAGGTATTCATAGGCTTCTTTTGCTATTTGACTTTTTGAAGCTTTAATTTTTTCTAACATTTTATGAGTGTTTGAGTAACGAAATTTTTCCCTTGCAGAGAAAAAAGCAACATATCTCAGGTACATTTCCATGAAGGACTGCGCTTCCATAAGCGCATTATCTAGGAGTGCGCGGTGCAAAAATTCATCGTAATTTTCCCCCTCGAGCATGGACAACGATTCCGGAGGTATTTTATAGTTTTTCGCATTGCGTATGGCATGCAATTGTTCAACTGTTAGACTATAGGAATCAAATTTGAAAAGAACTTCGCTTAATAGTTCCTGGCAATTTTCTTGGTAGAGCAAATCGTTATCGCATGACCGGATAAAGAACTCTTTCTGTCCAAAGGGCATGATTCGAGATATATATTTGGTTGCATCTTCATTCCTCTTTTGGGCGGCGACCAAACCAAGATACATGATTAAATCCGGATTGAAAATATCAAAGGAATTCTTATAAGGATTGAAGGCCATATTTATTTACCTAAGGAATTATATTTAAGTTATTCAATGGATTGTGATCTGGTCAATTCCATCATAGAGAAATATTGGTACTGGAAACCTCTCAGATGACCAAGCTTGGAACATCTTGGAATGACTGGAGACTGAATTTCTCACCCCTCAATCAGCCCCATCTGCTCTCCATCCTTGGGATTCTCCTTCTTGGCGCGCTTGAAGGTTTGACTGACTTGGCGCATGGGCGGCATGTCGATCCCCTTGCCCTCGAGCAGCTCCGCGATGGTCAAGATCTGGATGCGCGGATAGTCCCGGTTCCAGACCTCGGAGTGGTAAAAGCCGGCTTGGGCTGCTTCCGCACGCATGGGTTTGGTAGGCTCCTCGAGCGTGATGAATACGCCCATCTGTGCATTCTCGCGCTCCACCACACCAATTAGGTCACGCACCTGCGGGACGTTCACATGCCCGCCCTTGACCGAAAGGATGACTTGCTTGGTCTTCCCGCTGGCGTCATCGTGGAAGTACAGCCGTCCGTCGATGCCGCGGTCAGCGCCTTTTTTGCCCTCCGCCGGCCGCGCGCCGACCAAGCCTAACGCCCACCACTGGAATTGGTATTTATCCTGGGCTGCGAGGGACGCGGCTTCTTCTAACGTTGTAGGTTCGCCAATCACCTGGAATTGCAAGGAATCGCCAAAGGCATCTTCTAAGCGGTGCTTGACCAAGCCGATGGCTAAGTGAGTGATATCGATGCCGATCCATTGCCTGCCGAGCTTCTGAGCCGCCACCACGGCTGTGCCGCAGCCGCAGAACGGATCCAGCACCACATCGCCGGGGTTGCTGGAAGCTTGAATGATGCGTTCGAGCAAGGCTAAGGGCTTTTGGGTGGGATAACCAAGTTTTTCAGCTGATTGTGCAGAAATGGGCGGTATATCTGCGATAATAGATTGTATAGCAACACCGGGCATCTCATCTAAATATCTCTTATAACGAGGAACGCCTCCTTGCTTTTTAGGCCAAACAATCCTTCCCATTTTTTCTAATTCATCAAGCTTTTCAATAGTATATTTCCAATGGTTCCCTCGAGTTCTTGGATCAACACCTCGCCATGGTAAACCAGATGAACCATTTCTAGTGCCTGCTGCCATTAAGTCACTTAATGTATATTTTCTTCCGGTTTCTTTTTCTTCAAAACGATAAAATTTTCTTAAGTAATCAGAGTCATATGAAATGAACTGAGTGTTCCAAGTATAATTTTTAGACCTTGAATAAAAAAGAATTGTGTCATGGACACGGTTCCATTTACGAGAATCGCTTCTTGCTGTTGTCCTCTTCCAAACTATCTCATTCCTAAAGTTTTCAGCGCCAAAGACCATATCCAGCAGCACTTTGAGGTAATGGCTGGCGGTTGGGTCGCAGTGCAAGTACAGGCTGCCGGTGGGTTTGAGCACACGCCGCAGCTCCATCAGGCGCGGTGCCATCATAGTCAGGTATGCCATCATGTTGCTGCCGCCCAGGATGAGGTGAAAAGCGCGCAGAGCATCCGCTACCGGTCCGCCTTTTTCCACTTCTTCTTCGTAAGTACGCACGGCATTTTCGTCCCACTGCCAAGTGTCTTCGAAGGCTTGGATTTGCGCGCTGGATTGGCTGCCGTCTTTTTGCGCGAAGAGCACGTTATAGGTGGCGTTGGAATTGAAGGGCGGATCGAGGTATATCAGATCCACGCTTTCGTCCTTGATGTAGCGCCGCAGGATATCGAGGTTATCACCGTAGTAGAGGGTGTTCATATTAATATTATACTCATTTTTGATCATATTTAAGTTCAGCGAACATCAAGGTTTAGAATTCGATCTACGAGCTGTTTTTTAATGGTACTTTACATGCGAGCTTGTTCTTTTATGGTATGCTATGGGTAGGCTTCGCACTCAGGAGACCGGCGAGAACAGAGAAAATAAATGTAGAAGTTTAGCAAATTAAAATTTTATGATTGGGTTTATAATACACTCATAATCAAAAATCAGAATTAACGGTTAGAACAACTGATAGATCAGATATTTTTATTTTGGCTGAAATTGAGAGGCAAGGATGGATAACGAAACTCATAAGGAAATTCAAATCGAATGGGTTATTCCAGAAGGCGTGATTGCCCGCTACGCAAGTAATGTTGTGGTTCAAAAGACCGAATCTAACTATTTGATTTCTTTCTTCGAGATACAGCCCCCATTAATTATTGGAAATGTGGAAGAGATCAACTTAAATTTGTCAAAAATCGAGAAAATTGAAGCGAAATGTGTGGCGCAAGTTTATATGTCGAATGAACAAATCAAAGCATTTTATGATCTACTTCATAAAATGTTGGATTCTGAAGATGAAATTAATCAAAGCGTGAAATAACTATGATCACTGTTGCTACACCTTATTACGATCTCGATACTCAGAAGGCTGCGATTACATCCAAACCGTTTTTTCGTCCTACTAAGGGAGAAGTGACTGATATTAAACATGGTCTAAATCCCGGTTTATATCTTTATGGCCCACTAGATGAAAAACTAAGACTTGCAAAACCTTTAAATTTAAGAATTGAACATGATAATAGCGGCTTGGTAATTTTGGATGATCCTATTTTTAATGTGTATGGAACGGGGGAAACGATAAAAGACGCTCTTGAGGATTATAAACAATCTCTTATTGAATACTATTCGATAATTCTTGAAGTTTCAAATAATGGAATCAGCGAAAAAGATGCGCTTAATTTAGTAGAGCAATATATTAAACCTCGCTAAGCGAAGGCAATAAGAGTGGGTTATAAACCTTCAGATGTTGAAAAAATTTTAATAAAGAAATTAGGCATGTCATTAAAAAGTCGCCCCAATAACCCGCACTCTTGGTATGTGCTCGAGATTGAGGGACTAAACCCCATTACCACCATGTTACCTACCAATCATAAAAAAGATATCGAAGATTCACTCCTTAGCATTATCTCAAGACAATTGCAAGTCAAACCTAATGTTTTCAAAGGCATTTTAGATTGCCACATCTCAAAAGATGATTATCTAAAATTATTGATGGAAAATAAAAGCAAACGATAAATAAAGACTTTACCAAATTTCATAATAATCACTATTGGGCATTGCTGGGCTAACTTCCGTTTGACATCCCTACATAAACCCTGTAAACTTTTATTGAAGCCATTTATATTCCTAAAGGAGGTACTCATGGCATATACTTACACAAATTCTAAAGGTAAGAAATACTTCTTGCACGTCAAGAAAATGGAACGCGCCAGCGGTAAGATCACGGAGCTGTACTACTTCTCCACTGACCCCGATAAAGGCGACACTGTGGATAAAATCCCAGCTGGCAAGGTCGTGGTTGAATTGAACTCCGGGCTTCCGGTGCTCAAGAAAGCCTAACCCAATCCACACCAAAGTTTGGCAATTCCGGCAGCGCAAGCTTGCCGGTTTTTTCTTCTCTCCTCTGGCACAAAGCTTGCACCTTTATTTTCAACATTTGGATGAACGATTGGAGAATTACCATGCCTAAGAAGATTGGTCTCATTTTTGTGATTTTGCTGCTCGGAGCGCTGATGCTCTCGGCCTGCCAACGGCCAGCTTCCACGGCACCAGTGGCTACGCCGCAGCAAATTGACTCGGCGAGCACGCCTTTGCCCGTGGATCAGCAGATCTTGAACGCCACCTACACCGCTCAGGCGATTATGGAAAAATTTAACCAACCTACGGTGATGACTACCAACACCGAGGGCACGCCCATGGTTGCAACGGCATCCAGTATTCTTATGCCTACGAATACCCCTGCTGGCACGCCTACCCCCACACCATTGCCCCCTACGCCAGTGGTAACCAGACCGCTGCAATACACGGTGCAAAGCGGCGAGACAATCTACTGCTTAGCGCGGCGTTTTGATGTAGACCCGGAGGAGTTGCTCGCGCTGAATAATTACAACAGCTGGCTCAATATCGGCGATGTGCTTGAAATTCCGCAGACGGGCAGCTGGCCGACGGAAGACCGTGCGATTATCCCGCACCCGGATTCCTGGGAGGTGAGCGAAGGCGATACTGTCTATAGCATCGCCTGTGCCTATGGCGATGTTTACCCCGAAGCAATCATTGCCGTGAATGGTTTGAAGGAACCCTACGAGCTCACGCCTGGTCAGGTGCTGCAGATCCCATAATCCACGAGTTTTTTCCATTCAAGCTTAAGGGCGCGTTTGCGCCCTTTTTTGATTCCAGAATTGCCTAAAACTTATGGGTTTTTGCGTTAAAGCGCGAGTATAATTACCCCCCGAGAGGTTGGTGAGTATGCATACTTTTGAAATCCTGGGTCAGGAGAAAGTGCTCTCGGCACACGCTTTCGACGTGCTCAAGGTTCACTTCCGCTTGCCGGATGGCCGCGAGCATACCTATGATTTGGTGGCGCATCCTGATGCCGTCACCTTGCTGCCGATCACCAAGGCTGGCGAGGTGATTTTAGTCTCCCAATACCGTATTGGCGCACAAGGCTTTCTCTTGGAGCTGCCTGCTGGGGTGATGGACCCAGGTGAAACTCCATTAGAAAGTGCCCGCCGTGAACTGCGCGAGGAGACCGGTCAGGATAGCGACTTATTGATCCCGTTGGGCGGCTTTTATATGGTTCCGGGCTACTCCAATGAACATATGTCTGCTTTCTTAGCCCTGGAGCTACACCCAGCTCCGTTGGCACAGGATGAGGATGAATTCCTCGAGCTCAGCCGGCAACCTGTGGCGGAAGTTTATCGTATGCTCTGGTCCAAGCAAATCCAAGATGGGAAAACCATCGCGACGTTAATGTTAGCCTTGCCAGAGCTGTTGCAGCGCTTTCCTTCGCTCAGGAATGCGTTACTTGAGGAATTCGGGGTCAATCCGCCAGCTAATGGGTAAGCGGAAGCCCCCCTTAGCCAGAAAAAATGAGAAATTAAGAGTAAAATTGTCAGAAAACCGAGCCTAAAAAAGTGAAATTAAGATACAATAAAAGTTAGTTAAATAACGCACAATAAGTGCGAAGTTGTTGTGCGATAATACGTTTGCAGAAATAAGGAGCTTTGTAATGAAAAAAGAAATGGTCATGACTGACGCCAATGAGGCAACCGCACATGTTGCCTATCGGCTTAATGAAGTAATCGCGATATACCCCATCACGCCCTCCTCTCCAATGGGAGAGTTTGCCGATCAGTGGAGCGCAGAGCGCATTCCCAACCTATGGGGCACAGTACCCACCGTGATGGAAATGCAATCAGAGGGCGGCGCAGCCGGTGCAATTCACGGTTCGCTGCAAGCTGGCGCACTATCCACCACCTTTACGGCTTCTCAGGGTTTGCTGTTGATGATCCCGAATATGTATAAAATCGCCGGCGAGCTAACCCCAACTGTATTTCACGTTTCGGCGCGTTCGCTTTCAGCCCAAGCCCTCTCGATTTTTGGTGACCATCAAGATGTGATGGCATGCCGCGCAACCGGTTTTGCTATGCTTGCCAGCTGCTCAGTGCAAGAGGCGCAGGATAGCGCTGTGATTGCTACCGCGGCTACGCTGCGCTCGAGAGTCCCCTTCTTACACTTCTTTGATGGCTTCCGCACGTCGCACGAGATCGACAAAATCGAACGGATCAGCGACGAAGTCCTGCGGGCAATGATCGATGACCAACTGGTCTTTGAACACCGCAATCGCGCCTTGAACCCAGATGCGCCGGTCCTCCGTGGCACTTCGCAAAACCCGGATGTGTACTTCCAGGGCCGTGAAACGGTGAACCCCTTTTATGAGAAAACAGTTGGCATTGTCGAAGAGGAAATGCGCAAGTTTGGGGAACTCACTGGCCGCAACTATCACATTATGGAATACGCCGGAGCGCCGGATGCGGACCGTGTGATTGTGGTGATGGCGTCTGGTGCTGAAACTGCGCGGGAAGTTGCCGAAGTCCTGACCAAACGCGGCGAGAAAGTTGGCGTTGTAACCGTCCGCCTTTACCGTCCGTTCTCCACCAAGCACTTGATGGCTGTGCTGCCGCCCACCGTGAAGAAAATTGCGGTTTTAGACCGCACAAAAGAAAATGGCGCGATGGGCGAGCCGCTGTATAAAGACGTGGTCAACGCTGTGAAAATGGCTTTGGCGGAAGGTTCGGCACCCTTCACGAGCATGCCAATTATCACAGGCGGGCGCTACGGTCTTTCCTCCAAAGAATTCACCCCATCTATGGCTAAGGCAGTCTTTGATGAGCTCAAAAAAGAGCAGCCAAAGACCGAATTTACCATTGGCATCATCGATGACCTCACCAACTTGAGTTTGGAATGGGACCCCACCTTCGAAGTTCTGGATAAAGACGTGGTGCAAGCTATGTTCTTTGGACTTGGTTCCGATGGTACTGTGGGCGCCAATAAGAATTCCATCAAGATCATCGGGGACGAAACCGACAATTATGCTCAGGGTTACTTTGAGTATGACTCCAAGAAATCTGGAGCTGTGACTGTTTCGCACTTACGCTTTGGGCCTAAACCCATTCATGCACCTTACTTAATCCACGAAGGCGAAGCTAACTTTATTGGCTGCCACCAAATGAGTTTTATCGATCGTTTCGATATGCTCAAGTATGCCCGCAAGGGAGCAACCTTCTTGCTCAATACTATTTACGGACCGGAAGAGGTTTGGGATACATTGCCGGTGGAGATGCAGCGCGATCTGATCAACAAGCAGATTAACTTCTATGTGATCGATGCGTACGACGTTGCCGATAAAGCCGGCATGGGCAATCGCATCAATACGATTATGCAGACTTGTTTCTTCGCTATCAGCGGCATTTTGCCCCGCGAGGAAGCCATCGCGCAAATCAAGCATTCCATTGAAAAAACCTATGGCAAACGCGGCGAAGCGGTGGTGCGGAAGAACTTCGAGGCGGTGGATAATGCCTTAGCGAACCTGCACAAAGTCACCGTGCCAGATAAGGTCACCAGCACCAAGCAACGGCGCAGCCCGGTTCCTGCTGAAGCCCCAGAGTTCGTGCGTGAAGTCTTAGGCGCGATGATCGACCGGCGTGGCGATGAGCTGCCGGTGAGCAAACTGCCCAATGACGGCACCTACCCAACGGGAACAACCAAGTGGGAGAAGCGCAACATTGCCTTGGAGATCCCCAACTGGACCCCCGAATTGTGCATCCAGTGTGGGCGCTGCTCCTTTGTCTGCCCGCATGCCGCTATTCGAGTGAAATTGTATAAGAACGAACTGCTCGAAAATGCCCCTGAAGAATTTAAGTCGACGGCTTCGAAAAGCCGCCCTTGGATGGAAGGCTATTCTTGGACGGTGCAAGTAGCTCCAGAAGACTGTACGGGCTGCGGCATGTGTGCTCAGAATTGCCCGGGGAAGGACAAAACCGACCCCAGCCGCAAGGCGTTGATGATGGTACCTCAGCCGCCCATTCGCGAACGCGAAATGAAGAATTGGGATTTCTTCCTGACGCTTCCATTCATCGACCGGGCAACGATTCCGTTACATCTGGTCAAGAACTCCCAATTACTCGAACCGCTGTTTGAGTTTTCAGGCGCCTGCGCTGGCTGTGGTGAAACGCCTTATATCAAATTAGCTACGCAACTATTTGGCGACCGCATGGTGATCGCCAATGCCACGGGCTGCTCGTCAATTTATGGCGGCAACCTGCCCACCACACCCTACACCAAGAATCAAGATGGGCGTGGACCAGCTTGGAACAACTCATTATTCGAGGATAATGCTGAGTTTGGCTTGGGCATGCGCTTGGCTATTGATAAGATGAAAGACGAAGCGATTGCGCTTGTAGAAAAACACAAAGCGGAGATTGGCGAGGAATTGGCTGAGGCTTTGCTCACCGCCTCCCAAAAGAACGAAGGAGAAATCCAAGAGCAGCGTAAGCGCGTTGCCCAGTTGAAGGAGGTCCTGAAAGGAAAGGACACCCCAGAACTGGTCAACTTACTATCCTTGGCGGATTACTTAGTGCGCAAGAGTGTGTGGATTTTTGGCGGTGATGGTTGGGCTTATGATATTGGCTATGGCGGCTTGGATCATGTCTTAGCTTCTGGCTTAGACGTGAACGTACTGGTGCTCGATACCGAGGTCTACTCCAATACCGGTGGTCAATCTTCCAAAGCCACGCCGCGTGCTGCAGTTGCTAAATTTGCCAGCAACGGGCGTGCCAGCGCCAAAAAAGACCTGGGTATGATCGCGATGACCTATCGAAACATCTATGTAGCACAGGTGGCGATGGGCGGTAGTGATCGGCAGACCTTGCAAGCTTTTGTGGAAGCTGATTCCTACGAAGGACCCTCATTGATCATTGCCTACAGCCACTGTATCAACCATGGAATTGATATGTCCCAGGGCTTAGTTCAGCAGAAGCTGGCAGTCGAGGCTGGGGTTTGGCCAATTTACCGCTATGACCCCCGCCTGATTGAAGAAGGTAAGAACCCGCTCCAGCTGGATTCAAAGGCACCCTCAATTAAGGTCTCCGAGTATGCCTATAATGAAACCCGTTATCGCATGTTACTGCAGATGGACGAGGAACGCGCGGAAGAGCTGATGCGTAAAGCACAAGAAGATGCTGACCGCCGTTGGGCAATTTACTCTCAGATGGCTGCGATGGATTACTCGCTTGGTAAGAGTGGAGAAACAAGCGCCGCTGAAAAATAGTCGATTTGACTTTTGGCTTATTCTTTATGCAGGTGCATGAGCTGCTTCAAGAAATTAAGCCCTAACTAAGGTAGAATAACGATGGCGTGAATACAACGCCATCGTTATTCTTTTTACTTCTAATAGGTATAATTCATTGCAGGAGGAAAAATGGCTGATTTAAGAACCACATATTTGGGATTGAACCTTAAAAACCCCCTCGTTGCCGGTGCTTCTCCCTTTGCCAACCATTTGGATTTGGTAAAACAATTAGAGGATAACGGCGTTAGCGCTATTGTGATGAATTCCCTTTTTGAAGAAGAAATCACTCATGAGAGCTTACGCTTAGATTATTTCCTCAATAAGGGCACTGAAAGCCAGCCAGAAGCGCAAACCTACCTGGTGGAACCGCCTGAAATTCTTAGCGTTGCCGATCGCTATATTGCTCGGTTGCAGCGCATTAAAGAGGCTGTTGAAATCCCGGTCATTGCGAGCCTCAATGGAACCAGCATGGGAGGATGGATTAAATTAGCCCAACAACTTCAGGCAGCCGGCGCGGATGCGTTGGAATTGAACATTTATTCCATGGTGATTGACCCACAAATAACCTGTGATCAGGTCGAAAAGAGCTATATTAGTCTCATTGAGGAAGTTTGCAAGAGTATCAACCTTCCCCTGACGGTGAAACTTTCCCCTTATATGACCACTCTGCCGCACTTTCTAGCGCGGGCTTATAAAGCCGGAGCAGAAGGCTTCGTCTTGTTTAATCGCTTTATGCAGCCAGATTTTGACATACAGTCGCTGGATATCATTCGCAAGGCACCGCTTAGCAGTAGTGCCGATCTCTCCCTGCCAGCGCGTTGGATCGCAATTGCCTCTGCACAGCTCAAGGCAGACTTTGCCTTAAGCGGTGGCGTGCACACCGCTGAGGATATGGTGCGAGGCGTAATGGCTGGAGCAAATGTAACTTATGTTGTCTCGGAATTCTTGCAACATGGCATTGGCGCTGCCGCCACCATGCTGCGGAACTTTAATGACTGGATGGATCGGAATGGATATGATTCCGTTAAACAGATGCGTGGGGTCTTGCGCTACGACAAAGTGCCAAACCCCACCGCTTATGAACGCGCCAACTACATTAGCTCACTCAAGTCCTTTGACGAGAAGGTTCTTTAGCCAGCACACAGCTGATGTTTCCGAGGAGTGGGGATGAGCGTCGTTGATGAAGTTAAAGCGCAATTAGATATCGTCGATATCGTTTCTCAGACGGTCAAATTGCGCCGAACTGGCAAAAACTACATCGGATTTTGCCCATTTCACTCCAATACGCGCACGCCTGCTTTCGTCGTCTTCCCTGATAGCCAAACTTGGCGCTGTTTTGGCGCTTGCAATGAAGGCGGGGATATATTTCGATTTGTGATGAAGCGTGAAGGCTGGGATTTTGCCGAAACCTTGCGTTACTTAGCGGATAAAGCTGGCGTGCAACTAAGCCCACGTACGCAAGAATCCTCCGCCGACGAGAGCCACAAAGAAGCTTTGCGGCAGGTACTGGAGGAAGCGGTTCAGTTTTTCCGCCGGCAAATGTTAGAAACGGATGAAGGCAGGCAAGCCCTGGATTATTTGCATCAACGCGGCTTGAGCGATGAAACGATTAAAATTTGGGGGCTTGGATATGCTCCTTCATCTTGGAATGCGCTGGGCAGCGCCTTGCAACGTAAAGGATATAACCAAAGCTTGTTAGAATCCGCTGGGCTGATAACCCTGCGGGAAGATGGCACCAGTTACGACCGCTTCCGCCAGAGGTTGATGTTCCCGATCCGGGATACTTATGGGAAGATGGCGGGGTTTGGCGGCAGGATCCTTTTCAGTGAGGATCAAACCGCAGCTAAATACATCAACTCTCCCCGCACGGATCTTTTTGATAAGGGCGGCTTGCTCTATGGTTTGGATATGGCTCGCCGAGAGATCCGCAAAAGTGAGCAAGCAGTGATTGTGGAAGGCTATATGGACGTGATCGGTCTGCATCAGGCTGGCTTTCATAATGCTGTCTCCCCAATGGGTACGGCGCTGACTGAGGATCAATTTACTTTACTTAAAAAGTTCTCGCGCAATATCGTCTTAGCGTTGGACCCAGACGCTGCAGGTGAAAAGGCTACCTTGCGTGGTTTGGAAACCGCGCGCCAAACGCTGGATCAAGAAGCAGAACTGCGCTTCGATGCCCGCGGCTTGCTGCATGTAGAATCACGCCTTAGGGCAGACATCCGCGTAACTACACTGCCCGAAGGCAAGGATCCTGATGAGATTGTGCTTGCGGACCCGAAAGCCTGGGAGCAGATTATCGCCAAGGCTAAACCCGTTGTGGTGCACGTGATGGAGACTTTAGCTGCTTCTCAGAACCTGGAGGATGCCAAAGTCAAGCGGGAAATTGCCGCCCAGGTGCTGCCTTTGATTGAAGATGTGGCTGATCCAGTTGAACGGGAAGCCTACCGCGAGCAGTTAGCAAGGCTGCTGCATGTGGATGTGCGCGCGTTATTAGCTGCTACTCCACAGAAACGCCAACCGCGGCGCTCACGAGGGGCGCAAAGGGAAGCAATGCTAAGCCCTGAAGCGAGTCCACTGGCGGATAGCGCTTCTCGCAACCGCATCCTGGAGAAGGAAGCTTTACAAGCTCTCCTTCGGGATCCGGAATCGCTTTACCGCCTGAACCGTTCACTGGGGCTGCTCGGGCTGGAATCTTTTGACGAAGCTGATTTTATGGAGAGCGACTTCCGCCAAGGGTTTAAACTGGTTAAGGCTAGCTTGGAACAAGATTTAATGTCCCCAAAGGAATATTTAGAAGAAAATCTACCTGAAGGTTTAGAGGAAAAAGATGAGCCACCCACAATGAGCAAAATCTTGCCACCTTCAGAGGAAAAACGCTTAGCTGAGCAAGTACGCACCGTAGTGCGAATCCGCCGCAATGTTGTGCAGGATCGCATTCAAGAAATCCAGTTTTTACAATCGGAATTGGAAGAAAAAACCTTTAGCGAGGAAGAAGCTCAGATTTTGCTGCTCGAGCTACTCAATCGACGCCGCATTTTGGACTTGGCTTTTCAATCACCATTAGCCGGCGGCTCGAATTTATCGTACAAGCACAGCCGGTAAACCTAATAAAAAAGGAATCATAGAAAATGGAAAATCATTCCTTAGATTCAGATGAGGAAGAAAACAATCCTCAATTTGACGATGAAGAAATTGTTTATGATGAAGAAGACATCAAGGAGTACTACCTGCCAGTTTTAGAGAATGCCTCTTTGGTGGGGGAACCCATTCAGCTTTATCTGCAGGAAATTAATCGTGATAAGTTATTAGACGATAAAGGCGAGTTCCAACTTGCTATCTGCGTACAGGCTGAAAAGCGCTTAAAGACATACCTGACCCCAGAAAAGCTTTTAGATTTGCAAGCCGTGTACAAAGACATGAAATCGACTTGGTCACAGGTGGAGCTGGATGCCGAGCATGTGCACAAAGCGCCACCAAGGCTTCGTGCAGTGCTGGAAGAAGCTCGAGCGTTGCATCAAGACTGCCTGCAAAGCAAGGATTCGTACGTCTATACTTACTTGCGCGATGAGCGTTGGGGGCAGGATCACGAATGGGAGATTTTAGCCCGCGATCTTTGCCGGATTTACTTAGATGCCTATTTGCTGCCGCCGAATTTTTTACAAGCCTTACTGAGCCATGTCAGCCAGCAGGAACACTTACCGGACTGGGAAATGCTGACCGAAGCACTTCCAAGCGACGAAGAAAATCGCCAATGTGTGGAACAATTACGCGAAAATGCTAAGGCGGCTGGTCGTCAGTTGGTGGAATATAACCTGCGCTTGGTGGTGAGCGTCGCCAAACGCTATACTGGCAGGGGCATCAACATCATGGATCTCATTCAAGAAGGGAATATCGGCTTGCTGCGCGCTGTGCAGAAATACGATCCAACCCGCGGTTTCCGTTTTAGCACCTATGCCACCTGGTGGATCCGTCAATCTGTCAGCCGTTACATCTTGGAAAACGCGCGTACCATACGTATCCCTGTGCACATGGTCGAATCCATCAGTAAACTGATGAAGGTGCAGCGCGAATTAGTGCAGGAATTTGGCCGCGAGCCAACTTTTGCCGAAATTGCTGTCAATGCCGGCTTTCTCGATGAAAAAGATCAGAAGGCTATTAAAAGAGCGAACTATAACCGCGAAAAATTAGATCCAACATGTTTACGCCGCTGGGATGAAGCGACTCAAAAGGTCGAGGAAATACTAAAAATCAGCGAGGAGCCTATCTCCTTGGAAAGCCCTATAGGCGATGAAGACAACAGCACCTTAGCGGATTATGTCGAGGATGCTGAGGCTTCCGAACCGATTGAAGAAGTCATCCTGGAAGACCTACGTGAAAGTGTGCGGCGCTCGTTGGGCACTTTGGCTGACCGTGAGCGCGAAGTGTTGGAGATGCGCTTTGGTTTGACCGATGGGATTAACCATTCTTTGGAGGAGATCAGTGAACGCTTCGGCTTGACGCGCGAACGCATCCGCCAAATCGAGAGCACGGCTTTACGCAAGCTGCGTAACCCCAAGTATAAAAGTACCTTGCGAGATTATTATTAAAAAGCAAAGCCTGAATTGTTCAGGCTTTGCTTCAATATAAGTTTTGTTTTTCTTATCTTTGCTTTCCTTGTCCGCGATTTCCTCTGCTGGAAGTCAGCTGGTTATACTCTTCGATAGTCATAAGGCGTGGTATATAGTCAGTTCCAGTTTGGTTTTCTATGGCACGCGAAAAGGCACTGAGGTGGTGGATGGATCCGTTTTTAAGGTTGCTATAGACCCGTACCAAATCAGCTTTATCTGTCTCAGTGAGAGCCTCTTCTAAATCTATGATGTCCATTTCTTCAATGGTTGCACCTACAACATAGGCATCCGCCAGAGAGACTGAACCTTGGGCAATCAGGTCTGTATACAACTTTTGAATTTCTGGATCTTCAAACACACCAATCTGACTATCATCGACAGAGTCGGGAATATTATAGGCACTGAGCAGTTTAGCGATACTTGCAGTGTGTCGACTTTCACTTTGAGAAATGTTCAGGAAAATGGGCATATTCCAGAGATCGTAAAGAGTTGCATAGACATCATGCGCTAATTTTTCTTCTACGCGCATGGCAAGCAGGGTTGCCTCTTCCTCTGGGCTGAGGGGTAGGGATGTATTCGTTGTGGTGATCGCTCCAGAGAGAGCAGATGCCTGAACTAAGCTAACAGGTACACTCGCGGTAAATACCAGCGGGATAGCAATCAAGCTGAGCAATAAGATTTTTGTGTAAGTTTTCATGGTTATCTCCTATTCGTTATAATGTTAGTTATATTTACTAACTGTGCGTATCATAGCAAATACTGTTGAAGATTTTGCGAGTAACTAATGAAGAGTTGGTGAAGATTTACAAGAGAACATTTGGCTGAGGAGGCTTAGCATGCGCACCATTGGTTCAACCGAACAACGGATTATTGAAAAAGCCGCTGCCGAGGCTGGCATCCCGACTTTGCTATTGATGGAATCAGCAGCCCACGCCATCGCTATGTGGGCTCTGCAGCTTGTAGCAGAACGCGGCTTTAGAAAAGTGATGGTATTGTGCGGGGCGGGTAACAATGGCGGAGATGGCTTTGCTACAGCGCGGCTGCTCTTGGGTCGCGTGCAGCATCTGCAAGTTTTTGAAGCCGAAGCTTCCAAAGATAACCAAGGTGATGCCCACCTCAACCGTCAAATCTGCCTAAATTTGGGCATCACCCCCCAGCCGTTTTCTGAATTTGAGCCCACGGACGGTTTAATCATCGATGCTGTCTATGGCAGCGGTTTTAGGGCAGACCGTCCTCTGAGCCCAGAGTTTGAGCGCTTAGCTCGCAAGGTGAATCAAGCCCGTATGGAGCATAGCGCATTGGTCTTAGCGGTGGATTTGCCCTCTGGCGTGCAGGCTGATCATGGCCAGGTTGCGCCAACGGTCATCCAAGCTGATGAAACCCTAAGCTTTCTTTACATAAAAACGGGTTTAGTAAGCTACCCTGGGCATAAAGCAGCTGGGCAAGTGTACGTGCATGACCTCGACCTACCAGAGAGTTTTTTAGAGCAAGTTTGGCAGCAGCAAAATCTGCACACTCCTTCTGCGCTGACCGCTGAAGAGCTGCGCGCATGGCGTCCGCAGCGTCCTATGGACGCGCATAAAGGTACTTTCGGGCGCTTAGCTATCTTGGCAGGCAGCCCAGGCTTGGCAGGCGCAGCGATTTTGAGCGGGCGTGCAGCCGAGATAAGCGGTGCAGGTTACGTCTCCCTCACGGTACCAGCCGAGATCTACGCAGCAGTGCTCGAGGCAGCGCCTTCATTACTGAGCGCACCCCTCCCAGAGGAGCCGTTAGTGCAAGAAGCATTAGCTAAGGCACAGTTGTCTTTTTGGACGCAACGCATAGAAAATTGTGATGCCGCCTTAGTTGGTCCTGGCATGGGCAAGAGTACGCCGAAGCGCCCGGACCTGCTCAGCTTAGTAATGGCAGCGATTGCAGAAGCTCCACGCTTGGTGTTAGATGCCGACGCGTTAAATTTGCTCACTGAGCCTGACGCATTGGAAGCCGGACGGGCTGCACTGAGAACCCGCACGCAAAGCGGGTTAGAACCTGCCATCCTCACCCCGCACCCGGGTGAATTTCGCAGGCTTTGCCCAGAAATGGCTGCGATGGTCGAGCAGGATCGCATCGCCTGCGCTGAAGCCTTGGCTGCATTAACTACGAGCGTGGTGGTCCTCAAAGGTGCCGGCACGGTAATCGCTTTCCCACCAAAGCAAGATAGGCACGAAGTGTGGATCAACACATCTGGGAACGCTGGCATGGCAAAAGCGGGCTCTGGTGATGTGCTGAGCGGGCTTCTTGGCTCTCTCTTGGCGCAGCGCTTGCCCTTGCGGGAGGCAGTTTGCGGAGCGGTCTACTTGCACGGGTTAGCAGCCGACCTGCAAGCCAAGCTGCTCACGGAGCGTGCCCTCACCCCAGAAGATATCATTATGGGTTTACCCGGCGCATTCCGGCAGGTGGGCTGGGATAAATAATCCGCTTACTATAGTTTTGCTTTACAATTGGCAGGATGCCAGTACAAATTCTGAGCGACCCCCAAATAATCCAGCCTTACTTGAGTGACGAGTCCAAAGTCACCGGACAGGCGCAGAGCATTTCCTTCCCAGAAAGTGAAGCAGAAATCCGCGAGGTTTTGCTCGCGGTTCGCCAAGCTCATCAAACGCTCACGATGCAAGGCGCGCGCACGGGCATTACAGGTGGTGCTGTGCCTACAGGTGGGCATATCCTCAACCTCAGCAAGCTCAATCGCATTACCGGTATGGGATGGGATGGCGAGCGGAAGTGCTTTTTGCTTTCAGTTCAGCCTGGCGTGCAGCTCAATCAGCTCAACAAAGCTATTGCCGAAAAATCCTTTGATACAACTGGTTGGAGTGCACAAGCACAATCTATTCTGCGGCGCTTTCAGCAAAGCGGTGCTTGGTTCCTGCCGGCGGATATAACCGAGACGACTGCTTCGATTGGGGGGATGGTCTCAACCAACGCTTCAGGGGCAAAGTCTTACCGTTATGGCTCTATGCGCCAGCATGTGCTTGGGTTACGCTTGCTGCTTGCCAACGGCAAGAGCCTTAGCTTGCGCCGCGGCGAGCAATTTGCCCAAGGTCGGCAGTTTGCATTGCGCTTGGATGACGGCAGTCAGATCGCTGGGCAGCTGCCGTCTTACCGCATGCCGCAGGTCAAGAATGCTTCTGGGTATTATGTGCATGAAAACATGGATCTTATCGATCTTTTCATCGGCTCGGAAGGGACATTAGGCATTGTAACCGAGGTTACTTTAGCCTTAGCTCCGCAACCAGGCTTCACTTGGGGGATGATGGCATTCTTCACAAGGGGGCAGAATGCCTTGGCTTATGTACACGCCCTAAGAGCCCTTCCGCAAGCTGAGCAGCCATCCGCCATCGAATTTTTAGATCAAGCCTGCTTAGCACTAATCTGTAGCGAGCAAGAGCAGCTGCGCGCCCATCAGAATATCCCTGCACTTAATCCAGCGGCTCAGAGCGCAATCTACACGGAGTTTACCGCTGAGAGCTTACCCGAGCGTGATGAGGCGATCAATCAGGTTGCTGATCTGCTCAACGCTGCAGGCGGTGATGAACAAGCTACCTGGTTAGCGCTTTCTCGCCAAGATTTGGAAAAGCTAGTTGCTTTCCGCCATGCCATTCCAGAAAGCATCAACCGCATCATTGCTGAGCGCAAGCGGCAACATCCCAATCTGACCAAGTTGGGCAGTGATATGGCTGTACCGGATGACAAACTGGATTGGGTGATGAAGCTGTATGAAGATACGCTCACGCAAACTGGCTTAGAAGCACTGAAGTTTGGACATATTGGCGATAATCACCTCCACGTGAACATCCTCCCTCGCAATGAAGCCGAATATACGCAAGGTAAGCAGCTCTTTGAGCAATGGGCACGGGAAATCGTCGCTGCTGGGGGGACAGTTTCGGCGGAGCATGGGATTGGTAAACTCAAGCATGCTCTGCTTGCTGAGCTCTATGGCACACAGGCTCTGAACGAAATGCGCGCGCTCAAACGCTGCTTTGACCCCCAAGGGCTGCTCAACCCTGGGAATATGTTCCCATTGGAGGCTTGAAAGCGGTATGGAGATTGTCGTTTGCGTTAAGCAAGTGCCCGCTACCACGCGAGTTCAGCTGGACCCGCGCACCCGTACGATCATACGCGAAGGCGTGGAGCTGATGCTCAATCCCTTTGATGCCTACGCCTTGGAAGAAGCCTTACGGTTGCGCGAGGCGCATGGCGGGATGGTGAGCGTGCTCACAATGGGTATCCCCAGTGCCGCGGTGATGTTGCGGGAAGCACTCGCTATGGGGGCAGACCAAGCCATCTTGTTGACCGACCGTCGCTTTGCTGGTGCGGATACGCTTGCTACGGCGACTACATTAGCAACTGCAATCCGGAAGTTAGGCACAGTAGACCTAATCTTATGCGGCAGACAGGCAATTGATGGCGATACAGCACAGGTTGGTCCCGAATTAGCCGAGAAGTTGGGTATTCCGCATACCACCGCAATCTCTAAAATCGAACAGGTTAGTACAGAGAGCCTGATCTGCCAAAAAATGGTCGACGAAGGTTATGTGCGCCTGAGGGTCGAACTGCCCGCATTGCTTACCGTAGTCAAGGAGATTAATACCCCACGCTTTCCAACACTGGCAGGTTTCCGCCGGGCACAGAAATCCGATATTCTCATCTGGAAAGTAGAGGATCTGGATGTTGACCCTGGGCGCATTGGGTTGGAAGGTTCGCCCACGCAAGTCATCTCCACTTTTGTGCCAGAGCAGCACAAAACCAGTATTGTGGTGGAAGGTACGCTGTCAGAAATTGCGAGTCAGATCCTGGCAAGCTTGCAGCAACAAGCTGGGAGGGAGCAGCATGGCTGAGATCCGCGTACTGCCGGAAAAATGCGTCGGCTGCCGTAAGTGCCTGCCAGCCTGCCCTTATGGCGCAATTAGCATGCAGGGGCGCATGGCGGTCATCTCGGAGGCATGCGTTTTTTGCGGTGCATGCGTGCCGGCTTGCCGCTATGAGGCAATTGAACTCCGCTTACCGCAAACGGTCCAGCCAAACCCTCATGCACGGGGAATTTGGGTTTTTGCCGAGTTTTTCGCGGGGCAGTTCAAACCAGTGACCTTTGAACTTTTGGGTGAAGCGCGCCGCCTCGTTGCAATCAGCGGAGAGCCTGTATGCGCGATTGTGCTTGGGGAGCAAGCTGCCCATAGCTATAGCCAGCTTTGGGCTTATGGGGCAGATGAAGTGTTGGCGGTGCCAACCACGAAGCTTGACCAGCGCGATGAGCTGCTATATCCACTTGCCTTGGCTCAATTGGTGCAAGCTTACCAACCTTCCATTTTTTTGATTGGCGGAACAGGTTTTGGGCGTTCGATTGCCCCGCGGATTGCCTCACGTTTGGAGACGGGCTTGACTGCTGATTGTACCCGCTTGGAGATTGACGCACAGAGCGGCTTGCTGCACCAAACACGGCCGGCTTTTGGCGGCAACCTGATGGCAACCATCCTTTGCCGCAATCGACGCCCGCAGATGGCGACCGTACGCCCCCATGTGATGCAGCCACTTGCCCCAGATATTAATCGGCGAGGCAGCCTAACCTATGCTGAAGTGCGCCTGCCCGAAAACCACCTCATCCAGCAGTTAAAGTTAAGACTCTCCACGAGCGAGTCTTTGAGCCTGGAATCAGCGGAAATCGTGATTGGGATAGGCAGAGGCATCGGCAGCCCGCGTACTTTGCCTCTCTTCCAGGACCTCGCAAAAGCCCTAGGTGCGGGTTTAGCTGCCTCCCGCGCGGTGGTGGACCTTGGCTGGCTGCCTTATGCGCATCAAGTCGGGCAAACTGGGATCACAATTGCGCCGAAAGTGTACTTAGCTTTTGGCATATCTGGAGCTGTGCAGCACTTAGCTGGCTTAGCCGAAGGGACTTACATCATTGCGGTGAATAAAGATCCGCACGCCCCTATCTTCCAAGTTGCAGATGAACGCGTGGTAGCAGATTGCATCCCCTTGGCGGAAGCTCTGCTTTCGATGGCGAAACCTAAGCCAAAACCTGAAAGAACAGTTTAAACAAAAACAGCCGTCCAAACTGGGGCGGCTGTGAATGTTTAAAAACGAAGATTAATCTTCGGATTTTAGTTCTTTTTGGCGCGCTTCGATAATCGCTTGGGTCAGGTGAGTTGGCACCAAGTCATAATGGTCGAACTCCATGGTAAAGTAACCTCGTCCCCCCGTCATCGAACGCAGGGTGGTAGTATAGCGAAGCATTTCTGCCAGCGGCACCATTGCAGTAACTACAGAGCGACCTTTTTCGGTTGCCATGCCTTGCACGCGAGCACGGCGGGTATTCAGGTCACCGAGTACATCACCCATATTGGCTTCTGGCACAGTGATAGTCACCTTCATGATGGGTTCATAAAGCACAGGGTTGGCATCCTTGAAAGCTAACTTAAAGGCTTCACGCCCAGCAATTTCAAAGGCGATCGGTTTGGAATCAACGGGATGCTCTTTACCATCAAAGACCGAGACGCCAACATTATGCACTGGGTAACCTGCAATCACGCCTTCTTTCATCACCGAGCGGATACCTTTCTCGATCGGCGCCATATAGCTGTTGGAGATTGCACCGCCAAAAACGTCATTGCTAAAGGTGAAATCTTCATCTTGGATGGGGAATACGCGTAGGTGAACCTCACCAAACTGACCGGCACCTCCGGTTTGCTTCTTGTGGCGGTACATGGCGCTGGCTTCTTTAGTAATATGCTCTTCGTAGGGCACTTTCGGCTCCAGTAAGTTCATTGAAAGCTGGAATTTGGTCTCTGCCCGCCGAACAGCTACATCGATGTGTTGATCGCCCATACCAAAGAGCAGCGTTTGCTTGGTGGCGGGTTCCATTTCCCATGAAAGGGTTAAATCTTCTTCGCACAGGCGCGTCAGGGTGCTGCTCATCTTAGCTGCATCCGATTGCGTCTTTGGGGCAACTGCCACGCGATAGAGCGGGTTAGGGTAGCTTGGCTTGGGCAGGATAAGGTTTTGTTCACGCGTGGTGAGGGTATCTCCCGTTGTGGTAACAGCCAACTTTGCCACCGTGCCAATATCGCCGCTGTGAATGGCGGGTACAGGTAAGTTTTCCTTACCAAAGGGCACCTGGACGCTTGCAATGCGCTCCTCTTCACCTTTATTTGCGTTCCAAACGCGAGAATCGGAGACCATCACGCCGGAATAAACACGGAAGAACGTCTGACGCCCAACGAAGGGGTCTGCAGTGGTCTTCCAAACGTAGGCAGCTAACGGTCCCGTATCGGAAGGTTCTAACTTCACCTCGCCTTGAGGAGATTGCGCCACAGCTGCTGGCCGATCTAGCGGGGAGGGCGCTAAGGCAACCAAGGCATCCAGCAATGGCCCAATGCCGATCATGTGAGCACCGGCTGCCACAAGCACTGGAATGACATTGCTGGTTCCAATGGCTTTACGCATTCCTTGCAAAATTTCTTTGTCCGAAAGCCCACCATTCTCGAAATATCGCTCGAGCAAGGCATCTTCACCCTCGGCTGCAGCCTCAACTAATTTAAGGCGCGCTTCATCTGCTTGGGTTTTATACTCCGCTGGGATATCCACAACCGTTTTACCATCGCCTTTATAGGCTTTCATGCTCACTAAGTCAATCACACCTTGAAAGTTAGCTTTTTCTCCCCAGGGCAGCTGCATCGGGATGAGGCGGTAGTCTGTGCCTTCCTCAACGGATGCGATCGCTTTTTGAAAATTGGCATTATCGCGGTCCATTTTATTTACAACCATGATCATCGGCAGGTTGAACTGGGCAGCATACTGCATTGCCATCTCGGTGCCGACCTCCAAGCCGGCAACGGAATCTATCAGCACCACGGCACAATCTGCCACGCGCATCGCGGAGATCACCTCACCGATAAAATCCATATAGCCAGGCGTATCCAGCAAGTTCAGCTTGAGATCTTTGTAGAGAACTGGAATGACCGAGGTATATAAGGAGATCCCACGGCGGTGCTCTTCTTCGTCAAAGTCGGAGACTGTGGTACCATCTTCGATTTTACCGAGGCGGGTAGTTGCACCGGTATAGTAGAGGAGGGCTTCGGTGAGCATCGTCTTGCCGGAACTGCTATGGGACGCAAGCACAATGTTGCGTACTGAGGCTGTAGAAAATTCTTTCATGAGTGTTGACCTTTCCTATAATTTTGCATAATATCACGGCGCTTTGTGCGCCGTGTAAAGATTTCATTCTTGGCGCAATGCCGAAGGTGAATTATATCAAACAATTTGGTTAAATTTTCAAAAATGTCATGACAGAAATCATGCTCAAAGTCACATATCATCACTCGCGTCATGATAAAATTTCGCCATGAATACGCGCATCGTCTTCATGGGTTCACCTGATTTTGCACTCCCCACGCTCCAAGCCTTGTATGAGCACTACCAGGTCGTGGGCGTGGTTACCCAACCGGATCGCGCTGCCGGGCGCGGGCGTCAGCCGCAAGCCTCAGCGGTCAAGCAGGCAGCCCAAGCACTTGGCTTGGAGGTTTACCAACCTGTTTCTTTGCGCAAACCGGAGGTGCTAGCACAGCTCTCAGCTTGGGCTCCAGATCTGATCGTCGTAGCAGCTTTTGGTCAAATTCTCCCCAAAGCTGTGTTAGATTTGCCCCCCAAGGGCTGTCTGAACGTGCATGCCTCGCTGCTGCCACGCTGGCGGGGCGCATCCCCCATTCAAGCTGCTATTGCTTCCGGAGATGATCATAGCGGTGTGACCATAATGCTGATGGATGAGGGCTTGGATACCGGACCAATTCTCTCTCAGCGCTCTGTGCCGCTCCCTTTCGGGATCACAGGCAGCCAGCTTTCAAAGCAATTAGCGGAACTGGGTGCACGCACGCTGATTGAGATCCTCCCCTCTTACTTAGATGGCATGGTCGCTCCACTGCCCCAGAATGAAAATGAAGCCACGTACGCCCCCATGCTAAAAAAATCCGACGGCTTACTGGATTTCAATCGGACCGCGCTGGAGCTAACCCGGAAAGTGAATGCCTATCAGCCTTGGCCAGGTACCTATTTCAACTTCAACAACCGGCAGCTCAAAGTGCTCGCGGCGCACCCGCACGATACCTTCGATAGCTCCATAGGTGCGCATTATATTGTCAATGACAGCCCAGCGGTAGGTACAGCCCAAGGCTTGCTGGTGCTCGACCGTGTTCAACTAGAAGGCAAGAAACCCATGAGTGGCGCTGACTTCCTCCGCGGTCAACCCAATTGGCTTTGAGAGATTACTTTCTTTTAAATGGAGTGTTAATCGTCAGGGAAAAAGTTCCGACCTTGTTCTCGCCGGTCTCCTGAGTGCGTAGCCTACCCGTAGGGTACCGAGCGAGGAATTTTTGCTGTTCTCGCTGGTGTCTCACCAGCGAGTGGTTTTGACCGTAGGTCTCCGCATTTCAAACATTATTGAGAACTAAAGGTCAAATTCCTTGCATGGTCAGGAGGTTGCGTAGCCTACCCGTAGGGCACCTTGCAAGAACAGATATCGGGCAAGATCAAGAGACTTTGCGCCTATTCTTTGTCCTCAGGGAAAAAGTTCCGGCGCCATTCGTACAGCAAATTAAGCGCTTGGATGGGGGTGAGCGCGTTCAGATCGGTTTGCTTAAAAGCTTCCATTAAGGGATTATTTTCGGGGAAGAGCCGCAGCTGATCTTGGTTGCTAACCTTTTCAGGAATGGTCTTCCCAGAAGTCGCCTCGAGCTGCTTGAGGATTTGGTTAGCGCGCTCAATCACTGGCGCTGGCAAGCCAGCTAATTGAGCCACGTGAATGCCATACGAGCGGTCGGCACCCCCTGGCACGATCTTATGCAAAAAAACCACCTTACCTTCAGACTCACTCACAGCAACGTTGTAATTGCGCACACCCGGCAAAATCTCAGCCAGCTCGGTGAGCTCATGATAATGCGTGGCAAACAGCGTATACGGCTTGAGGCGTGGGTGGCTGTGCAAGTATTCAACGATTGCCCAGGCGATTGAGAGCCCGTCATAGGTGCTCGTCCCCCGCCCGATCTCATCCAAAATGAGCAAACTGCGCGGCGTGGCGTTATTGAGAATATTCGCCGTCTCGATCATCTCCACCATAAAGGTGGACTGCCCCGCATGGATGGCGTCCTGGGCGCCGATGCGCGTGAAGATGCGGTCCACCAGCCCAATTTCGGCTGCATCCGCCGGGACAAAGCTGCCAATCTGTGCCATCAGCACAATCAGCACCGCTTGTCGCAAAAAGGTGGATTTGCCGCTCATGTTGGGTCCAGTAATCACGCGGATGATCTCACCCTCTTCGAAAACCAAGTCGTTTGCGATAAATCGCTCACCAGTGCTGAGTTCTTCTACCACGGGGTGCCTACCGGCGAGGATTTTGATCCCTTTCTCAGCTTTCACAACTGGGCATACGTAATTATTGAGGGCAGCCACATTGGCTAACGAAACGGCACAATCGAGCTCTGCAATTGCTCGTGCTGCTGCTAAAACTTCGCTGGCAGATGCGCTAAGCTGCTCACATACCGCCCGGAAAACTTTCAGCTCCACCTCGTGGATCTGTGCCTCAGCGTTGAGTACAAGCGATTCGTACTCCTTCAACTCCGGCGTGATGAAGCGTTCGGCATTGACCAAAGTTTGCTTGCGAATGTACTCTTCCGGAGCTTGATCCGCGCTGCCCCGGCTAATCTCGATGTAGTAACCAAAGACCTTATTAAAGCCCACTTTGAGCGTTTTGATGCCGGTACGCTTGCGTTCTTCCCGCTCTAAATTATTGATCCACTCGCGTGCATGCTGCGAAGAAGAAAGGATGCCGTCCAGCTCGCTCGAAAAACCCGGTTTAATGATGCCGGTATTAGCTAAGGTCGCTGGAGGGTCATCCGCAATTGCCGCATCAAGCAAAGCTTTTTCCTGAGCAAAGGCATGCAGATGCCCCAAGATAGGCTGCAGCGCAGGCGTTTCGCTCGGCAGCAATTCTAAAAGCTGCGGCAGGAGTGCAAAATCTTCGCGTAACGCAGCTAAATCCGGCGGACGTGCAGCCTGGCTGCTAATGCGATTGATCAAGCGTTCCAAATCATGAAATTTTGCCAAGAGATCGCTCACCTGCTTGCGCAGTACACCATCTTGGAAGAAATATTCCACCATATCCAGCCGGCTGTTAATGGCTTGCAGATTGAGCAAAGGTTTATTGACCCATTGGCGCAGCAGGCGTTTGCCCATCGGCGTGCGGGTATTGTCCAGCACGCTCAGCAGGGAACCTTCCACTTTATTTTCGCGCAAGGTTTCGGTGAGCTCCAAATTGCGCCGCGTCTCCGCATCCAGCACCATAAAGTCTGCAAGGCTATAAGTAGTAAAGCCTGAGAGCGCTTTGAGCGCATCTCTGCGGGTTTCTTGCAGGTATTTGAGCAGCGCGCCAGCAGCCTGCACCGTCAACGCGTGATCGTGCAAGCCATAGCCATCCAAGCTGCTTACCCCAAAAACCGACTTCATCAGTTCCTCAGCCCTGCCGGGCTCGTAATACCAATTGGGAACAGGGGTCTGCGTGCCCGGTAAGCTATTGCCCAACACTTGGGCTTCAGAGTGCAAGGTCTCGGAAGGGTTGATGCGCATCAGCTCGGAGCGCACTTGTGCTTGAACGTCCTCACCCTCAATCTGCGTGCCAGCAAATTCACCTGTTGTAACATCCAGGTAGGCAATGCCAGCCTTATTCTCCTGAATATAGACGCTCGCTAAATAGTTGTTCTTAGCGGAGGGAAGCAGCCCAGGCTCAACCACTGTGCCGGGTGTAACCACACGGACAACCTCTCGTGAAAAAAGCCCCTTATCCGGTTGATCACCAACCTGCTCGGCGATGGCAACGTGATATCCATGCTCGATCAGCCTGCCTAGGTAGTTTTCTGCGGCATGGTAAGGGATTCCTGCCATCGGCACACGCACGCCCTTCGCCACTGGCCGCGAGGTAAGCACAATATCCAGCACTTGTGAGGTAATAGTGGCATCCTCATCAAAGGTTTCATAAAAATCGCCCAACCGGAAAAAGACAATCGCATTTGGATACTGTTTTTTGATTTCCAAATATTGCTGCCGTATCGGGGTGAGGTCTTTAGCCATAAGCTTAGGTCACGCGGCTAAATTTTCGCGAATATAGGCTGGCACCTGATCTAGCGCCTGTGCCAATTTGGATGCATCTTTTCCACCAGCTTGGGCTAAATCCGGCTTTCCCCCGCCGCCTCCGCCTACCACAGCTGCCACGCGTTTGACTAATTCTCCCGCCTTCAGCCCACGGTTGATCAAGTCTGGGGTAACCGCCGCAATAATCAATGGCTTACCTTCTAAAGCCGATGCCAGCACTACCACGCCAGAACTATAACGCTGGCGGAACTGATCTGCTAAACTGCGCAAAGTCTCAGCATTAGCACTGGGGATAATCGCAGCCAGTACAGGCACACCTTCAACGTGCTGCACCTTGCTGAGGGCTGTGTTGAAGGCTTCTTGTGCCAACCGGGAATGCAGTTGGGCATTCTCTTTTTCCAGATGATCGAGTTGCGTTTGCAAGGCTTGCAGCTTAGCTGGAACTTCTTGCGGGGCAGCCGTGAGCATTTGTGCAGCCGTTTGCAGCGTGTTCAGGCGATCGCGGGCAAAGAGATAAGCTTGCCAGCCCGTAACTGCCTCGATACGGCGGATGCCAGCAGCAACACTGCTTTCACTTGTTATCAGAAAGAGCCCAATCTCAGCGGTGTTGTGCACGTGCGTTCCGCCGCACAGTTCATAAGAGACGATGTCATCAGCTTCTCCAATGCGAATGGTGCGCACCTCGGCGCCGTATTTCTCGCCAAAAAGCGCCATCGCGCCTTCATTGACGGCTTGTTCCAAGGGTTTCACTTGAATGGTCAGGTCATTTTCGGCAAAGATTTCTCGATTGACCCCTGCTTCAATTTCCTCAAGCTGATCTTGCTTCACAGCCATTGGGTAAGTGAAATCAAAGCGCAGCCGATCCGGTGCTACCAGCGAACCCGCCTGGCGCACCTGCTCACCCAGCACCTTACGCAGTTCAGCATGCAGCAAGTGCGTAGCTGTATGGTTGCGCATTATTGCCCTGCGGCGGTCGCGATCCACACGTGCAATGGCGTCATCCCCCACCTTGGGCGTGCCAAAAACCACATGCCCGGCATGCACGATCACACCAGCTGCTTGCCGGCGTACTTCATCCACCGTTACTTCCCACTCGCCAGGCGGGTTTGAGGTGATAACGCCGCTATCGGCTACCTGCCCGCCGGATTCCAAATAGAAGCAAGTATCCGCCAGCAGCAATTCCACATTATCCCCCGCTTGGGCTTGTTGCACGGGCTGCGAATCTTCAAAAATCGCGAGCAAAGGAGATGCTACCTCATAGCGGTCATAAGGGTTATAGGCTACGCCTTGGGGACCAAGCTTACCTGCATTGACCAGTTCTTGCAGCACTAATTGGTAATTCTCCACGTTTTTTGTGCCCATAGTGCCAAAAGCTTTTCCAGCGCCGGAGGCAATCCGGTGTTCTTCCATGCTTTGGTAAAAGCCGGCTTCATCCACGCTAAAACCTTCCTCCGTCAGGATGTCACGTGTAATCTCCAATGGAAAGCCCAAAGTTGCGTAAAGGTTAAAAGCAGTCTTTCCATCCAGCACGGTCTGCCCTTCCGCGCGCATCGCATCCATCAGGCGGTTGAGCTCTGCAAAGCCAGTATCTAACGTCTCAGCAAAGCGCTGCTCTTCCCGGGTAAGCGTATCAAAGATCAGAGTTTCACTCTGCTTGACCTCGGGATAAGCTTCTGCGTAAATCTCGATGACCTTCGCAGCGACGTGTGCCATGAAAGGCTCGGTTAAGCCCAGCTTACGCGCAAAGCGGGCAGCTCGCCGGATGATCATGCGGCAGACGTAGTTGCGTCCAAGGTTCCCCGGCACCACGCCATCAGCGATAAGGAAGGTAGCAGCCCGTACATGGTCAGCAATGACGCGGTAAGGCGTCAGGTTCTGTTCACGCTGTGCGCGAGTCTGACCGGCAAGCGTTTGCACCACGTCCAGCAAAGGTGCTAGTAAATCCGTATCATAATTACCGCGCACGCCCTGAAGAATTGCAACGATGCGTTCAAAGCCCATGCCCGTATCCACATGCCGCTTGGGCAACGGAACAAGCTCCGTAGGTGAAAGACGGTTATATTGGATAAAAACGTTATTCCAAATCTCCGTAAAGCGGCCACAGTCACCATTGACCGTGCACACATGCCCGGGTTCGCCTTGTTTCTCACAAGCCTCTGGACCTAGGTCCCAATGGATTTCGGTGCAAGGTCCGCAGGGGCCAGTCTCTGCCATCTCCCAAAAATTATCTTTGCGACCGGAGGTAACCAAGTGGTTAGGGTCAAAGCCGGGTTGGCTAAGCCAAACTTGCGCAGCTTCGCTATCTTCGGGGATTTGCCCCAGCTCATCCTTGAAGGTGGTCGCCCAAATGCGGTTTTTGTCTAAGCCCCACACTTGGGTGAGCAGCTCCCAAGACCAAGTAATGGCTTCTTTTTTATAGTAGTCACCAAAGGACCAGTTACCCAGCATTTCGAAAAAAGTGTGGTGCGTATTATCACGCCCCACTTGGTCCAGGTCGTTATGTTTGCCCGAGACGCGCATGCACTTTTGGGCGTTGACTGCACGCGTATAAGGGCGGGTATCCGTCCCGAGGAAGACGTCTTTGAACTGCACCATGCCCGCGTTGGTGAAGAGCAGGGTGGAATCCCCGCCAGGCACCAGCGATGCACTAGGGACGTATGTGTGGCCGCGCGCCACAAAAAAGTCAATGAACGATTGACGGATTTCTGCTCCGGTTAAAACCATAAACGAGCTCCCTCGATGAGAAGTTTAGCGTAACGATGAAATTATACTTGAATCCTATCGCACCGGCTCAGTCCATTGCTTGTCTGCCATCAAGGGCACGCAGCAGCGTGCTCTGATCCGCATATTCAATATCCCCGCCGACCGGCAGCCCGCGCGCCAGCCGGCTAACCTTGATGCCTAATGGCGCAATGCGCTGCTGCAGGTAAAGCGCCGTTGCATCGCCTTCCATACTGGGGTTAGTGGCGATAATCACTTCGCGTACGGGATGCGTCTTCACACGCTCCAGAAGCGGAAAGATTTTAATTTGATCGGGACCGATGCCTTCGATAGGTGATAGTACGCCCAGCAAGACATGATACTTGCCGTTATAGGCTCCCGTGCGCTCGATCGCCAGCACATCCAGCGGCTCTTCCACCACGCAAATCAAGCCATCATCGCGGTCTGGTGAAGCACAGATTTCACATGGATCTTGCCCTATGGTGGTGATGTTGAAACACACCGAGCATTGCTGCGTTTGCTGCTTGAGCTGTTCCAAGGCTTCTGCCAAGCCTAAAGCAGCCTCATCAGGCGCCTTAAGCAGATAAAAAGCCAGCCGGGAAGCCGTTTTCGGCCCGATACCAGGCAGCTTGGCAAAGGCATCGATCAAGTTTTGTACCGAATCGGGTAAGGTGCGCATGAAAACCTGACTAACCTAAGCCCATCCCGCCTAACATGCTGGTAAACGGAGCCATTTTTTCTTCCGAAAGAGCCCGGGCACTATCTAAAGCTTTATTGATCGCGGTAAGCAGCAGGTCCTGCAACATCTCGACGTCAGCATCCTGGAGCACGTCTTCTTGAATCTTGATCTCCAAGCATTTCTGGTCGCCGCTCATGGTGACCGTAACTACACCCCCGCCGGCGCTTTCGGTTACGCGCGCTTGCGCGATTTCTTCTTGGGCAGCCGCCATTTGTTCTTGCAGTTTGGCAAGTTGTGCCATCATGTTTCCACCCCCACGGGGTGAACGAGGTGAATTGAATCCTTTAGCCATTGGCATCATCCTTCTTTTCGTTTGAATTTAAAGTCGTCGTTTTGCGCACTCTGCCGCCAAGTTCCCGCAGGGTCATATCCACGAGCCCGTTGGGGATGACATCGGCAGCACCGCTTTCAGTTTCAGATTTGCTGATCACGACACTGTTAATCGTAATTACCTGGAGAAAATACTTGGAAAGCACCTTACGCACAGAGCGCAGCATTTTTTCACTCATCATTTTTTCGCGCAGCAGGTCGCTGCTAAAGCCCAAGGTGAGTATGCCGTCATTGGCACTTACAATCCGGGAAGAGTTGAGCAGCGCCCCCGCCACTGGGTCCATTTGGCGTACCTCCCGCTTGATTTGATCCCAACGTTCCTGTAAATTATCCAGGTTGAAGTCCACTTGCGCAGAAGTTACCTGAGCGGGCTGTGGCGCACTCACGTTTTCACTGGAATCGACGGGGGAACTAACCTTTGGGGTACCAATCTTCGTCTCTGTGGCATCAGTGCCCGTTTTTGCTGGGTGAAGGGAGGCAGAAGTGGCCGGATGGCTTATCGGCTCAGCGATCAATGTCTTTGGCTGCTCAGCTGGAGCCGTGAGCGAAGCAGCAAAAGCTAACTCCAGACCCAAACCAGGGTGCCAATTGGCTTTCAGGTCGGTTGCAGCAGCATTGAACTGGTTGATGGTGGCTATCAATTGTTCAATGCTGAAATTTTGAGCATGTGCCTCCATCAAGCTGCGCACTTCGGGCAGCAGTTCCAAATCCTTGCTGCCATTAAGCTTTATCACCAGCAGCGTGCGCAAGTAGTCCACCACTTGGCGGGCAAACTGGCGCGGATCTGTGCCGGCATCCAACGCCGTGTGGATTAGCTCTAATCCACGTGCGCTATCGTGATCTTGAATCGCCTGACCCAAGTCGAGCACCGCTTGGCTGGTAGCTGTACCCAGGATATTCTGTGCCGTCTCCAGCGTGATCACCTTTCCTATTGAGGATAGTTGGTCGATGAGGGAGATAGCATCCCGCAGGCTTCCGGTGGCTTGGCGCGCCACCAAGCTCAGCGCCTCATCCTCGATCTCGATGTGCTCCTGAGCACAGAGCAGCTTTAGTTTTTCGATAATTGTTTGAACCGGTATGCGCCGGAATTCATGCCGTTGACAGCGTGAAAGCACCGTGGCAGGGATTTTGTGAATTTCAGTGGTCGCCAGCACAAAGATTACATGGATTGGCGGTTCCTCAAGCGTCTTGAGCAGCGCATTGAACGCTGAGGTGGAAAGCATGTGCACTTCATCGATGATATACACCTTAAAGCGCCCTTGGCTAGGCGAGAAGTTGATATTGTCGCGCAGCTCACGAATATCATCTACGCTGGTGTTGGAGGCTGCATCGATCTCGATCAGATCCAAGAAACGACCTTCGTTAACCGCGATGCAATTCTCACAAGCATTGCAAGGCCTTTTGCTCAGGTCCGGATCCAGGCAGTTGACTGCTTTCGCCAGCAGGCGTGCTGTTGTGGTCTTTCCTGTGCCGCGGGGACCAGCAAAAAGATATGCCTGGCTGACCTTATCCGCTGTGACAGCGTTTTTAAGCGTCTGGATGATATGATCCTGACCGACGACTTCCTCCCAGGAGGCTGGGCGCCAAATGCGGTAGAGAGCTTGAGACATACGCTTTTCCTTATGGTACTTGATAAGTTGAGTAAATTATGCCGGTTGGGTCTTTGAGGGATAATTCATCGCCAGAGCTCCACAGGGCTTTTTCCGCGCCCCAATAAAGCTCGATAACCGAGTCAGTGCCGCTCTTAGAATACAAGCGTACGGCTCCATCCCGATTAAGGCGCAAATTGGGGAAGGTATAAACTTCGCCCTCCGGCCCAACCAACTGCCAGCCAGCCAGATTCACCGCTTCTTCGCCCTTATTACGAATGAGAATGTATTCCAAACTCAGGTCCCCCACACCCACAACAGCTTCGAGCGAGAGTTTAAGCTCTGCGCTAAGGCTGGGCGTTTGTTCAGGTGTTATTATCGTTGCACTGTTAACTTCCGGCGATGTGCGCAGAGCCGTGGGCTGCGCAGTTGGCAAGGTGCTTGTATGGGTGCGCTCCCAGATAAAGAGCACCAGCGACACCGTTAACGCTGAGACGAGGATGTTGAGGAGAATATAAGGCAGAATTGACGCGTGCTTTTTCATAGGCTTTCGGCTGCAATAATCATAGCATAAACCCATTTTTTTCGGACAAAACCTTCAGCAACTTTTCTATAGCTGCCTTCAGACAGGCAAAGGAAGTTAAACTCAAGGAGCTCGCCAAAGTTGATCAAATAAGCCCAAAACTACGGTAAGGAAGAATTAAATTTAACAAAACCCTAACAATCTTTTAGCCTTGTATTAATCAACGCGTGCTAATATACTGACTGATTTGAACATCTATTGTTTCTCTCCTTTCAAATTTGTTCAAATCAGGATCATGTTGTGACAATACAATATCTTGATCGACAGTAAACCAGGCGCAGGTGAGGCGCCTGGTTTACTTTAACCTACCAACGCTTTAATTTGCTCGATTCCCTCACGCTGGCGCCAAAGCAAATGGCGAATAGCTTTTCTGGGGGACCACAACTCTCCACTAACTTCGCATATCGCCTCAACCCCTGCCCAGGCTGGCAAAGTACCCCGAATGAGCTCGGTGGTGAAATCAAGCTGAGCAAACGCCTCTTTTTTGGTGGGGAACGGCGGCAGCGGCGACTTTAATGCCGCAAGGATATCGTAGCAATCCTGCGCCATTTGGCTCACCATTGCTGGGATTGTCTTACCTGTTCTTTGCTCTGCACAAGCATAAGCTGCTTCTGGCATAAACTCCAAACCCGCAAGCAACTCCTCTCGCTGCCAGCTATAAACCGCGAGTGCATGTTGCACCTCATCTTGCGTCAGGGCACGGAAGTCATCTTCAAAGAACGCCGCCGGTTTAGAGCTTCCCTCTAGACGGCTCGAATTCTCAGGCTTAAATACTTCAACGATACGAAAATCGAGGTTAATGAGGTTGAACCAAGCTTGATCAGCATGCAAATTAATCCAAGCTTCATAGGCAAGCAGATTGCGTGCGAAGTTCAGCATCACCTCAGCATCAGCCTGACCGTAGGCAAAGCAGCCAGGGAAGTCCAACGCCCAAGCCAAGATTCCTCCTCCAACGCCATACTCGAGCGCAACCCGAATAAGCACTTTATCGGCCTCGTGAAATTCAAAAAAACTAATCGTAGAATACTGGCAAATGACCGAGCGAGATGATGCGCATCCATTCAGCGCGGTCGCCTTCGGTTAATATTGCCGATTCGCCTGCAACTTTTCCGCCGGCTTTCTCTATCACCAAACGCATCCCTTGCAGAGTTGAGCCGGTGCTAATCACGTCATCTAAAATTAACACCTGCTTCCCAGCGATTAGGGAGCGGTCTTTTTCATCTAAGTAAAGCTTTTGGGGTTTGCCAGTGGTGATTGATAGGGTCTCAGCAACAAGTGCATCGCCCATGTAGGGCTTCCATTCCTTGCGCAAGACCACGTAAGGCTTTTGTGTCACCTTAGCAAGCATGTGCGCCATCGGGATGCTTTTGGACTCAGCCGTCAGGATGACGTCATAAATCATCCCGCTAAGTTTCTCCGCCAGCGCCGCCGCACAGGCATCAACGAATTCGACATCCCCTAATATGTTCAGAATCGCGATGCGCAGCCCCGGTTTGACCTCAAAAAGGGGCAGTTCACGATGTATGCCAGCAATATCAATGGGAAATGTTTCTCGTTTGGCTTCCATAATTTCTCCTTAACCTCTCAAATATCATCAGGATTGTAATCCAAAAAGCTGTGAATCCCTAAGAAGAAATTCACAGCCTTAACAAATAAACTTTCGCTAAGAATCAGCTAGTGCCGAGGACGCCGACCCCGGCACTAGGTTTTAAGGAGGAGAAGAAGAAGAGAAGTCGCCCTTTCGATAATATAATATCTCATCCCTCCTAACCATGCTTGACGCTTAACCTACGATTACCCTACGATTTACCCCATTTCACGTTCATTGTGAAGAAATAGGCTTCTTTCAGCAATATTTTTATCTGAAAATCACGGCCTAACACTCTCCCAGTAAAATTTAAGGAAATTGATGGAGTCGAAAATGTCCAGAACATTAAAAAATGAATAACTTTATATTCAAGAAGATCACAATATGTTCATAAAGCCCCACCCCTTTGATTCCCCTCCCCAGCGTCTCGTTTCAGTGTAAAACTTTCCGTACGATGCTGGTGAGGGGAAAGATGTTTGCAGGCGGGGGCGGCCGCCCCCGCCTGCAAAAGAACCACCCTCTCCCAGCAGATTGACGCTGAAAAACGAACGGGATTCGGAGCTGGGAGAGGGCAGGGTGAGGGCAGATTGAAATTCTTAACTTTGAAAAATTTGGATGTAATCGATTAACCAATGTTTTTCAACACCATCGAATTTCTTCTTTTTCAATTCTCGGATTATTGGATAAAATAAAACCACGATGCAAAATAAACCCAAAGCAAACTTTTACAGCAAGACCACAATCGGAGTATTCCTGCTGGAAAGTAGCCCTCAAGGTTTAACCCGCTGTGCAGCGCTGGGAGGTGCTCTACCACCTACACTGCAACTTTCGCCAAACAACACCGATAAGATCCTGCACCAAGCGGCTGAAGAATTGCAGGCTTACTTGAGAGGCAGCTTAAAAGTCTTTTCGGTGCCTTTGGATTTTTCTGAGTTAACGCCATTCCAACAGGAAGTTTTAGCAGCGGTAGCTCTGATCCCGTGGGGTCAGACGCGCGCCTATAGCGAAGTTGCAGCCCAGATCGGCAAACCAAAAGCCATTCGTGCAGTCGGTAACGCCTTGGCGCACAATCCGCTGATGCTTTTCGTCCCCTGCCACCGCGTCATCGGCAGCGATGGCAAGCTGCATGGTTTTTCCGCGCCTCAAGGCGTGGCGCTTAAAGCATGGCTGCTTGACCATGAAGGTATAAAACTTAGCGACAATAACCTATACGAACCTTCCAGTAAGGAAATATAATGGACCAACAGCACCTTCCCTTTAAATCCGGCTTCATTGCTATTGCCGGCAAGCCCAACGTGGGCAAGAGCACACTCACAAATGTGCTTTTAGGCCAGCCTATTGCAGGAGTCTCTGCCAAGCCGCAAACCACACGCAAACGCCAGCTTGCCATCCGCACCACAGATGAATACCAGATGATTTTTGTGGATACCCCCGGCTTGCACGCCCCTAAGGATAAACTCTCCCAAATCATCAATTCCGAAGCCGTTTCTGCATTGAGCGACGCGGATTTGATTCTTTTTTTAGTGGATGGCAGCCAAAAACCAGATGAAGAAGACCGTAAACTGGCAGATTTAGTGCATGAAGCTCAAAAGGAAGATTCAGTGCTCTTGGTGATCAACAAAATCGACATAGTTGACGGCAAAACCCTTAGCGCACATCGCAAGCTCTATCAAGCCTTGTTCCCGGAAGCTCCAGTAGTGCAGATCTCCGCACAGACTGGCAAAGGCATTGGTGAACTGATTGATAGTTTAATCGAACGCTTACCCGAAGGTCCAATGTACTTCCCCGAGGAGCAAATCACCCAAACATACGAACGGGACATCGCTGCGGAGTTGATCCGTGCAGCTTGCATGGATTTGCTCGAAGACGAATTACCTTATAGCATTGCAGTGCGCACTGATGAATACTCGGAGCGCGAAAATGGCGCGGTCTACATTAAAGCAACGATTTTTGTCGAGCGGGATGCGCAAAAAGCCATCGTCATCGGTCGCAACGGCGAGATGATCAAACGCATTGGCACGTTGGCACGCACTGAGATCGAGGCAATGAATGGCAAAAAGGTCTTTCTGGACCTTTACGTCAAGACGCGTAAAAACTGGAAAAACGACCCGGCTTTTTTGCGCGAGGTAGGATTTACAGGCAAGGGAAGCTAACCTCCGGTGGTAAATCATATTTGCCCAAGACAAAGCTTTAAAAATATTTTTACCCTGAGACCAGAGTTGCGCGTATAATAAAGTAAAGTTTGACCGATTCTAGTAAAATCTTGCATTTACAATAAGGAGCTTATATGTCAGAACAATTTAATCCTTCTCCTGAAATTAGCGACGATGACCGCCTCTGGGCAATGCTCAGCTACATTCTCTCCCCCATTGTACCGATTATCTTGCTGCTTATCCCCGAAAAACGCGAACGCCCTTTCCTCAAAGCACATTTAGCCCAATCCTTAGTCTTTGGGGTGGCAGTTTACCTCATTTCAGCCCTTTTTGGCTTTATTATTTTGGGCACAATTATCCGCATTGCCGGCTTTGTGGTCGAGATCATCTGGGGCTTAGCCGCCAACCGTGGAGAATATGTCACTATCCCCGTAATTACTGACCTTTGTAAAAAGCAGGGCTGGGCTTAAATCATCATTTCTCTAGTTGGACGCAATATCCTGATATTCCTCGGTCAGGATATTACTAATATTTAGTGAAAAATAAATAATGGAACCACTACCCATCAAGTTTTACGGGGCCAACTGGTGCGGCGACTGCCGGCGTGCTAAAGCAATCTTCGCAGAAATGCAGGTCCCCTATATGTGGATCGATATCGATCAAAGCCCGCAAGCTGGCGAGTTCGTCCAGCAGGTCAACCGCGGTTTGCGCCGGGTGCCAACGATTATCTTCCCAGATGGCTCCATCTTGGTTGAACCAGATAGTGAGAGCTTGCGTGCTAAGCTGCGCAATTTCCAACCCAAATGATCTTAATCGTTAGGCAGATCGCGCGGTTTCACCAAGGCATAAATGACGGTTCCCAGCAGCACAAGGAACAAAGTCAACCCTAAGGACGCCACCCAAATTGCGCCAATTTCCCGCCGCCGCTGGTAAATATGAGAGGCTTTTAGGTGATCCTTGAGCGCCGAGCGAAAATCAGGGTTGGGTGAGACGCGATAAACCTGTTGCTCCAAACGCTCTTCTAAATCTTTTACCTCTGTGGACCCATTCTCTTCTTCAACATTTTTCATTTGCTCTCCTCCTTGAGCACATGGATTTCACAAGAAATCATCGGAATCCAGCCTTTCGCGCAATTCCACTAATGTGCGATGATAAATACTTTTTATGGCACCTTCACTCTTATTTAACACCGCTCCTATCTCGGCGTTAGATAACTTCTCCACAAACTTAAGCACAATGACTTCCTGTTTGATTGGGGTCAAGTCTTTTAGGATCTTTAGCAGATCTTCGCGCTGCTGCTGCAGGATGGCTGTTGCTTCCGGAGATTTACGCCGCTCTGAGAGGTTAGCTACTGCAATATCATCAAGGGAAAATTCCCGCTTACGGGAGCGGTCTCGGTGATAATTGGCAACTTGATTATGGGCAATCCGAAAGAGCCAAGCAGAAAAAGGAAAACCCATATCACGGTAGCTGCCGATGGCTTCCAAAGCCTTGAAGAATACCCTGCCTGTCAGATCCTCAGCATCATGTACGTTCCCCGTGCGGAAGTAAATGTAGTTATAGATGCGCTCTACATAGTACTCGTAGAGCTCTCCAAATGCTTCCGGATCTGTTTTTGCGCGCTTAATCAGCTCGCGTTCCTCTTCAGCAGAGTTCATAGCAATACCCAAATGTTTTCATGTTTGCTTGGATTATACCGTTAGAGGCAATTTGCCTTCAATTCGACTTTTAACACGTTTGCTGTTCGGAAGTGACAGCGCTTATTTTTCCAAGAGGGTACAGATAAGGTATACTTATATAAAATGGGAAACAACAGAAGGATGGTCACTAAATTTACTGGGCCAGCTTTTGGCAGATTCCAGCAAACCTTCCCTCTTCAGGTAAAGGAATGTTCTCCTGTAAATTTTCACACTAAAGCAACCCAAGGCAGAAGAAACTACAGCCTGCCTATGGGTCTATTTTATTTAAGGATTAGATGACATGAATGGATTTTTATTTACCGACAAGCTATCGGACATAGATCTCGACCTGAATGAACTTTCACAATTAGAAGCCGAACGTCAAGCACGCCGTCTCATAATGATTCCCAGCGAAAGCATTGCTCCAAAAGCAGTGCGTCAACTGCTTGGGTCGCCATTTGTCAATCTTTATGCAGAGGGCTACCCACGAGCGGAAACGCGCACACAAACTCAGGCTGAAATCCTAGACCTCCCCACCCAGCTGGGCTATTACCGCCGTTATGGTGACCTGCGCTATTACAAGGGTGTGGATTACGTAAATGTTGTGGAAGCCCTTGCCCGCCGGCGGGCTGCCGAACTTTTTGCTGCCAATACGCTTGCCCCCGAAGACTTATGGGTCAATGTGCAGCCCCTATCTGGTGCCGCCGCCAATAATGCCGTCTACACAGCACTCATTAAACCTGGCGATACTATCCTAGGCATGAACTTACTGCACGGGGGGCATCTCACGCACGGCTCACCAGTCAACCGCTCGGGTATGTGGTATAACGCCTTGCATTACACCGTTGACCCCGAAACAGAGTGTTTAGATTACGATCAGATCGCAAAACTTGCCGAGGAAAACCACCCAAAGGTGATTATCGCCGGCTACTCTTCCTACCCCTGGATCCCGGATTGGAACAAATTTAAGCAAATTGCCGAAAGTGTTGGCGCATATCTATTTGCGGATGTTTCCCACATTGCCGGTTTTATTGCCGCTGGGTTATGCCCCTCTCCGGTGGGTATAGCGGATGTGATTAGCTTCACGACACATAAAACCTTATGCGGTCCACGCGGTGCTGTGATCATCACCCATAACAAGGATATCGGCGAGAAAATCGACAAAGCCGTTTTTCCTGGCGAACAGGGTGGCCCGCATATCAATACGATCGCCGCTATGGCGCTTACTTTTGAATTAGCGAAATCAGATCAGTTCAAGGCGTTGCAAGCCCAAACGCTAAAAAATACTGCCGCGCTCGTAGAAGCTTTCCAGAAAAATGGGGTGAGAGTACCTTATAACGGTTCTAACACCCACCTAATGCTCATCGACGCCAAGTCTTTCCGCGGCTTGGATGGAATTCCGCTCAAGGGCGATATGGCTGCCCGCATCCTCGAATTGGCAGGGATCGTGGCTAACCGCAATACCATTCCAGGCGATGCTTCAGCTTTTTCTGCCAGCGGCGTGCGCTTTGGCACCACCTGGCTCACACAGCGCGGCTTCGTCGAAACTGAAATGGTCGCAATTGCGAACTTGATTACCGAACTCTTACGAGCCACCACGCCTTACCTTCTCTGCGCGCAAGTGGGAAAGAAAACCCATGCCAAAGTGGATTTTGAAACCCTTATGAACGTCAGCATGCGCGTGCGCGAACTTGCTGATTCCAAGCCGGCAATGGATCCGACTACTGTCCGCCACGGTTTACCGCACTATGTTTACTTGGATGATGAGTATGAGGGAGAGCAGGCAGCCTTCGAGCTTTCCGGTGAGAAAGTCCGCTCCTATCTTATTGATTTACTCACCAGTGACGTTGAAGCCCTTGAACGAGGAGAATCCCAGCCTACCCTTATGCATACGAGCATGGGCGATGTTTCCGGCGTCCTGACATGCCTGGACCCGAACACCTTTGTCCTCACCTTACCCGCAGAAAAAGCTGGACTGGCAGCTTCTTGGATGAACAGCATTTCTGATGGCTACATTTGTTATGACCCAGACATTTGCCATCAAATTCCCGGACCAGTGCGCATCTTGCCGGCAAAGCCAATTACGCCTTCCCAACTGATTGGTGACCCAATATGCATAGATAAGCCTTACTTTGTGGGTATGCCCAAACCAGAAGAAGTGCAAAAACCCGCCTTGCCTGAGTTTACTTGGCAGGAGCCGGAAGATCAGCCGCTTAAGCGTACCCCGCTCTACGAAGTGCATCAAGCCCTTGGCGCTAAAATCGTGCCTTTCGCTGGATGGGAAATGCCCGTGTGGTACTCTTCCATCCTCGAAGAACATAAAGCTGTGCGCACAGCCGCTGGACTATTCGACGTTACGCACATGGGTGTTTTTCAAGCTGAAGGACCCAACGCCTCGGTTTTCCTCGATGCCGTCTGCGCTAATGACATCCTCACCTTAGAGTTAGGCGAATCACTCTACACCCACTTCCTCGACCCGCAAGCCAATGTGATTGACGACCTGCTGATCTACCGCCGCGCACCGGAGACATACCTCGTGGTGGTGAATGCCGCCAACGAAGCTAAAGATTGGGCTTGGCTCAATGCTGTGCGCGAAGGTAAGGTTCTCGTTGACCCAGACCGTCCGTGGGTGCGCGCCCCAGGGCGCAAAGTTATCTTGCGCAACCTGAAGGACCCTAAAGAAGGCGCAGATATGCGTGCGGATATTGCCCTGCAAGGCCCAAAGAGCCGTGAGATTTTGCTCAAGCTGGTTGAACCCGCCGATGCACGTCAGATTTTGCGCTTGAACCGTAACCAACTCTGCGAGGTAAAAGTTGCTGGGATCAACGTGATCGTCTCCCGCACCGGTTACACCGGAGAAAAAATGGCATTTGAGCTCTTTGTGCACCCTGATCAGGCTGTGGCACTATGGAACGCCCTTATGCAAGCTGGGGAACCATTGGGACTTAAACCTTGCGGCTTAGGCGCGCGCGACTCGCTGCGCACCGAGGCTGGGCTGCCGCTCTACGGTCACGAAATGGGCGGAGAGCTCAACCTGGGCGTCGGCGAAGCTGGCTTCTTAATCTTCGTCAAGATGAACACCACTTGGTTTATCGGGCGCTCGGCTTTCCGCGAGCGCGAACGCAACCGCACCGGCGTAGTCGTGCGCTTCCGCTTCAATGAGAAGAATGTGCGCATGGCTCATCTGGGTGATTTAGTGGTCGATGATAAAGGCAAAGTCATTGGCAAGGTTACAAGCTGTGCCATTGACCAGGATGGCTGGCTTACTGGGCAAGCTTTCATAGATCTCAAAGCTGCTAAGGAGGGTAACACCATTTATATCTACCAAAGTACTTCGGATAAACCGCAAAAACCGCTCGCAGAGCTCACCATCGGCGATCGGGTGATCCTGCCGACTGCGGCGACCATTTTGCCAAGGTTTATGAAATAAGAGCGTTGAAAATGATGAAGAAAGAACTTACTCAACTCAAGGTTTTTTACAAAGGAACGATGAGATCATGACGAAAACCATATGATTAGCCTTTCCCCTCTTATTCCCCTTCCCAGCGGCTTGATCGAGCCATATAAAAATCGCTTACCGCTGGGGAAGGGTCAGGGTTAGGGTAACCATAAAACATTTTAGATAACGAGGTTTAAAAAACTAAATCATTATGCAAGTGATGATAAATTTTTCAAAATCAGCATGAAATAGCTGAATAACATAAAAAGGAGAGAAACAACAATGCAAACTTCATGGGACCATCGCTACGCGCACCGCACGACCGGAATGACCAGCTCGGCCATCCGGGAGCTGCTCAAGGTAACCGCCCAGCCGGATATCATTTCTTTCGGCGGGGGGTTTCCGGCAGCGGAACTCTTTCCAATCGAGCAGATTAAGGCTGCATGCGATAAAATCCTCACCGAAAATGGCGCTAAGGCGCTGCAATACAGCCAAACTGAGGGCTATGCACCATTGCGGGAGCTGATCGCCCAAAATGTGTGCAAATACGGCATCAAAGTAACCCCCGATAACGTCCTCATCACGACAGGCTCCCAGCAAACTCTCGATTTTCTCGGCCGCATCTTCGTCAACCGCGGAGACCGCATCCTGACGGAGTGCCCTACTTACTTGGGCGCATTACAAGCCTGGAACGTCTATGGCGCAGAATACGAAACCGTAGACTTAGATGATGATGGCATGAAAATTGACATGCTGGAGCAGGTAATCAACACGAATATCAAGTTCATGTACGTGCTGCCCAACTTCCATAATCCCGCAGGCGTTACCCTTTCGCTTGAGCGCCGGCGCCGCTTGGTCGAGCTGGCGGACCATTATGGCGTGCCCATCGTGGAGGACGACCCTTACGGTCAGCTGCGCTTTGAGGGCGAGCACTTACCAACCCTGGTGGATCTGGATGATGAACTGCGCGACCCAGACCACGTTTCTTACCGCGGCAATGTAATTTACACCAGCACCTACTCCAAGATTCTGGCGCCTGGGCTGCGTATTGGCTGGGTGATCGCACCTGAGGAAGTTATCCGGAAAATGGTAATGGCAAAACAAGGCGCGGACTTGCAGTCCTCCACCTTTGACCAATTTTTAGCCTATGAGCTGGCGAGCAGCGATTGGCTCAAGGATCACATCGCCAACATTCGCAAGGTTTACCGCGAGCGCCGCGATGCCATGCTGCAAGCCTTCGAGGATTTCATGCCTGAAGGCACCACCTGGACGCGACCGCAAGGCGGCTTGTTCCTCTGGCTGACCCTGCCGGAAGGCTGCAACACGCTGGAGCTGTTCCCCATCGCCATCGAGGAGAAGGTGGCTTATGTGCCCGGCGCGTCGTTCTACCCTAACGGCGGACCGAGCAATACCATGCGGCTTAACTTCTCCGCCTGCAACCCCGAGACCATCCGCATCGGCGTCGAACGGCTTTCCCGCATGGTCAAGCGCTGCATGAAGTAGTTCAGCTGTAGTCACGTTAAAAGCCAGCCAGCAGATTTCGGGGGGAAGGAATCTGCTGGTTGGTTATTACTGAGAAAGTGTATTTTTATTTTTGATTGTTTTGCATAAAATTATGCATAACCTCTGGTTAGTTATTTGTATAAATATCCCTTATCGGTCAATTAATGGTAAATAAATAAGTGAGAGTTTAGGTAAATCTTTGGTATATATTAGTTCATCATTATGATAGAGATTAAGCGTTTCCATAGCGTTGGAAAACGGAAATCTGAACGAGACATCCTGACTAGAATAAGTAATGCCAGAATAGTCAACATCCTCAAATACGGGTCCGTTATAGTCAAAGTACAAGCTAAAGGATTGGGTTAGCAGCTCATTTTGACTTGCGTCTAAGATTTGCAAGGTGTAATCCCCGGAGAGTCCATCCAAAATTGAGGTTGCAGTGGGTCTGCCACGGCTTACTGTTAAATTCTCTTCTTCAACTAAATCATCATTAGAAATATTGAGAGATACATTTAATACAAAGCCAATAATCTCACCTGGAATTAATAAAGCAGTTTGATGATTTGCGAATTGATTATCAGAACAATTTAACTCTGGTTTTGAGCTTAAATATTCTAATTCACGATTATCAAACCCTCTTGGACCAGGAGCATTCGCATAAGACATTGTTGATCTTCCACCAGCACTATTTTTATTGCCTCGGCAACAAACACCATAATTTTTGAAAAGACAGAGACTTAATAATGAATAATTACAGCATTTTGCGCCACCTTGATCTTCAGATCCATCAGGTGGGCAATCATATGGAAGGGTTGCATCTAAGAAGTTGATATCTCCCGTGAGCCAACCATCCCCTTGGTTATCACCATCATTACACCTTGGATCATTAGATCCAGCTTGATTGCTGCAATATTGATCTGAAAGATCATAGATATGACCTAACTCATGAGCAACAATAATATCTGAAGAGTCTGAAACCCATATAGTATCAGTTGTATTACTTTTGCCAGCTGTAGGCGGACAAGGTGAAGTTTCAGTAAAACCAATAACCACATCCCATTCGGAAGGGTTTATTTTTACTTCGTTTTTTACAAAATTTCTAATATCATTTAGATCACTTTTTGAACAAGTAAAGCCATTATAGTTATACGTATTTACATCAAGATATCTAATTAATATTTTTTCCGGACAAGAATTTAGAGGAACTTGGCTTATAAATTCATTTAATTGTAAACTTGCAGCACTCTCGAATTCTTGTTGTGTCCCTTGCCAGTTTAAAGGAACAACTAGATATTTTTGTTTATATGGTCCACAAATTATTCCACTACCTACCCAGTCATATACAGTTTCTTTCCAAGCCAAGAATTCTGGTGTATCCGGCTCACATAGTAAAGTATCATAGAAGTAAAATTCATATAAATAAACTATATTAATGAAACTTAATGGAATGCTTCCGCTGAGTTGGTTATTATACAGGACTAGACTCCTAAGGTTGCTGAGATTACCTAACTCCGCGGGAATGCTGCCGCTCAGTTGGTTGTTGCTCAGGTCTAGCTGCCAAAGATTGCTGAGATTACCTAACTCCGGGGGAATGCTGCCACTCAGTTGGTTGTCGTCCAGGAATAAGTCCTGCAGATTGCTGAGATTACCTAACTCCGCAGGAATGTTGCCCCTCAGTTGGTTGTCGTCCAGGAATAAGTCCTGCAGATTGCTAAGATTACTTAACTCCGCAGGAATGTTGCCGCTCAGTTCGTTGCCAGACAAGCATAAGGCCTGCAGATTGCTAAGATTAACTAACTCCCGGGGGATGCTGCCGCTCAGTTGATTGTTGCACAGTTCTAGCTGCAAAAGATTGCTGAGATTACCTAACTCCGGGGGTATACTATCGCTTAGCGGGTTCCAACTCAGTCTTAAGTACTGCAGATTACTGAGATTACCTAACTCCGGGGGGATGCTGCCGCTCAGTTGGTTATCGGTCAGGTATAAGATCTGCAGATTGCTAAGATTACCTAACTCCGGGGGGATGCTGCCGCTCAGTTGGTTCCAGTGCAGGTCTAAGTCCTGCAGATTGGTGAGATTACCTAACTCCGGGGGGATGCTGCCGCTCAGTTGGTTCCAGTGCAGTTCTAAGTCCTGCAGATTGCTGAGATTACCTAACGCCGCGGGAATGCTGCCGCTCAATTGGTTTTGGTTCAGTGATAAGCCCTGCAGATTGCTGAGACTACCTAACTGCGGGGGGATGCTGCCGCTCAGTTGGTTCCAGTGCAGGTCTAGGTACTGCAATTTGCTGAGACTACCTAACTCCGGGGGGAGGCTGCCACTCAGTTGGTTGTCGTTCAGGCATAATCTCCGCAGATTGCTGAGATTACCTAACTCCGGGGGAATGCTGCCTTTTAGATTATTAGACCGAAGTACAATTCCATCTATATGCCCAGAAGAAACGGTGATCCCATACCAATTGTCTACCGCATTGGTAATCAACCAGTTGTCTTTGTGAGTCCAACCAGCACCATTGGTACTTTGGTATAAAGCCACTAAAGCTTCACATTCGATCACTGGAACATCAGTAACCGAGGCACAGCTAAAGCTATCCACCTGAGCTTTGGTTTGGGTAATGACTTCTTCACTCGGGGGAATGTATTCTGGTTTTTCTTGAGGAGTAAAGCCATATTCATGGCTTAGCAGTTCCTCAGGCATACCTTCTTCTTTGAAGTGCTCTTCCAAAATGCGCTGTCTTTCAGCCTCAATCTCCATTTCAAACTCCTTTTCGAATTGTTCGCTGTAAGGTTCACCTGGCGCAGGAGTTTGAGCAGCAGCCATGGATGAGTTATCAGAAATTTCAACTTGACTTGAATTGGCAAGAGTTTGAATAGGTTGGAATAGAAATGTTAAGACAATAAGATAAGCCAATATACGAAAAAGATGATTTTTCATGGGAATCCTTTCCTTTTGGAAAACCAAGCCAAATAACAAGATTATTCTTTATTATACACCAGAAATTTAATTGTATATAGAAATTCATGCAAATAAAATAATTGATTTTTCTTCTCATCATCGTCCAAGATATAATTCCCTTGCGTTATAATCAAATCCATGAAGCTGCACCCTAAGGCTGTGCACATTCTCTTGGCGCTAATTTCCGTGCTCTATTTTGCCGCCTGCCTGCGGCCCAACGCCACCGGCGCGGAAAACTTCGCCATGGTCAATATGTTCGAGCCGGATGAGCTTGCCAACTATTACGTCATCGAGCGCATGACCTCCCCCAAACCTAGTCTGCAGGTCTTCCTACAGTACTTCGTCACCTACGATTATTACCATTACGGCTTGCCCTTCTTTGGGCTCTCGGCTCTCGTGGCGTATCCCTTGCGCTGGACGGGGCAGTTTGGTAATCTCCCGCTGCTCATGCTGATGGAGCGCCAGTTCATCAGCTTACTGCCCACGCTCATCGCGCTGCTTTTGCTCGTCTACATGCAGGACCAGTTCCGCACCTACCGCTCGGTGCTGCTTTACCTCCTGCTGCTGCTCGTCCCAGCCGTGCTCAAGAACAGCCTGTGGTGGCACCCGGATGGGCTGGTGCTGCTTTTCGCCGTCCTCGCGCTCTTTTTCCTATGGAAAGACGAGCGCCGGTATGGCAAGTTTTACCGCTGGGCAGCGGTGATGGCTGGCGTGCTCACCGCCACCAAACTCATCGGCGTGTATTTCTTCATTTCTATCATCCCCCTGCTCATCCTCAGTGTGCGCGAGGGCAAACTCACTTCCAAAGCTGCATTCCATAAATGGTTAGCTTTCGTCGGCATCACCGCCGGTGCATTTGTGCTCGCCAACCCATTCGTCTTTTCTCGCCCGGCGCTAGTTATATACCGATATACACTCCAGAATCAGCTGACTGTGGTCTCGAAGGGTTATGGCGTCGTCTACGCTAGCGGGTTAACTTCAGCCTGGCCGGAGATGCGCACGTACTTTGGCAGCGCGCTCTTTTTGTTAACCGCCTTAGGCGCCTCCATTTGGGCACTTGTGAAGGGTAAAGATAAGCACTTGGCATTGGTGATCTTGTGCTGGTTTGTGCCGCTGACGCTCACCGTCGTGGTGGGCGCACATTTCAAGTTCCAGTATTGGCTGCCAGCAGCGTTGCCGCTGCTTTCCAACCTTGTTCTGCTCTTCCCAGAGCCTGGCAAGCGCCTCAAACCGCTCCCGCAGCAGCTCCTACGCGACATACTGGCCATTTTGGTCATCATGCAGCTAGGCTTATTTATCCAGCAGGATGTGGCTATGTTTCAGGCACAAGCAACCCGGGCTGAGCACGACGAGCGCCTGAGCTTTTTTGAAGAAACCCAGAGGGTGCTCGAGCCGCTCGTCGGGCAGGAGCTCAAGGTCTATTACGACTACCGCCTTTACGTCCCGACCGATATGCCTAACTGGCAGATTGAGACTTCTTTTGACCTGCTCAGCTATGCTTACATCCAAGAGCACGATTTTGACGTGCTACTGCTCTTACAGCAACGCATAAGGGATTACACCAACCCGAATGCTGTTGGCATCGACCCCGAAGCGTTTGCGCTCAGTCAGCAGTTCTACCGCGATGCAGACGCCGGCAAGATCGAGGGCTACGACCTGGTCTATCGCACACCGCTCGCGCTCGTGTTCGTCAAAGAAAGCCTATGCGCAGCCTATTTCCCCACGCCGGCTTGCCAATTCCAGTATCCGTAACCTTGATAGAAGGTCTAATACTGTTCCTGTTGGTTCCACAGCGAAAAGTCGGTCAGGATGGAGCCGCCGATAAACTCACGCAAAATAGAATTATCCGGGACGTACTCGGTGCCGGTGGGCAGGAACCACTCCAAGAACTTGAGCAGGCGCTTGGCTTCAATAAACTCACGCGTGCCAAAGGGCACCTGGCGCAGTAGCGGCTCGACTAGCGGTTTGAGTGTGGTCAGCTCGTAAGCCAAAGCTGAGTTGAACATCACGTCGGCGTTCTCCTGGTAGGGGAAAATGTGTTTTTTCTCGCCCTGGCGTACGGATTCCCAGCGGCGGATGGTATCGGTGGCGGTGTAGCCGCGGTCGCGCGCGTCCCGCAAGATGCGGCGCAGCATGCGCGTATCGGTGGTGGAGATGCGGTTGTGGCGGTCCAGATTGAGCTGGGTGAGGCAAGAAACATAGATACGGAAGCTGTTCTCGCGCGCGAGTTCGGGCATCAGCTCTGGATTTAGCCCATGGATGCCTTCCAGGATGATCATATCGCCAGGGTTGAGCTTTGCCACCTGCCCATCCACGCTCCTGCCGGTCTTGAAGTCGAAGCGCGGCAGCTGCACTTCCTTTCCTGCAATCAAGTCCCGCACGTCAGCATACAATCGCTCCAAGTTGAGAGCACGGATAGATTCGAAATCCGGCTTGCCCTCTTCATCCAGCGGGGTCTTATCACGGTCAACAAAGAAGTTATCCATCTCCAAGGCAAAGGGGGTGATGCCGCGCGCCAGCAGTTGAATGCTGAGGCGCTTGGAGAAGGTGGTCTTGCCCGAGGAAGACGGACCCGCAATCAGGATCACGCTCACTTGGTCTTTGCGCTTATCAATAGACTCCGCGATCTCGGAGATTTGCATTTCGTGCAGCGCTTCCGAGACGAGGATGACTTCGTCGATATGCCCATCTTCGATGGCGTCATTGAGCGCACCCACTGAAGGGATGCCCAGTTTTTTCAGCCACTCACCGTAGTCGCGAAAGGTCTTCAGCAGCGTGGGGTAATGCACCATGGGCGAAAGCTGCGTAGGTGCATGCCGGCGCGGGAACCGCAGGATGAAAGCATCATTGAGCATCTCCAGTGCAAACCACTTGAGGTAGCCTGATGAGGGCACCATATAGCCATGGTGATAGTTGCGTGTGCCGGCAGCGCTATAGAGGACCAAATCCTTGCGTGGGCGGTACTTGAGCAAGCGCACTTTGTCATCCTCGCCCACGGATTTAAAGTAAGCAATTGCGTCCTCCAGCGGCACTACCTCACGGACGAAGGGAATATCCTGCTGTACCAGGTCGCGCATGGTGGCATCCAGCCGATCGAGAGCCGCTTGGGAGAAATCGGGTACGCCTTCCACCTGGCAATAATATCCGCCAGAAGAAACGGAATGGTCAATGGTGAGGACAGCGCCCGGGAAGCAGCGCCGGAAAGCCACTTCCAGCAAAAAAGTTAGCGAGCGACGGTAGATGCGCGCCCCATCCGCATCCGAGAGCGTCAGCGGGGTCACTTCAGCATCTTTTTTGAGCGGGAAGGTCAGCTCGCGCAGGTTGCCATCCACAATCGCGCCCACAATTAGCGAGTCTGCCTGATCCTGAATGACTTCCATGAAGTCCTTGAGAGGTGCGCCGCGCAGACCGGTGATGATCCTGCCATCTGGCAGGACAGCTTCGATCGTTGGGCGTGGGGTTTCAGTTAAGTAAAATTCGTTAGCGTTCATTTCGTACTCTATATTACTGCAAATGTGCCATTTTTATACATGGAATTCTAATGAGCCTAAGGGCGAACCAAGCGCAGCACGGCTGTCTGCCCGCCGGCGATCTCTGGCGACAAGACAAAGCCTTCAATGGAGCCTTCTGGGCTAAAGCCGATTTGTTCGAAGAGTGGCTCCCCCCACAGTACTTCACTTTGGTAGGTTCCTTTTAAATTGGTCGTGCGCAGGCTAAGCGAGCAGTTTTGAACCGGTCGCAAAGAGAGGTTAACCACCGTGAGCAGCGTTTCGCCCTCGTACTCCCGCAGGACGGCGTAAACCTCTTTGCAGGTGAGATTGAGCGCCACGTAGCTACCCAATCTGAGGGTGGGAGTTTGGGATCGCAGGCTAATGAGCCCTTTATACCAATTGAGCAGCGAGTCAGGCTGACCAGCTTCCACAGCCACGTTGGTCTGCTCCCAACCTTCGTTAATCGGTTCCCACGGGGTGCCAGTGGTAAAGCCGGCGTTTGCTTCGGTGGACCACTGCATCGGGGTGCGCAGCTTCTCATCCGGTTTATTGCCGGTCATGCCAATTTCCTCACCATAATAGATGAAGGGAATCCCCGGACCTGTGAGGTACATAAAAGCGCCGGCTTTAGCTTTGATCTCTTGTTCATTCAACGCCGTCATCACCCGCGTCTGGTCATGGTTCGAAAGGAAGGTGCTGAAGGAATAATCTGGGAAGTAGGCTATAGCATCTTTATAAGACTTGAGCGGTATCGCGGCGTTACCCGTTAGCAAGCCGTTTAGAAAGGCATCAGCCAAATCGAAGATAAACAAGCTATCCAAGCCGTCAGGTGTGCCATAGCGAGCGATATTTTGGGTGTCTGTCCAGACCTCACCAACAGTGAAAGCTTGAGGGTTAATCTGTTTATAGAAAGCGCGCCAATCCTGAAACCACTGGATGGTGGCAGGAGTATCCTGCAGCACTTCGCCCTCTTCGAAGAGGTAGCGGGCAGCATCCACGCGGAAGCCATCCACCCCCTCCTCCAACCAAAATTGGGTAGCAGCATAAATCTCTTCGGTTACTTTCGGATTGTTGTAATTGAGATCCGGCATACCGGACCAGAAAACCGCATAATAGTACTTCCCATTCGGAGCCTTGAACCAGGATTCCTGCCCAAGGGGACCAAGACCTTGAGGTTTGGTCTCGGACCAGACGTAATACTCATGATAAGGCGAAGTTGGGTCGAGTGCAGCTTGGAACCAGGGGTGCTTATCAGAAGTGTGGTTGATGACAAAATCGATAATAACGCGAATTCCCCGCGCATGGCATTCTTCCAGCAGCTGTTGGAAATCTTCGAGCGTGCCGTAATCAGGGTTGACGTCCTGATAATCGGTGACGTCATAACCGTGATAGGAAGGTGAGGGATAAATTGGCATTAACCAGATCGCATTGATGCCTAAGTCATCCGTCGTGTTGGGGTCACCGTCATTGAGGTAATCTAATTGCTGGATGATGCCTTGAAAATCTCCAATGCCATCGCCATCGGAATCCTTAAAGGAGCGCACGAAGATTTCATAAAAAACCGCTTCATCCCACCAGTTAGTGCCTGCCGCGGTGGGTGGAGAGGTTACTTCTGCTGTCTCGGAGGGTATCGGCGAGCTTTCTGTGGTGATGGTGGGCGTGACTGCCGGCTGACAAGCCGCCAATAGTAACAGCACCAATGCCAATGCCCCAAAGAGTCTGTGATGATTATGCATGTCTTCCCGCTTTCTTGGTCTGTTTATCTTAAGCTGCGTGAGCTTCTTATTGTACCTGAATCCTACAGAGCCTGTGAATGCTCAAAAGTGGCGGCTAAATTTCATAACCCCAGGGTTACGCTCCACCAAAGCCTTCTTGCAGCGGTTTGATGCACGCAGGCGAATCGTTTTTGGGGTCGTTAACTGCCCGGCTGACCTCCCAAGCCTGCAATAAGTCATCCGGGGCAGGCTTTAGGAGGGCTTTCAACGCTGCAGGGTTGTCCTCTCGCAGCCAAGCCCACTTGTCCTCCGCGTTTAGGATAACCGGCATTCGATCGTGCACCTTGGCAACAAGCGCATTTGCCACCGTGGTGATGATGGTGCAGGTGATGAGCTTGCTTTCAGGGTCATCCTTGGGCTGCCAGCTTTCCCACAAGCCGGCGAATACGAATGCTTTCCCTTCCTGAAGACTGAAGTAATAGGGCTGTGAGGATTTGGCGCCCAACTCGGGCTTCTTCCATTCATAAAAGCCATCCGCAACGATGAGGCAGCGGCGCTTCGCAAAAGCATACTTAAAGGAAGTCTTCTCATCCAAGGATTCCGCACGGGCGTTAATCAGGCGATTTCCGATAGTCGGGTCTTTTGCCCAGAATGGCACCAAACCCCATTGCATCCAGATCACATCCCGGCTGTGTGGGTTTGTGACCACGCCTATATTTTGCCCTGGCGCCACGTTATAACGTGGTTTCCAGTCAGCTGGTACCTGCCCTAAGGCAAGCTCTGTCTGCAAGTCATCAGCATCAATTGCCATGGTAAAACGCCCACACATACAGCCCTCTCACTTTCCTCATGCTTAATGATAGTAAAGTAGATTATAAGCCCTGCCAATTGATCCCCCCAGCCGTAGCATGGTTTTATGGCAGCAGAACCTGGGCTTGATCCAGAATTTTTCCATTTTTATCAATCGCTCTAATCACTATTTGACCGTCGTAAAATTCCAACAGCACAAAATGACTACTGACCGAAAAGGCTTGGCTAAGTGGATCGATATTTACGGCAGGATAGAGTTGGCTGGATCCACCGCCCGTGACCACGTAGGTCACCCCATCGACGCTCAGTCTTTCGTAATTATGGCTGTGCCCGGAAAGGACCAGGGGCACGCCTGCCTCGGCAAACTTGCCATGCCATGCCTGCCGCACTGGCTGGCTATCAGCCGGGTGGATAACGCTGCTCGTAAATAGCGGGACGTGTGTGATCACGACGCTGTATGCAAACTGATCATCCTGGAGGCGTTGGGTGAGCCACGCGTCTTGTTCCTCACTGCCTTCTTCACCAAAGAAAACTTGTGAATCCAGGAAGATAAACTGGATATTCTGATAGACCAGGGCATAATATTGCCGCTTGGCAGGCGAGGGTTGGGTTGCCCATTTGGCATCAGAGAGGGGTGGAAAAGCATGAAAATAATAGGGGCTGCCGTCCACGCGTGCATCTTGAGCATAATCATGGTTCCCGGGCACCGCGTAGATGGGTAATTGGTGCAGCAGCGGGGCAAACGGCTGGAAATACTTGAGTGCAAAAGCTTCTGCTGGGCTGACATTTTCGCTAGCGTTGTAAACCAAATCACCTGTGTGGATCACAAAATCGAGCTGCTCGTCAGCCATCTGCTCAACCAATTGGGCAGTTACCAGCTCGCCAAAGCCGGAGTCGCCAATCACGCCTACACGCAGAGGTTCAGCGGCTTGCTGAGCCCGAAAGCGCACGCTGCCCCAGGCTTCGCCCATGAATGCCGGCTGCGTAAAGATTCCATCCTCAGCCTGCAGTGCAAGGATGGCTTCATATTCTCTATCTGCTTCAAGCGGCGCAACAGTGATTAACTGATATGGTGTGCTCGAGGAAATAGAAAAGGCTTGAACAAACTCCTCCGCTTGATCAGTGCTGCGTAGAAGAAGGTTGCCTACCGCCGGGCGATCAAGCTCAAAAAGGAACACAGCACTATCTTCGCTAACCGCTTGGAGTGTTAGGGGTATCACATAAGAAATTTCACTCAGGGGTAAGTCTGCCAAGGGAGGGAACGGCGTGGCTGTAAAAAGCGAAGCTGTCGGGGTGGAAACAGGGGAACCTAACGGCGCATCCAGAGTTGGCGGCGTGGACAAAGGCAACTGCGCTGATGGATTAGTCGGGCTCCACGTGGAAACAGTTGCCGGCGCAACTTGGCAGCCTGCCAGGAGCCCAACGAGGAGGGCAATCAGAAAGGTCTTGCCAGCTGTGGATAACGAGCGCCGCAAATCAGCAGAAAGCCTGCACATTTTAACCTCAAGAAAGAGTATAACCCCGCGCCTGAAAACGAGATACTGCTGCCTCAGTATTGAGTAACATTTTCTTTTGACCTAACGAAACTATCCCATAGGATTGTAAAGGAAGCAGCATATTTCGCTTGACGCCGCCCTCTAACCTGATACAATATCCCTCGCCAGAAGACCATCTGGTAAATATATAGGGCGAGGGTAACCTCAGATGAGGTGAGAGGCGCCCAAAAGGAATGAAAATGGCAAAAGAAGAAGTTTTAATCAATGCTGAAAAGCGCAATGTGACTGGAAAGCAAGTCAAGGCTTTGCGCCGCCAAGGCTTACTCCCTGGCGTCATTTATGGACGGCACATCGAATCTTTTCCCATCCAAATGGATGCCCACGATGCATCGCTTATCTTAGATAAGCTCACTGCCTCCAGCCTAATCACCATCGACGTAGACGGTGAAAAGTTCAACGTCCTGATGCGCGACCGCCAACGCGATGTTATTTTTGGGGATTTGCTTCATGTAGATTTCTTGGTCGTCTCGCTCACCGAGAAGCTGCGCGCTACGGTCGAATTGAAACTGGTTGGCGAAGCACCAGTGGCGGATAACCCAGAAGTGGTGGTTACCCAGGTGCTAAACGCGATCGAGATCGAGGCTCTACCACAGGATCTCCCTGAAGTCATCGAAGTGGACATTTCCACACTAGAAACCGTTGACGATGAAATCACCGTCGCAGACCTGGACCTGGGCGAAGACATCGCGATTCTAACCGATCCAAATGAAACTATTGTCTCGGTGGGCTATGTGGCTCAGGAAGAAGTTGCTGAGGAAGAGGAAGCCGAGGAGCTGGCTGAACCCAAAGTGGTTGAACGAGGCAAGAAAGAAGCCGCGGGAGAGGAAGCTGAAGGCGAAGAAGCCTAAACTTACTCCACTTTTAGATTACAGAGAAAAAGCTGCCCACAAGGCAGCTTTTTTATGTGAGCAAACCGATGAAGTCTTGGGTAATTTTCGCGGTTGCGCCCCAGATCTTTTCCCCATCATAAAGTTTATAGTAGCTAACTTCATAAGGCTTACCTTCGAAAGTAATCGTGGAGTAGTAATAATTACTCGGATCCGCCAACCAGCTTAAAGGCACCGTAAAAACCCGTGCCACCTCGCCGTCAAATACTTGTATGGGGTAGGGCCATGAAATCTTGCCCACAACGGGAGTAACCACAAAGCCCGTAATCAAACCGATGGGCTGCATCGCTCCCAGTACTTGCACATCCTGGGGGTGTATGCCCACCTCTTCCCAAGCCTCCCGCAAGGCTGTAGCTGTCAGGTCCACGTCACCTGGCTCCCAGCCTCCACCCGGAAAGGACACTTGCCCGCCATGGTTCATCAACCCATCGACGCGGCGCGTATAGAGCAATTGCCATTCGTTTTCACGGAATAAAAGCGGTAGAAGTACCGCTGCTGGTTTATAATCCTCAAAAGACACGCCTTTTTCGAGCTCAAACTCCCCTTTGGGGATGCCTTGTAAGTCAGCCAAACGTTGGGCAAGGTTATCGGGCAGGTTTAGAGTATTAGTCATACAGTTTCTTCCTCTGTTCCAGCAAAGAGATCCTCAATGACCTGCGCAACGGAACGCCCAAAGATGAGATATCCGGTATGGGCTACCATCCGATCTGTGGGGCGCAACCGTTCCCAATCTGTCTTGTAGTAACGCATAAAGATTTCGCACACTTCCACGCAGGCAAAGTGCGCCTGCTTAAGCGCTTGCAAGCAGCGCGAAACCTGATTGACCGTCGGCACGAGCATACCCAAATAACCGCCACCTTTTAGGCTTTGCTTCGCTAAAGCGATATAGTCAAAAGCATTGGGTAAATCCATAAAAGCGGCATCCATATCGCGTTCAGAGAAACCTTCAGCTGCGTCACTGAGTATAAATTCCACCCGCTCAGCTAAACCCACTTTCGTCAGGTTTTTTATTGCCAAGTTTTGCGCCGCTGGATTGCGTTCGTATGTAATGACCTTGCCATTCTCCCCGACCATATAAGCAAAGGCGGTGGTCAAACCGCCAGAGCCGGTACCAATTTCCAACACGTGGCTGCCTGGTCCAATGCCCATGACCATCAGGATATATCCAATGTCCTTTGGGTAAAGGATTTGCGTGGTACGCTTGGTCTCGCGGACGAGATCCGCCAAGCCCGGCTGAAATAAGTAAAAAGGCTGCCCCGTGTGGGATTTCAACATGCTACCCCAGGGCTGACCAATGATGTCATCATGCTGAATGACTCCACGATGCGTTTGCAGCACCGCCCCAGCTTCCAGCCGCACCAAGTGGCTGCGGAAACCACTACCCTGCAGCTGCACCAAGTCCCCTGCTTGGGCAGTAACACTCATGCCGCTCCCCCGATCTGGCTAACCCAATGACCCACGAAGAGGAAAATCAAGCTGCCAATCAATGCCAAACCAAGGTTCAGCCCCCCGACTAATAAGAATTTGACGCCCCAGGCGCCGGCTGCCCAATTCCCTAACCAAAAACCAGCCCAGCTCAAGCCAAGATACAGCAAAAGCTTCCAAAATCCGCCATCCCGCCATAAATGAAAGAGAGCCCCCAAGAGCGTTGCCATAAGCCAGCCAAAGAGTATCGTTACAATGTTCATACGTTCCCTTTATTGGTAATGCATTCTCGCATCCGCCTCAAGCACAGTGTTCAATCTGCCCTGAGGGTGCTATGCATATAATATCTACAGAAGAATTTTCACAACAGACACAATCATAACATCTTTTTTCCTATGCACAGCCTGCGCGGACGTTTGAAACAGTCACGGCGTGTTATTTCACATTAATTACATCAAAGACGCCGCGCTTACCTTTCTACCCACAGTGGGTATAATTCTGCCACAAGAGGAGCGACAATGTTTTGCGATACCCACTGTCATATCGATTTTGAAGACTACGACGCAGATCGTTCAGCAGTGCTCGAGCGTGCCAAACAAGCTAACCTGCGCTTCCTGATTAACCCGGGAATTGACTTGGCATCTTCTAAAGCAGCATTGAGTCTCTCCCAAGAGTACCTTGGTTTTATTTTCGCCGCTGTTGGCATTCATCCGAATTACGTCAGCAGCATGGCAGAAGGAGATTTAGAGCGCCTTTCAGATTTGGCACACACACAAGCTTTGGTTGCCATCGGCGAAATCGGGCTGGATTACTATCGGGAGTATTCAGAGCCTGCGCAGCAACGCGAAGCCTTCTTAGCCCAGTTAGACTTAGCTGCCCAATGCGAACTGCCGGTGATCATTCATAACCGTGAGGCATCGCGAGACCTTGTCCCAATCCTGCGTGATTGGCAGCGTAGCTTGCCTGTTGGCAGCCGCCTCAAGCAGTTCCCGGGTGTTCTGCATGCCTATAGCGGCAGCCTGGATGAAGCATTGGAGCTAGCTGAATTGAATTTCGCTTTCGGTCTTGGCGGACCGGTGACCTATCATAACGGCGCAGAGCGGCGCGCAGTGGCAGCTGGCTTGCCTTTGGAAGTAATCTTACTGGAAACGGACGCTCCCTTCCTCACGCCTCACCCGCACCGCGGAAAGCGCAATGAACCCGCTTACATTCCCCTGATTGCGGCTGAAATCGCCCGCCTGCATGAACGCACCCCCGAAGAAGTTGGCGAAATCACAACCCAAAATGCCATCCGACTCTTCGATTTAAACGTGGATATACCTTCTGAACTTTAGCCTCCGCTACTGTCCACGATTTACTGCTTTATCTTATACATCGGTACGAAGGTTTGTGTTTCCATCGGCGGACGGATGTAGTTGTCATCCCGTTGCCTTGGCGGCAGCTCAATCGGCTCCGGGGTTAGGTCTTCGTAAGGAATCATCGAAAGCAGGTGGCTGATGCAGCTTAGACGGGCAATCTTTTTATCGTCGGAGTTGACCACATACCACGGCGACTGCTTGGTATCCGTATAGCGGAACATCTCATCCTTGGCTTTGGAATATTCCACCCACTTAGTCCGGGAAGCCATATCCATTGGGCTGAGCTTCCAACGGCGGGTGATATCATCGATGCGCGCTCGGAAGCGGCGTTCCTGCTCTTCATCGCTGACGGAGAACCAGTACTTAATCAGGATAATCCCCGAACGGATGAGCATGGCTTCGAATTCTGGCACTGAGCGGAAAAACTCGCGCACTTCATCCTCCGTGCAAAAACCCATCACCCGCTCTACACCGGCGCGGTTGTACCAGCTGCGGTCAAAGAGCACCATTTCCCCCGCAGCCGGCAGATGCTGCACGTAGCGTTGGAAGTACCATTGTGTCTTTTCCCGCTCGGTCGGCACGGGTAAGGCGACGACCCGCACGATGCGAGGGTTCAGCTTTTCGGTTATGCGCTTGATCGTACCCCCTTTACCAGCCGCATCCCTGCCTTCGAAGAGAACCACCACTTTTAAGCCCTTCTCCTTAATCCAAGCTTGCAGTTTAATCAACTCGACCTGCAGTTTTTGCAGCTCAGCTTCGTATTGCTTCTTGGTCAGGGTTGATTTCGGCTTCTTTGCCTGTTCTGCAACGACTGCCTCATTTTTACCAGCTTTGTTTTTTGCCTTCGATTTGATTTCATCTTTAGCCAAATTGCCCTCACTGCTTGCTACAAACTAGAACAATTTTCGTAACACACCATTGCCGTTAACTTCGTAGAATAGTCATAAATCTGAATTATTTAGAATATCCTATTCAATTATTTAACTATGCGCAAAGCACAAGTCGCTATTAAGCAGAAAAGCACAGGGCAGCCGTTAATCGGCTTCTTCTTGAGTTGCGTCCTGAGAAGATTGCTCTTCCTTCTCAGCTAATTTCTCACGTTTATAATCAACAAAGCGGTAACCTACACCGCGTTCGGTCAGAATGTACTTAGGGTGTGCGGGGTCTTTTTCAATTTTCTTGCGCAGATAATTGATATACAAGCGCACATAATGCGGTTCGTTTTCATATTCGTAGCCCCAGACCTTGTTCAAAATCTGGTCATGCGTCAGCACCCAACCAGCGTTCTTAACCAGGTGATAAAGCAAGCGGTATTCCGTCGGGCGCAGCTGCACCAGCTTGCCATCCACCCAGACCTCGTGCCGATCAAAGTCGATCTGCAGGCGTCCATCCACATCGATCTTGCCCGTATCGGTCTCATCGGCATAGCTGCCACGGCGCAAAACTGCCCGGATGCGGCTGGTGAGGATTTTCGGGCTGAAAGGCTTGGTAATGTAATCATCCGCCCCGAGCTCTAACCCGCGCACGATGTCACTTTCTTCCCCTTTGGCTGTGAGCATAATCACGGGGGTGTTGCCGATTTCTCGGATCATCTTGAGCACCTGAAAACCATCCATATCTGGCATCATCACATCCAAGAGCACAAGGTCCGGCAGCGCTACACGTAGCTTCTCCATCGCCTCCGCGCCGTTATTGGCTTCCACAACCTCAAAACCATCCTGCTCTAAGTTCAAGCGGATTAACTTGACCAGCCCTTTTTCATCATCCACAACTAAAATGCGATTTTTCTTTGTTGAAGGATCCATACTTTTTCTACCTTTCAATTAATGAATGTCGACAATTATGACGCTGATATTATCCGCTCCACCGGCTGCATTAGCTGTCTGCACTAACTTCCAAGCCGCGTCCACTGGTAGGGGCTCTGCTTGCAAACTTTTGACAAGCGTGTCTTCGGGGAGAGTCCCCCACAAGCCATCCGAGCAGAGCAGCAACTTCGCTGGAGTTTCAATCGTAACCTGGCCAAAATCCGCGCTAAAGCCTTCCCCTTGGCCCAGAGCACGGAAAAGGCTGTTGCGTAATGGGTTCACTTGTGCCTCTGCAGCGTTGAGCTGCCCAAGGTCTACGAGCCGCCGCGCAACAGAGTGATCTCTGGTCAAAGCTTGTAAGCCACCGCTTTGGGTGTAAAGGTAAAGCCGTGTATCACCCACGTGAGCGTAATAAACTTGCCGCTCGAGAACAAGCGCCAGGGTTAATGTACTACCGCCGCCAGGGACACCTTCGAGCACAGCCATCTGAGCAGCTTGCATCGCTTGGTTGAGCAAAGCTTCAACACTTTTGCCTGAAGGAAATGGCGGCTCTAAAGTGAGAGGATCAAAGAATTTTTGCAGCAAGACCCGGGAGGCAGCCTGAATGGCTAAACTGCTTGCGCGCTCGCCATCCACATGCCCGCCCATACCATCAGCAACCATATAAAGTCCTAAAGCGCGGTGCTGGGCTTGTAAGCACACTTGTGTGCTCAGGCTAAAGAGGGCATCTTCATTATGCGTTCGCACTTTGCCTGTTGAAGAAGCCGCCTGGGATTGGAGCTGCGTGGATGGATTCAAAGATAAATCCTTTTCACTCCTTTTTGCCCGATTATGATCTCTTTTATGGTTACTTTGTTGACGTTTCACGCAATAATCTCCGGCTAAACATAGCTATTAAGGTGTGGGGGTTGCCAATTCGATGAGATCCAAAAAGTCTTGGGCAGACCAGCCCGTACGCGTTTGATCATAAGGAGCGCGCAGCTGCCACCATGTGTAACCATCTGCCTCCACCGGTCCGCCAACTACGAGGAAGACTTCGTCATCCATAGCGACAAAGTCAACAGCGGCATCAGTGCCGGGCTCAGCGCGCATCCGTAAGCCGGCACCCTGCGTGCGACCGACTTTGACATACGCCCCAACGCCGATCGTGCCAGGCGGCAGAACAGCACCAGGCGTCGGGATGGCGGTAGAGATAACGCTCGTTGCCGGCGGAGTATGCGTATGCGTAGGGGCAGGTATAAGCGTGAGCTTTGCCGTTGGGACTTCACCAGGTTCGTTTGGCGCTGGATTGGTTAGTTGCAAAATGAGATAGACCAAGCCTAAGAGAGCAGCCGCAAAGAGGATCGCTGCCACGATGCTGAGTGGGTGAATCCGATTTTTTGCTGGTTTATTCTCCAAGTCAGTCTCACTTTATGTCTAAGACGCTGCTCGATTTAGGTGCCATTAATAAGCTAAGCTTTGCTTTTTTCAGCTTCCTTGAAAAAATCGTCTAACGCTCGGAAAAATTCACCCGGTCGGTCAAAATGGGGCATGCCCCTGGACCGGCGGATGCGTTTAGCCTTCCAATTACTGTGTGTATGCACCGTATAAGGCAGCATATCGAAGTGCATACCTGGCTCATTATCATAAATGACTAAGACAGGCACCGAAAGGTTCTCATAAACTTTTTCGCGCACATTCAACGTATAAAGCTTGCCGCATAGGTAAACCATCGGGGCAAAATGCGCCCCTGGTTGGTGAGCGGACGCCCAGGCTACGCTGACCAACTCTTCTGGCACGCTGTATTCAAACCGACGGCGGTAATAGCTATGCAGCCGCGGCCGATTGACCAGCAAGTCGAAAAGCGGCAAGCTCCACAAAGGCACAGCCACCAGGGTATAAAGCACATCTTGCAACCCTTGTAAATTGGGTTTATCCCAGAGCGTAGATTGCGGCATTTGGAAGCCAGTCGGATTAATCATGGTGAGCGAATGGAATAAATCAGGTTCGGCTAAAGCTGCTAAGGCTGCAAATTCACTCGTAAGCCCCATCACAACGACGTCGGCAGGCTCCCCAATTTTCTCGCGGATAAAATCAGCGATGGCTGTCTGATACATACTTGGGCGGTAGGGGCGGTCACCTTGCTGTGAGCCGCCAAAACCGGGCAGGTCCAGCACATACACCGGTCGATGGGAGACAAATGCCTGGAAAATAGGGGCAACATCATGCAAACCAGCAGCTAAGTGAACGCCGTGCACAACCAAAACTGGTCGGCCGCTGCCAGCCATATCAGCAACATAGTGCATCTTCCCCGCTGTGGGAGATTCGTAAAACCCTTCTTCGCCTTTGAGCACACCTTTAACTTTAGCATGGTGGTCGATATAACGCCGGCTGTAGAATATCCAAGCCGCGGCAACTGCGGTGATAAAGCCTAACAAACTCGCCAAACCGCGAGGAAGCAATCCCCTGCGTTTTTTCTCTTCGTTGGTCATAGAAGTCTCCTTTTTGAAGGATAATGCTCTTCACTTCTATTATACACTTAGGAAATCGTGTCTTTTAGATATCTTTCCAACGATTAAAGTGCACTTCACATAAGGAATCTGGAGGTATTGGTATGACATTGAGCTCATCTCGCATGCACCCTTAGAAATCTGCTTCTTTGCCTTTCTGGTAAAATCAGCGGCATGAAAGTGAAGGCAAAGCATAAGCAAAATGATCCGGCGCGCTTGATTATCGGCGGGTTTGGTGTCTTCTTTATTATCATCAGCTTGTATATCCTTTTTTCGGATTTAGCTAACTACCGCCGGCAAAGCAGCGTTTACCCAGTTGGCGTGAGCATCGAGTCTATCCCCATAGGCGGGCTGACGCGTGCCGAAGCCCAAGCGCGCCTCGAGCAAGCCTTCTCCATTCCCATCGAGCTGCGCTACGGCGAGGCGCGCATGCAGTTCACCCCGGCTGATCTGGGTTGGAGCTTAGATATAACTGCCACGCTGGACGGGCTCGAAGCCGCTCTTCCCAAGGTAAGCTGGTGGAGGCACCTCTGGGGGCAAAGCGCACCAGAGGTTAACTTGGACTTCCCAGTGCAGGCATCCTTTAATACCGAGGTTTGCCGGGCTTTCCTTGCCGAAAATATCATCCCGCGTTACGACCAGCCTGCCACAGCAGCGTTGCCCATCCTCTATACCACCAATTACACCCCCGGCCAAAAAGGTTTGGAGCTCAACATGGAGGCGGCTTTGCCAGCCATTCAAGATGCTTTACGTTCTCCTTCTGCCCGCATCGTGCAGCTACCCATCAATGTAACGCCAGTGCTGCCGCTGGACCCCACCAACCTGGAAGTCTTCCTCAAGCAAACGATTCTGCTCTCTGGCTTCGATGGTTTAGCTGAGCTGTATATGGAATCACTTCCACAAGGCACTCCATTGCACTTTGCCATGCGCGCTAACGAACCTATTCCGCCGGATGTAGCTTATTCCGCTGCCAGCACAATTAAAATCCCAATTATGGTTTCGGTCTTCAATCACCTGGGCGAACCCACTCCTGAGCTCGCTCTCGGTTGGATGCGCGGCATGATCACCCAGTCCGAAAACCCGCCCGCGGATGCACTCATGCGCAATTATTTGGATGAAAACTTAGGACCTTTGATGGTGACCGAAGACATGCGCGCTTTAGGGTATCGAAACACCTTCTTAGCCGGTTACTTTTACACCGGCGCTCCCCTATTGCAGCGCATTCTGACGCCTGCGAACAGCCGCACGGATGTGTACCTTGACCCGGATTTTTACAATCAGACCGTGCCCTCGGAGATTGGCGATTTGCTTGCGCGCATTTACCGCTGTGCGTCTGCACAAGATGCACAAAATACTGACCTCTTCCCAGGCTCCGTAACCCCTAGTGAATGCCAAACCATGTTGAATTTGCTCGCTGAAAACAAAATCGGCGCACTTATCGAAGCAGGCTTACCTCCAGAGGGCGATGCTGCACACAAGCACGGCTGGACATCAGACTTAGACGGCTTGCTGCATACCATGAGCGATGCTGGCATCGTTTACACCCCTGGCGGGGATTATGTATTAATTATTTTCATTAACTCCTCCCAACAGCTCATGTTCGAGAAGGGCAATTGGCTTTTTGCAAGGCTCTCCCAAGTCATTTATAATGCTTTTAATCTGGAAAATCAGGCTGCCTGGTTAGGTAGTTAATGCGCGAAGCCCGGCTTTAGCAGCCAGAAAAGATCATGCCTATGAAGGTTATCCTCACCCACGAACGCGCAGACTTGGATGCATTAGCATCACTTTTGGGTGCCCATTTGCTCTATCCGGATGCTTACGCTGTGCTGCCGCGTGAGGTCAATCGCAATGGGGCAACATACTTGCATAATTATGGCGGCGAGTTGGGGTTCACCAAGCTCAGCCAGCTCCCGCAGGAATCGATCAGCGAGATCCTCCTAGTCGATACGCAATCCATGGTCACGCTTAAGGGTGTCACGCCTCAAACACGCGTACGGGTTATCGATCACCACCCGCTGCGAGAAAACCTTCCAGCCGAGTGGGAAGCTGACCTGCAAAATACAGGTGCATGCACCACACTGCTCGTCGAGAAGATCAAGGCAGATAAAATCGCTTTCAATACTGCCCAAGCTAATCTGCTCTTGCTGGGTATTTACGAGGATACCGGCTCACTCAGTTACGCCACCACTACTACGCGGGATCTTTTAGCTGCGGTCTACCTTCTGGAACATGGCGCTGATTTAAATATCATTTCTCCTTACCTGAACCCGCCGCTTTCGAATTCCCAAATGACCTTGTTCGACCGCTTGATGCGCGACATCACCGCGCACAAAATAGACGGCTTAACCATCCTCCTGGCTAAAGCCGATGCATTGGATCTTCATGATGAAATTTCTACAGTTGCCCACAAATTACGCGATTTTCTTAATCCTGATGGATTAATTATTTTGGTGCGCACGCGGCAAGGCATCCGCATGGTGGCGCGTTCAACCACGGATGAAATCGATATGGCGCAGTTGGCACGTTACTTCGGCGGCGGCGGGCATCGACGCGCTGCTTCCGCCCTCATCCACCTCGATGGCAACACTAAAGCTGCCGATGCAGACTTCAAATGGAATCATATTATTCAGCAAGTGGTCGATTACCTCCCGGAAATCGTTCACCCCTCGGTACGCGTGCATCAAATTATGTCTAAAAAACCGATGACGCTAACTCCCGATACACCTGTAGAAACGGTTGCAGATTTGATGCGCCGCTATGGCTTCGAAGGTTATCCCGTGATCGAAAATGGCAGAGTTGTTGGTCTGCTCACGCGGCGCAATGTGGACCGCGCACTCAGCCACAAACTCAAAGCCACTGCCGGTATGCTCATGGAGACAGGTTCAGTGAGCGTCACTCCGCAAGATACCCTCGAGCACTTGCAAGAGGTGATGGCTTCCAGCGGTTGGGGGCAGGTACCCGTCATCGACCCGGAAAGCCATGAGATCATCGGAATCGTAACCCGCACAGACTTAATTAGCACGCATAGCGGTCAAAACAATCTTCCCAGCCCTGAAGATATCATCCAGCTGTTGCAGAATGCCATTCCATATCCACGCCAGGTATTGTTGCGCGTAATTGGCAAGGAAGGCACACGCTTGAACATGCCGGTATACATCGTAGGCGGCTTTGTGCGCGATTTGCTGCTCAGGCAGCCCAGCCAAGATCTGGATATCGTCGTAGAAGGAGATGCCATCGCTTTTGTAAACGCGCTGGTGCAGCTTTATGGCGGGCGGGCTGTGGTGCACCGGCGTTTTGGCACCGCTAAGTGGATCATCGCTGAAGCTCGTGAAGCCCTAGCCCAGGCGCTAAAACCTGACCAGCCTTTGGACCCGCATGCACTGCCGGAGAGTTTGGACCTGATCACGGCGCGCACGGAGTTCTACGAGAAACCAGCAGCCCTTCCGACTGTGGAAAGCAGCAACATTAAAATGGATCTGCACCGGCGCGATTTTTCAATCAACACGCTGGCTCTCCGCTTGGATGAACCTTTCTTTGGCAAGCTGTATGACTTTTGGGGTGGTTACCATGACCTCCAAAACGGCATCATCCGCGTTCTCCATGCGCTTTCTTTTGTAGATGATGCCACACGCATTTTACGGGCGCTGCGTTTCGCCGCTCGCTTTGAGTTCCGCATCGAGCCGCGCACCCTCAGCTTGATGCAAGCCAGCCTTTCAATGCTGAACGAAATTTCCGGCTCGCGCTTGCGCCATGAGATAGATTTGATCTTGCTCGAGCCAAAAGTAGTCGATATATTCGTCGCCATGGTGCGCACCAATGTGATGCAAGCTATCCATCCTAAGCTGCCTTGGAGCTTAGAAATCAAGGAGCGCTTAGGGTATCTCAACGCACCAGCTGCACAAGCAGAATGGGAGACCACGAGCAGCGAAAAACAGCTAAACATCCGCCAAATTTTTGGTTACATTTATTGGTTGGAAGATCTCCCCAAGCAGGATTTGGAGCGCGTCGCAGCGCGTTTACGCTTGCCTGCTAAGGTGATTCAAAATATCCGCCAAGCAGCGGAATTGCGCACCCAGCTTCCAGAGCTAAGAAAAGAAAAACCTAGCACCATCACCGCTGCACTCGAAGCTATCGACCCATTGGTCATCACTGCGGTTTATCAGAGCACCCCAGAAGCAATGCTTCGGGAACCGCTACGTGCAATGATGCTTCACTACAGGCAAATAAAGCCAACGGTGAATGGGGATGACTTGCGCGCCATGGGCTTGCCTCCTTCCGCGCGTTATCGTGAAATCTTGGATGCATTGCGCAAGGCTTGGTTGGATGGTGAAATTAGGACGCCAGAGGAAGAACAAGCATTCCTCCAGCGTTTGATTGAGAACGACAATGGTAGAAACGGTTAATCAAGCGACTTTTTATTTGCCAAACGGCGGGGGGATTTTAGTGCGTCCAGCACATGAAAGCGATTTGCCCGCGATGGAATGGGAAGGGCAATATACTCACTTTCGCCAGCTCTATGCCGACCACTTTGCTGCCAGCCGTCTCGGCACCACGCTGATATATATCGCCGAGACCTTAGAGGGCAAAATGGTTGGGCAAATCTTCCTGCAGCTCTATGCACGCAACGCCGAACTAGCGGATGGAATCCATCGTGCTTACTTATTTTCGTTTCGGATCAAACCAGAGTACCGCAGCCAAGGCATAGGGAGTTTTATGCTCCAATTTGTGGAAGATCAACTTCTATCGCGTGGATTCGATAGCATCCGCCTAAACGTGGCGCGAGCAAATGTGCGTGCTCGCAAACTCTATGAACGGCATGGCTATCACATCATCGGTGTTGACCCAGGCGTCTGGCGCTACCAAGACCATCTGGGCGAATGGCACACTGTGCACGAGCCTGCCTGGAAAATGCTCAAGAAGCTGCGCTGAACCTAAAGGCGTTTACTGCTCATCTTCTGGTTCGTCTGCCTGCAAGATTTCCTCTTCAGGTTCGGGCTCTTCAGGTAGATTTTGCTCAGCTTCAAGCTGAGGTGTTTCCTCAGGCGCTGGAGCTTCTGCTTGCGCTGCAGCTTGGTTCTCAGCGATCCAGCCTTTCAATGTCTGCACCACTTCTTGGTAGTCCTCATCAGGCAAAAAGTTCGTAATCACCAAAATGTCTTTGCCTTGTTTAGCGGAAATCAACATCCCGTACTTCTTCTCTGTGGCGCTGAGTAGGTCGCTCTTGTTTAGGCGCAGCTCTGGGTATCGCGGCTGATTTTGGATTAAGTAGTCATCATACAATTCAAGGCTATAGTTCTCCCAAAGCTCCTTGCGCTGCTTATAAGCCCGATTGCCAGAATAGAAGAACAGAATCGCGATTAACGGGATCATCCAGAGGAGCGAGCGCATTGTTTCCTGCCCCCAGTTGAGCGCTACAGAAATAGCAACTAAAACTAAGAAGGTGATGCCATACACCTTCAAGATGGTATTCTTTTGCTGGGGTAGTTTTGCTGGATCTAGACGGTAAGTTTTCATGGGTATAATGCCTCCGTTATGGTTAGCAGTATTATACTCTTTAGGCTTATTCTTCATATTTCCATTGCATTGGATTGATGTTTTACCTATGGGCAGGCTATACACTCATGAGGCTGGCGAAAACAAGTAACTGTTTCAAATGTCCATATTTTAGACAGTGGAGAGTGAGAGATCCTCGATG